>CAZHTX010000387.1:0-5696 GCA_964535475.1 uncultured Pirellulaceae bacterium
CTTCTCGACCGATCGTTTCGAACTGGCCATCACAAGGCTCCAAAGGTTAGGGAAAACAAATCCCTCTAACCTAACGACCACCGCAAGATGCAGTTCACCGAACGCTCACGATTGCCCGGCAGTCACGAATACCTCTCCGACACCAACCTTCTTGATCGTTGCTTCACCAACGATCTCGTCGGCTCGTCGAGCACGAATGGTGATCGTGTACCACCCGCCTGCCTTCAGAGACATTTGGCCAGAGAACTTCCCGTCTGTGATCTCCTTGCCCTCGGCAATTGTTATCCACCCGACGGCCTCGCCGTTCCTGAATCCGGCGGCCAGGTCAGCTTTTGCCTCAATGACGTCTACGCCTTCATTCACAGCGCCGGCAATGACAACATTAGCCTGGTCTTTGTCGTTTCGTTGACAGACTTGCAGTTCACTAGGTGCGTTTACGCTCACGACAGAATCCGCGTAAACGGGGCAGACTGTCAAAAGGACTGCACACCAGAATGCGGTTAAGGTTGTCATGCTGCGGGTTCTTATCATGTCATATTTCTTTCTTCTCTTGGCATCTAACGTCGGGGTTCAGCGGGCCGCCTGAGAGGAGTTCCCATTCGGAACGACTTTTCGGCGGTTCCGTGTTCAACGCTGTGTTCTGTCGTTTTCGGGGTAATCGAAATGGACATCCAGTTCGTAGTGGTCTCGTAGGGCCAATGGCTTATCGCGCGTATTCGCCGGATGAGCGAGTTGCGTTAAGTGTCACCTTTCGCCGCTCACTTGTATTGGATGGTTCTGCCTATTCAGCGGCTACGAATTGGGTGTATGCAAGCACGGGGACTTCGTTTCTCCAGCCGATACTAGTAACCCAACGCAACGAAATGGCATAGCGTTCGGTTGGTTTGCGCTGAGATGAGAGCATTACATAGTCTTCGCCGACATGCTCGACCGTTGCAAGCTGCTCTTTGCTTGCCACCGATAATCTCGCTTCGTGGGAAGGCTGCTTGCCTTTGGGTATCTGATTAAGTCTATCTTGCCAGGACTTCTTCTCTGCTTCGATCGCAGTTCGCTTAGCAGCGGTGATGGATGGAAATCTATCTTCGAGTTCGTCGTCGTCGACAGTTTTCGATGCAACGACGATCTTAAATATATCGGGTGAGTACACACGAAAAAAATAGACACCTGTTTCCGAATCGCGGGTATAGCCGATTTTATCCCCGACCTTTATTAGCCCTGCAAATCGAGGAGGCGTATCCGGTTCCACCGCAGACACACTTGTAACAAGAAGCAGTGTTATCACGGATAAAGCAATTCTCATCATACACCTCGTTTTCTTGCAAGTCAGAACGTCCGCCGTAACCCGGCACGCGCGAGTAAGCTATCCATTTTGAAGCGGCCGATCGCGTGCTCGGCGTGCATGGCTTTGTTATTTTGTGTCCGATTTATGGGACTTATTCGAGTAGTTTCTTGCTCGCATTTTTGATGAGCAATTTTACCCCATCTTCTGTCTTCGTTGCTTCCTTGAATTTTTCAATGAGGCGATCAATTGCGTCTTTATCGCGACCGTAGACCCAAGCATTGTCGGCTTCTGCCTCCATCTTGTACTTCTTCAGATCGTCCTTCAGGTCTGAGCGGCAAAGAGAGTCTATGTCGGAAGACCAAGAATTAGTGGAACAAGCACCATTGTAGCGGTCAGCAATCGGGCGATCAATCGTTTTCGTCTCGTTGAGGCGTCAAAGCAAAACGCGATGCCGAACGGAAGCGAGAGCATTATAACCCAAGCCATCGCACCGCCAAAACGCCACCATAGCATCATCGATTGAGAGTATCTCGGAGTCATCCACGGGTCGTGCCACCGAGCGTTTAGATTTGTTGCAACGTAAATCGATAGAGCAAATGAAGCCGCGGCAACGAACCCCCAAAACACGGCGTTGCCTCTTGGACCCGGCCGGTCGTCAGCTGCGACACCATCGATCCCAATAGTAGGTAGTGGAGCATCGTAGGGATTCGCGTCGTCCAATGCGTAAGGCTCTGCTTTAGAGATTGAGCGCTTCAGTCGACGAACGACTGCCGTAACCGGGCGGCGACGGAAAATTGTTCATTTCAAAACCGCCCGACTTCGCCGCTTATGGTTTCCTGCGGTTTTCACTTTTTGGACGCCGGCAAATGGCCGCCCTCGTTACCGTGGCCGAACATTGCAGTATCCTCGGTTTTGGTTCAACGTAACGTACCGCATTGAGAGGACGACAGCAAGTTTTTTATCGGCATGGATTCTTCGCAATGCATGGCGATCGCAAGTTACCACACCCATTTTCTGATCGAACGGCGTGGCGACGTTGATTGGCCGGGTGATCAGCGATGGCTTTTGATAAAGGTCGCGAGGGAGGTTTACCTGCTTGTGTCCCGACGGCGGAAGATAAAATCGTCCAACATGCAGTTCGCAACGTACTTCAGAACATTTACGAGCAAGACTTTCTCAGTTTCAGTTATATGGTTATCGACCTCAACTTGCTCCTCACCACGCACTTGGTACCTTGGCGTTTGGGATTTAAGAAAAAAAGGTGAATTGGGTGTTAGAAGCCGATATCAGATGTATCTTTAACGAGATCGATCGAACATGGTTGGTCAAGTTCTTGGAGTATGTATCAGCGACAAACGGATCATTCGATTGGTTCAATCAGTGGCGGGAATATCACTGTCAAGGCAACGAAGTAGCTGGCACGCTACAGCAGCCGGCGGTTAAAAATCAGCCACTCAGTTGCCAGGATGCCCAAGCCTCCCAGCAGTAACCAACGCCACGCTTCGCTGCGCTGCGGGGTTGCCACAATTGTGCCTTCGATCGTTTCATAGCCGAGTTCGATCGATTCCTGCGGGGTGATTTCGCTTTCGCGCAAATCAAATAGATTGACGGTGAACAAGCTGAGGACATTATCTTGATCAACTGGGGTCACGCGATAGAGACCCGTGCGATCGGTATCGGCAAAGGGCGCACTGCCGGCCGGTCCGACGCTGAGCGTTTCGCGGTCGCCACGCGGATTTTCAACTCGCACCGTACGCAGGCGATTATCAACTCGCAGCGGAACCGTTTCGCCGGGCCGGACAGTGGTCGCGCCGCTGGTATCAGCCGCCCCACCCAAAAATCGCATCGCGCTGAAAACAAACACGGGCCAACTCCGTTGTACCGGCCAATCGGTGTTGAAAGAGGTGGCGCCATCCTCCATTTCACTGATGATTTCAAAACCTATCACCAAGTCTTGCAGGCCGTCGCGGGGGGCGATCACCAACACGGGCCCCACATCGGCGCTAATTAAAGTCGTGCCGCCGCGAGGCGCCGTGAGCGAATAGCCCTCGACGATCCTGAGCGAAAAAAGCTCGAGGTATCGCATAATCGGGTGGGTGCGATCGATATCGATCGGCAAGATCGGACCAGTCAATTCTCCTTGTTGCCATTCGCCCGGCGGAACTGCGCCAATGAAAAAGGTGTTGGCGGGCGGCATCGTTGCCGGGGAACAGCGGTCATAAATGATTAAGTCGTCGCGGCCGCTGGCAACCCGCTGTTGATATTGTTCGCTCTCCAAATAATCAGGCGCGCGAACTTCGGCGACCCCCAGCTTGGTCGCTTGCTGAGTTCCCAGTGCCAATTCGATCGCGGTGTTTCCCGGCGTAATTAATAAGACACTAACTTCGCGGGCGGGAGCCAAGGCGGCGAAGGCGACGTTATCAACCTGTAAATCATCGGCCAGTGGTTTGCCGTCGGTCCCTTCCAAAGTCAATGTCAGTTCGCTGGCATCGGCCGCTTCGATGGTAAAGGGCAGACCCTGCTGATCACCGCCCGCCAAGGTGACCGAAGCGGCTTCGATCAATTCATCATTCATCGTCAAGGAAGCGACGACGTCCATAGTTCGCTCGCCGAAGTTGGCCAATTGAGCAAACACTTGTAAGCGGTCTGGTTGTTCGGTATTCCGTTCGGCATGAAAAGCAACGATGGCTATATTTTGACTCTCGCGTGACCCGATCATGTGATAGGTGGGTGAGAGGTTACCTAAGCTAAAATCGTTGAGCTGATCCATGCGACCATCGGAGTAGATCAGCAGGTCGGCGGGAGCCGCGTCGGCTACCTGCACGTCGTTCACATCGCCCGCTTGGCTGGTGCGATTCGGATTAGCCAAACCGGCGGCCGCCCGCAAGGCTTCACCCATGTCGGTCGCCCGAGAACTGACTTCCGCCGCTTTCACGGCGGCGGTCAATCTCGATTGATCACTTGTAAATTCTTGCAAGATGTCGGCGCGATCACTAAAGGCGATCAGCATCGCTTGGTCATCGCTACCCATGGCGGCGATTTGTTCGACAATCTTATCTTGCGCATGGGCGAACCGTGATTGCCCCGCTTGCATATCGGTAGCCGCCATGCTGGCTGAAGCGTCGAGCAAAAAGATGATGCGTCGACCGGCACTGTTTTCACCTTGCCAACCGGGACGCAGCACGGCCAATAGTAACAACAGCATGAACAGTAACTGTAAGATCAGCAGCAGATTGTTTCGCAACCGCTGGATCAAACTATTAACATGCAGATCTTCGATCGTGCGTTGCCACAAAAATGTGCTCGGTACCGTCAGTGGTTGCCTGCGCAATTTTAAAAAGTATAGCAGCACAATCCCGAGCGGAATTAACCCCAGCAGGTAGAGCCCCCAGCTGGGCAGAGCGGGAATGAAATTCATCGCACCACCCCGTGCGTTCTAAGATAGCTGGTAACCATCCGGTCGACCGGTTCGTCACTGCGGAGTCGTAGATAAGTAACACCCCGTCGCGCGCAGAAGGTCTTTGCCTGTTCAATGAATGAGGCCAACGTCTCACGATAACGCTTCAGCAATATCCGGCTGACGGTAATCTCTGCTAAATCACCATCTTCGACATCGACCAGCTTAATGTCGCCGCTGAGCGGTGGATCGAGTTCCTCGGGGGCCAGCAGATGTAGCAAGAACACATCCATCCGTCGTCCCACCAACATTCGCAGCGCCGATTCATAGCCCGCTTTATCCATCAAGTCGGTGATCAGCAGAACGACTCCGTTGCCGGGACTCCGCAAGCAAAAGTCTTTGACCCCTTCCGCCAAAGAGACGTTATGAACAGGTTCGATGTTATTGAGATAATCAATCATCCGCCACATGGAAGATCTACCACGGAGCACTGGAGCCGAGCCCGCCGGCGGTCCCAAGGCGGCAACTTTGACGCGGTCAGCACGGCATAACCCGACGTACCCCAAGGCGGCGGCGAGCTGTTTGGCGACATGCAGTTTAGTGGGACTGCCAAATCCCATCGACGCGCTGGCGTCAATCAAGGTATAAAAGTGAAGATCTTCTTCTTCGAGAAAAAGTTTAAGGAACAAGCGATCGAGCCTGGCATAAAGGTTCCAGTCGATAAATCGCAGGTCGTCCCCCAAGGTGTAATTACGAAAGTCGGCAAACTCAACGCTTTGCCCTTTACGTTTGCTACGTCGCTCGCCCTTGAGTCGCCCCCGAAATACCCTTCGAGAAACGAGCTCCAAGCGTTCTAAGCGAGCCAACAACTCGGGCGAAAGCAGTTCGGTGGCGGCGGTCGAAGGTGGCATGATGGAAATGGTTTCTCTTTCGGTTATGTCAGCCGTTGAGCGCTAGCGTCACGGTTTCGCGGAACCGGACGCTTGCGCGTTCCGGCTGATTCGGTTTCGCGGAACC
>CAZHTX010000388.1:0-5680 GCA_964535475.1 uncultured Pirellulaceae bacterium
TGGGCTTCGATGGAGGCAATTTGGATTCCGAGGGAATCAGAATTCCCGGCCATTCGCCATTGTTCTAACGATTGGTTTTGGTCGCCTGCGCGAGCCCACGCATCTGCCGCGCGAGCTCGTAGGGCGAGATTCTCTGGCGTTCGCTTGATCGCTTCATCGAGCGTCATTGCGACTTGGTCCCAGACACCTTCAGCTTGATACAACGCGGCGAGTTGCAAGATAGCGGCGATGCGTTCGGCATCGTTAATGTTGGCGGCCGAGGCGATCGCAGCGCGGAGCAATGCGATTGCGTCGCGTGGACGCTGCTCCATGGTCGCCACGGCGGCTTGCAAAATTTGAGCCCGCCAGCGTGCGGTTTCGAGTTGTCGCCCGAGTGCTAACTTCGCATCACGTGGCATACTGGCTTCGGACGCCTGAAACATACGGGTCGACAGCGACTCGATGGCCTGCTCATATCGAGACAACGTTGCAGACGCTTGGGCAACTTCAACTTTTGGTTCCGCGGTGGCGTCAGCGGTCAAGTCGCTTTCGTATTGATCGGGATCGAGTAGGCTCGGGTTGGTCTGCAGCTGATAGACCTCTAAGCGAGCGAGCGAGCCGAGTAAATCAAGGCTGTCCGGTAATACCTCAAGACCACGTCTCCAGGTCTCGAGGGCGGCCTCAATGTCTCCCAGCTCGAGCACGAGTTGTCCCGACAGCAAATAAACTCTTTCCGTTACATTTGCGGGCACGGCGCTGGGGCGATAGGCGGTCAATTTGTCATAGTAGCCCCTGGCTCGTGGCGGATCCGATTCGCTGATACGCCGTGCGGCTTCGCTCAGTAAGATGTAATCCCACGTTTGCGCGATGGATTGACTGTCGGCATCGACTTGCGGTGAAGGGTTGGAATCGTCTGCTGATGCGTTTTCATTCGCAGACGCGTCAGGAGCATTCAGTTTTGCTTCAGCGGCAGCCACGGCTAAACGCTTGGCCGCGTCTTCGGCGGCTGGCAATATAATTTGGTCCGCTTTTTCGCTTTGGCCACGTCCCTGTTCAAAGCGATAACGAATCCATCGCGATCGGCTGTCGGTGTTTGAAGCAAGCCCGCCCAAAGCCGCCTCGACTCGCTCCTCCAATTGTGCCGCGCGTTGATCCTGATCCCCTTCGACCTGCGCGAACAGCTCGGGCGAGGATTGCCAGAGATCGACCAAGCTATTGAGCAGCTCGACTTCGGTAGGATTCAGTTGAATTGCTTGGTAGAGCACTTCACCCGGTTTTTGGTGCGAGAGCCAATTCCAATAGGCATCTTCGGCGTCGTACTTGTCGGCCGATCGAGGATCGTATCGAGACAATCGGACTTGCCCGACCAACGCCTCTGCCATCCAGCGATTCGCCTGTGGATCATCGGCATCTGCCGCCAGCGAAACGATTTGCCTCTCCGCTTCGCGATACCAAGCCCCGCCCTGCTGAAGCAATCGTTTGATCAAGCGACCACGCAGCTCATTGACTTGCTGGGAATCTGTGGAACCGAGTTGGGCGATTGCAGAATTGAGCAACCGCCGAGCACGATCGATCAGTGGGGGACGTTCAAATCGCCTTGCCGATTCGACTGCCTCGTCGGCGGCGACCGCCAAGCTAACGACCGCTTCGGTATCATCCGGTTGGATCATTAAGTAGCGTTCCAGCCACTTGGCCTGATCGGCCAAATCACCTGATTCCTTGGAGGCTTGTGCACGGGCAAAATAGGTTTGGGAGGTTTGTTCGGTGTGATATCGATACGACAGGTAGGATGCTCCCGCAGCCAGCAGCACGAGAGCGGAAGTTAAGAGCAGTAGCGGTCGATTCCAACGCCAGTCGGTTTGTCGCTTTTGCAGCTTGGCGAGATACTCCTTCGCCTCCGTGGTGGCAGCATCTGCTTTGGAGCTCGAATGCTTCGATTTCGAGTCGTTTCGCTGTTCCGTGGCACCGGTAGGGGACGGATTGTGTGCCGAACCCATCGCGCGACCGGATCCCTTTGGACCGGGTGCGGCGCCGCTTCCTCCTTTTTTCGCGGGACTCTTCATAGCGATGTTGAACTTTGGATGATTGAGCAAACTAAAGTGAATTAAACTAAGTCGAGCTGAGCGTATCCGCCGACGATTCCATTAGCACGACAAACCACCTAGCCCTTTTTGGACTCGAGCAGGTCGCCGCCACTGAAGTCGCCACCGCTCATTGCATAGTGATAGTCACCGTAGCGATAAGCGTATTGCCGCGAAGTCACGCCGCTAAAGACGGTGCCGATCAATGAGGCGCCAGCAGCCTCCAGCCGGCGAGTGGTTTGCCGGATCGAGTCGACGCGGCTGACATCTCGCATCACACACAACAAGGTCGATTCCACGGTCGCTGCAATCGCCAATGTTTCGCCTGCCGACAGCACGGGCGAGGTATCGATCACCACGTACGTATACTTATCCAACGCCTCACCCATGAATGTCTGCAGCCTCTCTGGACTCATTAAACGGTGGGGGCTGGCCGATAGCTGGCCCGCTGGCAACAAATGAATTTGACCGCCAAGACTCGTGTCCACGGCTTCCTTCAGAGTTGCCTTTCCAGCCAACACCGCCGATAAGCCAGGCCCCATTTCTAAGCCAAAAAGCCGATGCTGATCGGGACACCGCAGGTCGGCATCGACCAACAGCACGGTCTCCCCGGTCGCCTTAGCAATCGACAGCGATAATTGAGATGCGACGCTACTTTTACCTTCACCAGAGATCCCACTGACAACTGCGATCGAGCGTGTTTCTTTCCAACGGGTGGAGAGGAACAAATTGGCCCGCAGCGAGTCGACACTCTCCTCGAAAATTCGGCGTCCTTTAACCGAACGCGTCCCCGCTGGCAAGCGAGCCACTTCACCGACAACCGATAGTTCGCCACACATCGAGCTGTCGGTGATCCGCTGCACACGAAGCTCCCATAACAAACCAATCAACAAGGGGATCATCATCGTGGCCCCCCCGGTCATAATCATTTTCTTGATCGGTAATTCGCTGGTCGGCGAGTTTGGCGGCGTGGCGGAGGCGAGTGTTCGGACGGCACCGTCTTGGCGTCGCTCGGTGCGAATGGCAGCGACGCGATCTCGCAGCTGTTTCAGCACATCATTCGCAACCGCCAATTCCTCTTGGGCAAATTGCAACTCAGCGGTAGTGCCACCGAACTGCTCCAAGCGGGTCAATTCTTGCTCATACTGGTCCTGCAGAACGCTTAATTTTGTGACCATCTGGTCTCTGCTCAGCTTCTGATTGCTTTCGGCCCGCTCTGACTCCTCCTCAGCCAGTTGATTGAATTTCTCGATCGCCGGTTGCCGGGCTGCCAGCTTGGCTTCGGCCAATCTTCGTTCCCATTGAGCAACTTTGGCAAGTTGTTCGTTGTAGTACTCGCGGCGAATGCGTACCAAGTCGTTGTCTTCCATGTTTAGCGTGATTGCTCTGTAACGATCCACCATCGCGCTGGCTTCCCGGACCTGAGGGTCCAAAGCCACCATCCTGTCGATTTCGCTCGCTCTCGGGTCACTGAGCTGCAACTCGGTGGATGATGGCGCAGCGCCGGTTACTGGCCTATCGCTGACCCGTGAGGGAAGCTTCGGGTTTGGGAGAGACGCATCATTCGGGTCGGTATCGCCCTGCATTGCTATTTGGGCATCGCGTACGGAGATTTCGACCGTCAAGTCGGTAATTTGCGACCGCAGTCTGGAAACGAACGCCAGGGCGCTATCGTTCTCATGGATGGCGGCCGCTTGGCCGGGAGCATAACCGAGCGATTGCTTGCTAAGATTTTGAACATTGCGTCGTCGATCGCCGACCTCCTGCTCCCAACGCTGAATCTCTGGCTCCAGCCAACGCTCAAGATTATTCACGCGCGTGCTATCAAACGCGTCGCGTTGCCGCAGATAGGACTCGACCACGGCGTTGCAGACCATGGCGGCTGCTTCGCGGTCTGAATCCTCATAACTGACCACCAACCGCGAAGACGTACCGCCACTGTTGATCGAGAGATTGCGTCGCAAGTTTTGCTCCGCCCGATCCGGATTTGAGAGGCTGGGGGCGCGTCGCAACTCGGGGTCAGCCAAGACCGGATCAAGCACGATCGCATTATAGAAAAGCGATGTTTCGGTGCGGGCAAGATCCTTCACCATCGGCATCACTCCCTGGAAGACGACGAAGTCCTGATTCGCCTCCAGAAGGCTGGTCGCTTTGTAGGTGGGAACGAAATTTCGTAAGACAACAAAACAGGCCAATCCCGCCATTACAGCCCCGACCGGCAAAGCCCAGCCCCAACAGCGCCGAAACGTGACCCACAAAACCCAAGGGTCAAATTGGCTCGCGGCGGACACGGGCGATGACGAATGTGCTCCATTGGGCTGCGATGATCGGGGACGCAAATGCTGCTTGGAATCTTGATTGTTTTTTTTCATGCTTACGAATCAAAGTGAGCTAATTTAAGGATGCGAATAACTTGTCGACAGCTATAAGGGTATTGCCCTAGGCAGACCCAGCCGCCGGGGAGAGTGGTCGCAAAAAATCCTTAGCAGTCAGCTTTTCCACTGGCCGGTAAAGATGTTCCCAAAGCGTCTTAAGCATCCATAACAATGAGAATGCAACAGGAATCATGATGTACCCTGAAAAATCGTGAACGGTGTGTCTTGCCGCTGCGTCATCAGTAAACTGATAAGCAATACCGATAAAGGTAATGCGCGCCGCATTGACGAAAACAGCTAACGGAACGGTCGCGACCAATAGAATGATCCGGTCGATCCAACTGCGCGTGACCATCGCGGCCCAAAAGAACGCGAGCGCCGCGACACCGATGAAGATCCTCAATCCAGAACAGGCTTCCTCAATCATCAATTGCTGATCGTTAACCCAAACCACATGCGCTTCAGAAACGGCAGGCTGGCCGACGATGCGCAACATGGTTGTGCTGAGTTCGGTAGCGATGCCCTGAAGTTTCCAGCTCAGCATGCTTTCCGCTTGGAAAGGCAAGGGGATCATGAAAAATAAGAATCCAACCGCCGGTAAACTCCACCAGAAGACGCGAAGCCCAAATAAAAACCAAACCACCCCGCCGACCAAAAAAAGCAACGACCAACCGTCCAAGAAATCGGCGTATATCAGTCTGCTGAGCCAACGCATCGCGATCGCTGCGAAGATCAAGCTGAGGCCAAGCACACTGGCCCGAGAGCGAAACGGGGGCATTGAATCGCGGCGGTTCCAAAGCAGTAAGCCAGCTAGAGGGATTACCAAGTAGCCGTGCGAGTAATCAGGCTCGTATCGCCAAGCCTCTTCGATCCACTTTAGCGTGGGCCAATAGGCGTACAGGACGGTCAGCGAGAACAAAATGGCGGCGGGTAAAATTTTGCCAAGCCATTGCGATTTGGTTGGACGCTCCGCCGGGCCGGTGAGCTCGGGAGACTGTGGCGGCCGAGAACCTCCACCATCTGCCGTCGCAGGTGGTTTGCCGCCGACTAACGGTGATCTCGTGCTGGATGGACCACGTCTTTTCCGCTTCGACTTACTCATCTTGCCTTACTTTTCCAGCCACACGAATAATTGACAACTAAAAAAAACAATCGACTGCAATAGCTCTTTGGCGTGTAACTCGCCAATTGCGTGACATTCGGAACTGTGTGCAAACCTTAGGCAACGGCTCCAACAACTTCCTA
>CAZHTX010000389.1:0-5662 GCA_964535475.1 uncultured Pirellulaceae bacterium
ACAGCGGTTCTACAATCAAACAGCTGAGGACAGCGGTTCTACAATCAAACAGCTGTGGACAGCGGTTCTACAATCAAACAGCTGTGGACAGCGGTTCTACAATCAAACGGCTAAGGACAGCGGTTCTACAATCAAACGGCTAAGGACAGCGGTTTTACATTGCAGCGGTTTTACAAAAAAACTCCGACGACTGGGAAGTCGCCGGAGTTTTGCTTAGCGTCAGGAGAGCGAGCCTGCTAGTTGCCTCGCAGCAATTCGCGGATACCGAAGGTGAAGAAGGTTCCGACACCAAAGTTGATCAGCTCTTCCTCACACTTAAACTGTAAGATCAAGATGTCACCGGGAGCGACCAGCGGACGCTGCCGGGGGTCGTTGATTGCTTTCGCCAAATCGACTTCGATGGCGATTTGCCCATCGCACGGTGTCTTACGCAAGATGTACAGCTTACCTGGCGGCACCGGAGTCAGGGCACCACCGAGACCGCCCATGCCGCCTCCTCCACCCCGACCTTGCTGCTGACCGGCAACGCCGGTGCCAGCCAGTGCCATGGCACCGAGCACGTCGAGATCGTAGTCACGTGGCAAGGGGAATTCTCCACCGGGCAGTAAGCCACCAGTGTAGAAGACTTCCGTCTCTCGCGATTCGATGTAGACGATATCTCCTTCCTCGAGGCGAATATCATCCTCGGTGATCGCGGGCGTCTCCCCGGGCGGTAGCCGCAAGGGAATTCGTAAGATCGAAGGATCATCCGGCAGTTCTGGTGCACAGATGCAGGGATCCTTGGCAGCCAATTCTTGTTGCAAACGGAACTCGCGGAGGAATTCTTCGCGGCCCGTCTTCTTAGCGCGGCTGGCTCGCAAGACTTTGACTTCGTTCTTGGCATTCAAACCTGGCAGGCCACCAGTTTCAACCAATGCGTTGAGAACGTCATTTTTGTAAGCGGGCAGTTTAACCACTGAACCGGAAGCACTACGATCGGAACCACCGCGGATAAAGCCGGCGCCTAGGTTTTGAACGCTTAGATTTCCACCATCTTCACGAACAACAATAATGTTATAAGTCCGTTCGCGAATCATGGTCACGATGGGCCGCGCCTTTTCGGGCTGCAGAATCTGACCATCGATATAAGCTTGGCGAATTTTCTCGCGGACTTGCTCAACCGTTAGCCCCTCGACGTATAAGGGTTCGAGTAGCGGCAGATCGAGCGTGCCGTCGGCCTGAATCGTCGCTGGGTAACCGATCGAAGGCGGCAAGGTGCTGTCGGCCTCCGGAAAGTTCACCGGCGGCGGTTCGGGCGGCTGATTCGGTGGATTGAAGGGCAGTACCCCTTCGATGTAAATCCCCAACACGTCGCCACCGGCCAATTGATAGGCGCGGGGTTCTTCGAGCGACAGCAGGGAGATATCGATGGGAACTAGGTTGTTTTTCGGCTGCGCGAACAGTTGCGGTGGCACTCGTTTGGCAGGCACACCTTCGATCGGTGTGGTGATGGCCGTGCAACCGCCCGCGGTCGTAACCATCAAACATGCCAGCAAAGAACCGCCGCGGACGCGTGCGACCACCGATGCAAAGCGGTGCGGCAAAAGGCTAACGCTCATCTTTGGACTCTCGTTCGAAGCGGAACATGTGCGATATGTCGTGCTGGACTAGGGACGGACGATCCGCACCGAGCAGTCCCGCACGCTGATCAAAAAAGCTGTCGTCGGTGTTCCACTTAGGAACGCCTCCAAGGACGCTGAGCATGTTGAGCTCAGCGGCCGCTGGCGGCTGTGGGAACATTCGCTGCCGACACTCGCTTGATTGAACTAAAGTCGATCGAGCCGAAGTCCGCTGCGGGGTCCACAGGACCGTTACCCACAGGACCTAAGCCTTCGAGAGGAGTCGGCGCGGTTCCGTGGGGCAAGCCCTCGGGACCGATCACGGCTGGAGGCATCGTTTCATGGGCAGGCAACATGGTGCGGATTTCACTCCACGAACCCAAGCCTTCCATCTCCGCTGCCTTAGCACCGTGTGGATATCCTGCGAACCAAGCACTCACCTTCGCTTGCCCTTCTGGCGATTGATATCGCCAGCCCCAGTAAGATCGGGGAGGCATCGCCGGCGTGCAGCCGTTACCGCCGGCGGCTACATCTTCGTAGCCTTGTCGGTAGCCAGCTGCAAAGTCGCGGTTGTGCGCTTGATTGCAGAATTGATCTTTGTTCTGGTGCCAGCTTCTGGCACTCCATGCTGAATTGCGGTAGCCCACCATGAACTCGTCGATAGCATCCGACTGGCTCAGGCCACCCAACATCGAACATCCGCTTCCCGAGCCTACTGTGACACATGCGATGACCGCGGCGGTCATCCAACGACGCAAAATGCGACGACGTGCGTTTAGTGGCTGTTGTGGGTTTGGACGATCCGCCATCTGGCCCCCCTTGGCTGCAACGGCAGTCGTTAAAATTTCGAATTGACGATTTCGCTAGTTGTAATTTTGGTAACAACTGACACAGTTAATCATCGCCCAATGAAGCGACTGGATTGAGGGAAAATGACGAATGCAAGGATGAAAGCCCTACTTATGTGGCTGTGGAAGCGAGGGGCCGCGATGGGTTAGGCAAGCCTCGTAAAGTTTACCGGCATGTCTGGCTTATCCCGCTCAATTGCGCGAGTCGGGATAACTTGCCGGCTCAGTGATTAAACTTGGATTGCAGATTTAACCTATGCTTGGTGACAGCGTGAACTGTGAGTAACGTTGGAAGCGTCGCAGCTCCCACCGATCAGGGGATTCCGATCAGGAGATTCCTGCAGAAGGGTCCCCACGGGCCTCTGATCATGAACATCCGGGAGCCAATAAGCCAACTTGACCAACACCTAGATTGACGCAATGCACCTGACCTTAACGTTTGCCACGTCGGCCGCTTTTGTCATTGCCGTAGCCAGTTCCCTGTTGATCATTCCGCTCGTGCGTTGGCTCAGCCGCCGCGTGGGAATTGTCGACCGACCCGATCCGGAGCGAAAACTGCACGGCAACGAGACCGCGTTGTGCGGCGGTTTGGGAGTCTTCGCAGCTACTTGCTTGGCGTTCTTTACCATCTTCCTCTGGTTTGGCGGCCAAGCGGTGCCGAGCTTGGGAGAGCTGTCCGGTCGTTGGTTGGTGCTGCTCGGTGCGGCCGCCGCCATGATGCTGGTCGGCCTGTTCGACGATGTGCTCACGCTGCGGGGACGACAAAAATTAATCGCCCAATTCGTAATCCTCTCCTGCGTCGTCGGCAGCGGCACGTTGGTGGAACAAGTCAGCCTCTTTGGCTGGCAATTCGATCTCGGCATGTTCGCTTATCCGATCACCATGCTGTGGTTGTTGGGCGCAGTCAACGCTTTGAACCTAATTGATGGTGCCGACGGCATGGCGACCACTGCGGGCACGATCATTTGTGCCGGCTTGACCATCCTCAGCCTCTACTCGGGCGGTGCCGCCGAAGCGATCGTGGCTGTGTCACTGGCCGGAGCACTGGTCGGCTTTTTAGCCTACAACCGCCCCCCGGCGTCAATTTTTCTCGGCGACGCCGGCAGCATGTTGATCGGGCTGGTCGTCGGCGTGCTGGCAACCTGGAGTAGCGTCAAGGGATCCACAGTGCTGGCGGCAGCTCCCGTTGCCGTGCTGGCAATTCCGCTTTTTGATTCACTGATCGCCATCCTCCGCCGCAGCCTGACCGGACGCAGTATCTATGCCACTGACCGAGCTCACTTGCACCATCTGCTGAGTGCCCGCTTTGGCCCCCAAGGCATGCTGCTGGTCGTCGCCTTACTGTGCGGAGCCACCACCATCGCAGCTGTGCTGGCGGTTGTCTTTGAGCAGCAATGGATTGCCGTGCTCGGAGTACTGATCGTGCTCGGAACCCTAGTTATCACCCGCTCCTTCGGACACGCCGAACTTTCACTCCTGCTCCGCCGATTAGCTAATTTTGCCGAGGGAATGGTGACCCCGGCCCACAAGTGCGAGCAAAAAACACAATCTCGGCACGTGCAAATGCAGGGGAACCGACAATGGCGGCAAGTTTGGGAGAGTTGCGTTGAGTTTGCTCAGAAATATCAGTTGTCCCGCGTCAAAATGGACCTCAATATCTCCTGGATCCACGAGGGGTACCATGGTGTCTGGAGCAACGTGCGACTGCCAGAGAAAGCCGACCAAATGAGCCTCCGCATCCCTCTTGTGGTGTTCGACCCCAAGCTGGAGCGAGATCGTGTCATCGGTCGCCTCGATGTGATCGCTCGTGGTGACCAAGCGGCAGTTTACGACACGCTGGAAATTCTAGCCGGTTTCTTGGCCGAATTACGACCTCTACTAACCGAACTGCTGCTCTCCAGCCACGACTTAGACGATCCGAAAAAAGAATCTGCCAAAAACGAGCAGCCCAATACCCCGAGCGATGCAGGCAGCGTGCCGACGCAGCCCGCTAAAGTAAACGGGTATGTTGGTACAGCCGGCAACCGAAACCCCCGAGCCCTGCCGAGCAACTAGCTAATCAAGGCGACATTTAACCCTGCATCGGTTGTCAAGAGACGGCCGACGGACAACAAACTCTGCTCGGGCCAGCCCGAACTCGCTGCTCTGAGCAGCCCGATCAGCATCATTACACCCTTTTTCCGACGTTGGTGTTAAAAACCAGTGATGAAAAGTAGCCCTGTGCTGCAGCCGCGATCAGAGTAGCGAATTGAGCGTGGGCGGAAAGGCCGCTCAGCTAGCCGGGAAGCGGATTGGGGAGCGAGTCGCGTGCCTACTAGCTTCCCCCCAAAGTTCCAAAATCGACCGGCTAGGCAACTTAAGTAGATTGCGGTAGACAACAAAGCCGCAACTGTTAATTGGCTCACCGATTTACGAGAAATTCGCGGGTGCTTGCCACCCAAAAGGACGGAGTGCGCGCTGATATTTTGACGTATTCTAAGAGAGTGGTTTACAGTGGTCTGACACCGCGAGTTTTTTTCGCCAGCCAATTAGCTCAACGATGCCGATTTTGCCAGCAGAGGATGACACCTATCCGCCGGACCTCTTTGAGCAAAGTGCGGAAGCTGCACAGTGGTGGGCGATTTACACCCGTTCACGTCAAGAAAAGCAATTGATGCGACGACTCCGCGAGGCAAAAGTCGGTTTTTACGCACCCATGATTGCCAGACGAGTACGTTCGCCCGCTGGACGCGTTCGAGTATCACACCTGCCGTTATTTCCGAATTACGTATTTTTGTGCGGTGACAATGACGCTCGATACCAAGCGGTCTGCACCGGTACCGTCTCGCGTTGCATTGAGGTTGACGACTCGCTGCAACTGGTGACCGATCTTCGGCAGATTCGCGATTTAATCGCAATTGGCGAACCGTTGGCCCCCGAGTCACGGCTCGATGCCGGGGACCGCGTGCGAGTAAAGACAGGACAATTCGCTGGTTTCGAGGGGCGGATCGTGCGACGTCAACAAGAGACCCGGCTGGTGGTCGACGTCAGGTTTATGAATCAGGGTGCCAGCGTGTTGTTGGAGGATTGTCAGCTGGAATTGCTGGAGCGTGCCGTTATCGAAAAGCAAGATTAGGGACTCAACCGCACGGTTTGCGTTAGCCGTTTTGGCGGTAGCCACGGTTCGCGTTAGCCGTTGTGGCGCTAGCCACGGTTTGCGTTAGCCGTTGTGGCGCT
>CAZHTX010000390.1:0-5658 GCA_964535475.1 uncultured Pirellulaceae bacterium
GATCGGCTTGGCTTCCTCGACCGCCATCGCCGTTGCGTGTTGCGGCTTTGCTTGCTCCAACGCTTCGATCTGTTTCACCAAAGCCTCCAGTTGGCTCTTGGTTTCCGCGTCGTAGTGCTGGGCCACGTCGGCTGGCAGTTCGGTCAACTGCTGGCTCTCCATGACCCGCCGGTTGGCTTGTTCGACCAATTTTGTTTGTTGGGCTTTGACTTTCGACAGCTTGGCCGCGTGCTGTTCGATTTGCTGATCAATCTCCGCCGACGGCAGCGGTCGTTCCAGCCAATTCGAGACAAAGGCTTCGTCGGCCATCGTCCGCGTGCTGGAGAAGATTCCCGCCAAGGCGTAGTAGTCCTCAGTCGGCAGGGGGTCAAATTTATGGTCGTGGCAACGGGCACAAGCCACGGTCAGCCCCAGCACGCTGCGGGTGACGGTGTCGATCTGCTCGTCGACAATATCGATCCGCATTTTGGCTTTATCTTGCTCGGCCAACATCTTGGGGCCAATCACCAACATTCCGGTGGCCGTTAGCAGTTGACCGGCGGCCACTTCGTCTTCCGGAACGGGCAATAAATCACCGGCCAATTGATGCGTGAGAAAGGCGTCGTAAGGCAAGTCACGATTGAAGGCGGCAATCACCCAGTCGCGATATCGCCAGGCATTCGGCATGGCGTGATTTTCGTCAGCCCCGTTGCTGTCAGCATAGCGGACGCAATCGAGCCAATGCCGCGCCCAGCGTTCGCCATACGCGGGTGAGGCGAGCAGGCGATCGACCAGCAAAGCGTACCGCTGCGGTCGCTGGTCGCGTACATAGGCCTCGATCTCAGCGGGAGTCGGTGGCAGACCAGTCAAATCAAAGGTGACGCGGCGAACCAGCGTCCGCGGATCGGCTGGCGGTGCTGGGGCCCAGCCGCGAGTTTCTAAATTGGCTAAGACAAACCGGTCAATGGGATTGATCGCCCAGTCTGGCCGCTGCACCGCCGGCACGGCGGGCCGCTCGACCGGTTGAAAGGCCCAGTGCTCGGCGGCCAATTCGGCTGTCAACGCTGGGTCCAGCCCGCTCGGCTCCGCAGCGGTCGGCTCGTCTCGCGGATCGGCGGCTCCCTGCTCAATCCAGCTGGCAAAGTCGGCAATCACCGCGTCGTCCAGCGGTCCTTCGGGTGGCATTTCGAAACCCTCGTGCCGCAGCGCGTCGAGCAACAGGCTTTCTGCCGGTCGGCCAGGAACCACTGCCGGACCACTGTCCCCGCCCCGCAATAAAGCTTGGCGACTGTCGACCAGCAGCCCGCCGCGCACGTTGTTCGCCGAACTCGCATGGCAGCCGTAGCACTTTTCGATCAATACCGGCCGGATCTTGTTTTCAAAAAAACGTAGCGAGTCGGGATCGAGTTGCTGGTCAGGAGCAGGTTGCTGCTCTGCTTCAGCGGCAACGGCCTGCGTGCTGACTTCAGCAGCCTCCGCAGAGGGTTCCTCAGCCTGCGGGGCGGCCTGGGCGACTCGGTTGCCACCAAGTCCCGCAGCGACCAGCATTGCCAACCAGAAGCCCGCGCTGAGGCGGACCAGCTTGCCGAATTTCAATCGCGAGTTCGCTGCTGGGGGCATTGATTTGGACTCCGTTGTGAGGGACAACGCAAGGATCGGGAGGGAGGATCCTTGAAGGCTGGGAGCTCCATTCTAACAAACCAGGCGGAGAAATGCCCATGGAAGACCAGTCGACCACGATCCGGCTTGCGGATTTCCTCAAATTCTGCGGTGTCGTGGGCACCGGAGGGCAAGCCAAGATTTTGATTCAAGCCGGCGAGGTGCGAGTGAATGGCGAAATTGAGACACGCCGCCGGCGGCAGTTACAGCTCGGGGATACGGTCGAGCTGTTGGGGGAATCATTTACGGTCGCTAACGACGAACCGTATTGCTAACGAAGCCCGTTCTTTATAATCCAATTGGCAGGTTGCCAACCGGGCTGTAGCTTCGTTGACCACCGCTGGCGGCCGGATAGCGACGGTAGGTCTGGCCGCCCATTTGCCCGCCAACTGGCGCCCGGTAGCTACTTTGCATGCTGCCGCTGGTCCCGCAATTTACGCATCCAGAGCCGACGACTGGCTGCGAAACTGGCTGACTGTACATTACGTTGCCATAAGCTTGGTTGCCGTGAGCTTGGTTGCCATAAGCTTGGTTGCCAGAATAGACGTGATGCTGAGCCATCTGTGGTTGGCACATTGAGGCCCGCGGTTGGCAAACGGTTCGCATCGAGCGTTGGTGGCAGGGGTTGCAACCGCTGCGACCGCGATGAAAACAGCGACCGAAGAAGGCCTCGGCACTGGTGCCGCTGCAAGCGATAACCAAGCCGGTGGCGAGAATCAGCACGAATTTGTTACGCATCAAATAACTCCTTGGGTACAGACAGAGTGAGATTGGGGGTCGAGTTTGACGGTAAAACGCTGGTTGTAACCACCAGCGCGATTCTTCACCGTCGGACTCAACGTTCTCGTTCTCACCTGCAATCGACGTACCCAGTCCCAGCCGAGATGTACCCAGTCAAGATGCATCGCTCGTGCTGGCGATGCACCTCCCAACCACTCTAGCTGGGCTTGACTTTGTACTTTCGCTTCTTGGCCTTGGCCGCGTGGGGCGACGAGGACGCGTTGCGTTTGACCTGCGATTGTTTGATACGTTTGCCTTTGCCGCCGGGAGCTCCCTGCTCGCCTTGTTCGCCTTGGCTCAGTCGCAGTTGCTTGCCTGCCACGCGAGTGTTTCGCAGCGTGTTGAAAATAGCTGCTGGCATCCCGGCGGGCAGGTCAATCGTGCTGAACGCGCTGTGAATCGAGATGGGGCCGATGGCTTTGCCGTCGATTCCCGCTTCGTTAGCGATGGCTCCGACAATATTGCCTGGCTTGACTCCATCGCGGTAGCCGACTTCGATGCGATAGCGTTGCATGCCATCGCGGGGAGGTCCCGCGGGGCGTTTTTCAGCGAATTTGCCGCGAGGTTTTGAGCCGTAGCTATCGTGCGGGTTATTCCCTTCGTACTCGCGTCGAGGCGGTTTGGAGCTGGTTTCCCGAGCCAAGAAGGGTTGTCCACGCTGGCCGATTTGGGCGAGTGCTGCGGCGACTCGTTCCAGTGGCATGCCAGATTCTTCCGCGTAATCCTGCACCAGCTGTGTAAACAGGGTCAGGTCTTCGCTGGCAGCCATCTTGGTGATGCTCAGCTTGAATCGCTCGATCCTGGCTTGGTTGATTTGATCTGCCGAGGGGCAGCGAACCACTTCGATCGATTTGCCAGTGGTCTTTTCCAGCAAGCTCAGTTTGCTTCGCTGCGAGTGACCGACAAAGATGATTGCTTCCCCGCTGCGGCCGGCACGTCCGGTGCGGCCGATGCGGTGCACGTACGATTGCGGGTCGTGGGGCAAGTCAAAGTTAAACACGTGGCTTACGCGTGAGACGTCGAGTCCGCGAGCGGCCACGTCGGTAGCGACCAACACGTCGAGATCGCCTGCTTTGAATCGCTCGATGGTCCGTTCGCGATTCTTTTGCGGCATATCACCGTTGAGGGCGACGGCGGAGAGTCCCAAGCGATTGAGTTGTTCGGCCACACTCACCGTGGCATCTTTAGTTTTCGTAAAGACGATTACGCCATCGGTAGTTTCGAACTCGAGAAACCGCGACAACACCTCAATCTTCTCGCGCGCAGCGACGAATACGGCCCGCTGGCGAATGGAGGCGGCCGAGGTGCCGCCGGCGGTGATCGAAACCCGCGCCGGGTCATTTAAATATTGTTGAGCGATTTTGCGAATCGGTGCCGGCATGGTGGCTGAAAACAGTGCCACTTGACGCTCAGTCGGGCATTGGTCCAGCACGTAGCGGACGTCTTCGGAAAAGCCCATATTGAGCATCTCGTCAGCTTCGTCGAGCACCAAGCAGGTCAACTTGTCGAGTTTCAGCGTGCCACGCTTGAGGTGGTCAATCAACCGTCCCGGCGTGCCGACGACGATCTGGCTGCCACGCTTTAACTGACTGAGTTGCGTATCGTAACCTTGGCCACCATAGATGGTAGCTACTCGCAGCGACTTGAGCTCCTTACCATAGGTCTCAAAGGAGGCGGCGACTTGGATGGCCAGTTCACGCGTGGGTGCCAGCACCAGCACTTGCGGTGCGCGCAAATTGCTGTCCATGCGGGACAGGGCTGGCAGGGCAAAAGCGGCTGTTTTTCCCGAACCGGTTTGCGATTGGGCCAAAATGTCGCGGCCAGCCAACATCTCGGGAATGACTTGAGCTTGCACATCGCTCGGCTGGACATATCCGGCGGCGACTACCGCGGCTTCCACTGCCGGGTGGAGGTCAAAATCATTAAAAGTGAGTGCGGTGGGGGCAGGAATCACTGGACTGTTGGTTTCAGCAGCACTGGTCTGCTCAGCCTGAGCGGGCTGATCATGCAATAAAGAAGTGGGCATTCGGTTCCCGGCGAAGATTTGTCAATTCATCAGAAGTGAAAAAGACTAACCTAAGTCCGTACTTGTCGATAGATGCGAAATTGCCCGATTACCGACTTTAAGCACGTTTTTTACCTGACTAATACCAACAGTCGCTTTATTTTACCTGGCTGGACACGATTTAGCTGACCCCCCATGCATTTCTAACTCTCTATTCGCACAAGCCCCGGTGACTTTCGATGTTCAGCGTTTTTGATTTGTTTAAACTTGGGATTGGGCCATCGAGCAGCCATACGGTGGGGCCGATGCGAGCCGCTGGTCAATTCTTGCGGTTGCTCCATTCGCAATCGATCGATCTGTCGAGTATCAGCCGGGTTCAGGTCGATCTCTACGGCTCGCTGGCTTTGACGGGCCGCGGCCACGCTACCGATCGCGCCGTCGTGCTGGGCTTGTCCGGCTATGTTCCGGAAAGCGTGCCAAGTGAAATTGTCAGCACCCTTCCCGGAGAAGTTTTCACGTCGAGACAAATATCGCTGGCCGGTGAGCATGCGATTCCCTTCGTCGATCAAGAGCATTTACTTTGGCACTGTGACGAAGCGTTGCCAAGGCACCCCAACGCGCTCCGTCTCAGGGCTTTCGATCGCAGCGGTGAGCCAATCTGCGAAGAAACCTATTACTCAGTGGGCGGTGGATTTGTGGTCAGCGAGGCGGAGGCGGCCAGTGGGCAGACCGGCGACCAGCCACCATTGCGACCGCTCCGTTTTCCTTTCAAGTCCGCCAGCGAACTTCTGACCATCTGCGGCTGTGAGGGACTGAGGATCTACCAAGTGGCGGCCGCCAATGAATTGTCTTGGCGGGACGAGCCCGAGACAAACCGCGGGATCGATGCGATCTGGCAAGCGATGCGAGCTTCGATCGAACGGGGCTGCCAAGCCTCGGGCGAATTACCCGGCGGCTTGCGGGTGCAACGCCGAGCGGCCGCGATTCGTCAACGACTCGACGATGA
Organism: uncultured Pirellulaceae bacterium; assembly: GCA_964535475.1. Taxonomy (GTDB): domain Bacteria; phylum Planctomycetota; class Planctomycetia; order Pirellulales; family Pirellulaceae; genus Laterigemmans. The sequence continues at coordinate 5,430 of CAZHTX010000390.1, forward strand.
AGCACGTCTCGATGGGCTGGAGGGAATTGATTGGCTAAGTCTGTTTGCTTTAGCGGTCAACGAAGAAAATGCCGCCGGCCATCGCGTCGTTACGGCGCCCACCAACGGGGCCGCCGGGGTGATTCCAGCCGTGTTGGCTTACTACGAAAAGTTCTTCGAGGAAGCATCTCAGGAAGGTATCCGCCGCTTTCTGCTGACCGCCACCGCGATCGGCTCGCTCTACAAACAT
>CAZHTX010000391.1:0-5655 GCA_964535475.1 uncultured Pirellulaceae bacterium
CGGATGCCATGCCATTCCGCTCAACCCGTTATGCGGATAATCGGTGACGGTATCGAGCACGGCAATATTTTCTTCAACATCACCCACCCCATCCCCGTCGCTGTCTTTCACGCGGAGGATGCGATCACGCTGTGCCAAATAGACCCAGCCGTCCGGGCCCAAACGAAGCTGCATGGTGGCAACCGTCTTGTTATAGAAGACGCGACGGTTGGTCCCGTCGGCGTCAAAAATCAAAACTTCGTCAGCTTGTGGTCCGGCATAATCTTCGGGGCGAAAGTGCGTATGGCAAGCGACCAACCAAATCTGCCCCTGAGCATCGACATCAATACCGGTGGGAGTCGCCAAAGCGGGATGCTCCGCCAGCAACTGTAACTCAACACCAGGTTGCAAAATTTCGATACGTGGCGAAACCTCGTCAGGTACCAGCGGCGTTTTCGGTTGTGCCTGAGCCGGTTGCGGGGAAATCATCAAGCAGCCAAGCAACCAACAAAGAACCAGACAGGCTCGTGTTGCCATCACCAGTGATCTATCAATGCGAATCGACATGACAAGCCTTGCTGGAGGAATAATGATTTAAATAGCGTACCAAAGCGATCGCCAAGGCAAGTCGCTCAGTTGAACGCGATGTGCCGCGGTTGAAATCGGCCGGGCTAAAGCCTTGATCGACTAAAAAATCACTGAGAGTTTGTTGCGGCTGTTGATCGTGTATCTGGACCGATTTTAAAACGATCGGCGAAGCGAGGCCAGTTGCGGGGCCGATCATCAAGCGTCGCAGCGACCGAGCTGTGTTGGGATGATAAACGACGAGCTGATCGGCAGGCCGTAGAAAGCCGCGCAGTTGACGCTGAAACTCACTCAGTGAAACAGCTTGCTCGGCGATCTCAGCGGGAAGTTTCAAGTGCTCGAGAAAAACGGCATCGGCAAACGATGGGGACTCAATGGCAGATTGAAAATACTCTCCCGAGGCAATTCTCTGGGCGGTGAAATAGACGAAGGGAGCGGCGGACGGCGCGGTGTGCTCGGGTTGTGATGAGCGCCCCGGTGGTAGTTCCCCATAAGCGACCACGACGTTGCCGAGGTCCCCGGTGAGAGCACGGGGAATGTTGGTGGCGCCCCGTTTGCGACGCATGTTGCGTCTCCAATTCGACGCCTTATGCTGTAATTGATCATCCACCATCTTATCGAAAGCAGCCAGCAGGCGATCGAAACCTTTGGTATGTGGTTCCAAGGCGCGAAGAGCGGCAACGGTCGCTTCGAGTGTTGACAGCGCCTCAGCGTTGGGTTCGCGTCGAATGCGAAAATTGCTCGGCGCCGTGGGGGCCAAACGATAACGGGGAAGAGATTGCAAGCGGGGAATTTGGCCAAACAGTGTCTTGGCGTTGGGCCAGGTTCCATCCAAGATGATTAATTCGTCGGGAGGCTCCGCCGTGGTTGCCTCCGACAACAACCGCGCGTTGTCTCCCGGATATAACAACCCCACGTTATCAGCCAGCGGCAGCGCGGCAAATCGCTTTGCCAAGTCGGCATTGCGGTCGACCAGCAGTTGGCATCGCGTCAGCGACTGGGCAACGATTCTCGCCGAGTTGAAGGGATGAAAACGTTCGCGTCGATGTTGGAGAATGATCACCGAAGTCTGATTCTGGACCCGCGGGATAAAGTCACAGAAGCAGAGCGAAAGGGGACGAAAACAGCGATAGCAGCGGCTCGATGGCTCTTGATTCATGAACTGGAGTGCTGTCGCTTATTCCTTGAGAGCACCACGGGAGTTGGCTGCCCGGCAGTGCGCGGATGGTTAGACTGGGCAACGATTGCTGGCAGCCTAGGCGTTGAGCGCGACGTCTGCCGAGTCGGCCACGTTCACCCACACATGGACGTGGGGCGCACCGCGGAAATGCCATACAAAGGATGGGCCTTCCAGACGCCAATTATCCCAAACTCCATCATCACCGATGTCTTGGTCTTTGTAGAACGCCAACCGGCAAGCATCGAGACCGCCTTGCGTCTTGAGGCACTGGATGACTTCTTCTTGATCGCTCTGACGATAAGGCTCAATTAATTTGTCGAGCACCTTTTGCACATGCTCACGTTGATCGCTGGCAAGTTCAGTAACGGGGATGCCGGGAAGCTCTTGTTTGACACCGCGGAAGGCAACGTCTTGTTCGCGTGGCGTCTTGTCTAACAAGGCCAGCGAACGTTGGCGACCGTCTAACATCTTATACAAGTTATTGGCGGCGATCGCTTGTTCCCAAAACACATTACCCGTGTGGTTGGCCCCTTCGTTAAAATCCGGCGCGTGCCCGTAAAAAATCGGACCGCCAAAGGCCATGTGGTCGGTCGAATTGCCATCGCAGCGGAGCGTCATGTGCCGACCAGTCATCACCATCTGGTACTTGCCGTCTCCGGGGTTACCAAAGATGGCGATCGATTGCTCGTTGCCAAATCCCCCGGCGTCATCCTCGAGCTGTTGATAGTAGCGAGCGTGCCAATCGGGGCTGATCATCGATTCAAAGATGACGCGAATTAAATCGCGTTGGTCATCGCTGTAGAAATCAGAGTTGATCTCTTGAGGCACGATGTTCCAGTTGTTGGCCACAAAGGTTCGCAGCAGGCCACGCTGGGGATCTTGATGATTCCAATCAAAACAGATTGCCTGGCGTTGCTGTTCGGTCAAATTTTTATGCAATTCAGCGACCAGCGATTCCGTGGTCCGGGGAGTTTCCGCGGGCGCTGCGGTTAACAGCCGCGGGGCGGTGGCCGCAACCACTCCCGATGCCGCGACCGTGCCGAGGAAACGTCGACGATCAAATTCCGATTGAGGCTGCATGGGAAGGAGCTCCTGTGGCGAGGGTGGGAAGCATAAAATGAACCCCCAGTTTAACAACTCTGAACTTGCCTTGCCTAGCAAATTGCAGCGGGAGTCCAACCGCTTTCTTGAATTGCTGAGCACCACAAACTGTTGCACTCAAGCCCCTGCGTATGAGCCCCTGCGTTTAGGTATCGTAATAAAGGTCAAACTCGGTAGGGTGGGGACTGGCGGCTACGACGGCGATTTCAGTGCGTCGTTTGTGATCGATCCAAGCCTCCACAGCCTCGGGCGTGAAGACATCACCGCGCGTCAAGTAATCATGATCGATCTCGATTGCCGCGAGCGCATCGGCCAAGGTTTCGGGGAGTCGATTTACCTCGTCGAGCTCTGTGCCCGGCTGGGCACGCGAGTCCTCGGCAGGGGAGCCAGGCGAAAGTTTTTGTTGAATACCATCAAGCGCCGCCATGGCGATGGCGCTGAAAGCCAGATAAGGATTGGAGCTGGCGTCGGTGGGACGGAACTCAATTCGCCGATGCTTGGGGCTCGAAGAAGTCGTCGGCACGCGGACCGCGGAAGTTCGATTGTTGTGGCTGAACGCCAAACGATTGGGGGCGAGTTGCGGCGTGGCCAGTCGTCGGTAGCTGTTGGTTGTGGGGCAAGCCAGGGCGGTCAGAGAGCCTGCATGTTTCAACAAACCACCGATCGCGTGCAGTCCCTGATCGCTGAGCCCGCCGTACCCGGTGCCGGCAAACAGCGAATCACCACCGCGTTGAAAAGCCAGTTGGGTATGGAGACCGGAGCCGAGATGGTCACCGACCGGTTTCGGCATAAACGTGGCGGTTCGGCCCAGACGTTTGGCAACTCCTTTAACGACATACTTGGTAATCATTACCGCATCGGCCGACTTTACTAAATCGTTGGCCCCAATCAACAACGACTGTTGCCCGCTTTGAGCATCCCAAACTTGATGCGCAACAACCGGCACGCCGCAGCTCTGCAGTGTCCTCACCACTTGATCACGAAAACCTGCTTCGCTGTCGGGTGGAGCTGACCAGCGAGAGTACGTATCTCGCAAATTCTCTTGACTGGGCAGACTGGCTGGTTGCCCAAGGCCAAACCGTCGATCATTTTGGCCGCCGTTAAGTGAGACAAATGCTTCGCGAGGCGTGGTCCGATAGCGGACACTGTCAAATAGATAGTATTCAGATTCGAAAGCGACCAGTGTTTGATCAAGCATGCCGGTGCTGGTCAAGTAACTGGTGGCTTGATGAGCGATGCTGCGCGGATCGAGTGAAAAATCGTCTCGCGTGACTGGATCCTGGATACCACAAATCAAATTCAGAGTGGGGATTCCGGCAAAGGGATCGACGAACGCCGAAGCGGGTTCCGGCACGAGCAACAAGTCAATCGGCGAGCCATGATTCCAGCCCGATAATTCGCGAGCTGTGATGCCGACACCATCATCAAAAATCTGTTCGCCTAACTGGCTGACTGGCATCACATAATGCTGCCACTGACCGATAAAACTGGTAAACCGCAGGGCGACTGATTTGATATCAAGTTCGCGACAGAGAGCCAGCACACTTTGGGGCGTTGTCGTTTCTGTAATCATTTCTCTGCTTCCCCTGGTGTCGTTTCGATGACCGTGTTGTTTCCGCCGCTGCGTAGCACGCAGAAAGCGGGTACCAGCACCGTTCTCACGTAGAAAGTGTCCAGCAGCACGCCCAAGCCGAGTGCGAAACCGAGTTCCGTGATGCCCCGCAGGGTCCCGGTGGCCTCCCCGCTGCCCAGCCCGACGGAGGTTAGCAGGCCAGGAAACCAGGCCGAGGCTGTCATGCTAAAAAAAGTACCCGCCATCACGATCCCGCAGCTGGTGATAATGCCGCCGGTGCGGGCAACCGCTCGACGCACCGCAGCCAGCGGATGGCTCAAACGTTGTTCTTCTAAAATTCGAGTGACCAAGTAGACGTTATAATCTTGCCCCACCGCGACCAAGATCACGAACAGAAAGATTGGTACTTTCCAGTCCAAGCCCACATACGTATCACCGTAAGCAAAACGGAAAAACAGCACCGTTGCTCCCAACGTTGCATAGTAACTGATCAATACCGTGGTGATCATGTAGAGGCTGAGGTCGAAACGCCAAAGCACTAGCATGAGGACCGCGAAGACCGAGAGCACGACCCAGATCTTTATCTGTTGAGTATCACGCTTGGTGACTTGCCGCAAGTCTGCGATCGATGGGATGGTTCCCGCGTAGGCGACGGTCGAGGCAAACCAGCTGGAATCGGGGTCGGTGATGATTGCGTCCAGCTTGTTTTGCACATTCCGCAGTTCCTCGGCGCTGAGAGGATCGAAGGGATCGCCCGAGGTCACCAAATCAAAGCGGACCAAACGATTTTCCAATTCATCGACGTCGCTCCAGAAATATTGTTCATTGATGCGGTGCGACTGCAGCGCGCGTCGCCGCCAGGCATTGCGGTCAAATAAGCCCATGCGAACGCCGGGAGGATAATCGCCCAGTGGATCATAAAAATAGCGAACGGCGGTAACCCCTTCGATGGCATACAGTTGTTCGGACAACTTGCGAACGTCTGTTTCTAATTGCTGCCGCTCAACACGTTCCGGACGCACCATCAACAGTGTCACTGGGTTGGTTTCACCCAGTGGTAGGTTCTCACGCAGCGAATTAATACCTCTTCGGCTAACTGCCTCCGGGCCTAGCTCGCTGCTGATGTCGTAGGTGACGCGACCCTCGCTGATCTGCTGCTCGACGGCGTCGCGGACGAGGTCCGCGGCGTCGGACCAGCCGAGGTAGTCGAGCATCTCGCGGCCCGAGAGGATCATCG
>CAZHTX010000392.1:0-5640 GCA_964535475.1 uncultured Pirellulaceae bacterium
CATCACCGCCCGTCACCCCTGCCCCGGGGAGTCAAACTCCATCGCGGGCACAGACTCCCGTCGCTCAGCCGCAGCCCGTGATGGCGGCGATGCGCATGGCACCGGCGGCGCCACCCACGACGGTTGCTGCGGAGCAGGTTCAACGCCCGCCGCTCGAGCCCCGACGGGCACTTTCGGAAGTGCTGCAGTCATTCTTAGCAGCCCACAACATTCGCTGGGGTGAATTGGCGGCTGGAATCTTGATTGTGGTTTGTTCGATCGGGCTGGTGATCAGCTTGTGGAGCACCTTGACCGAAGCCAACCGCTTAATACCGGCTGCGGTTTTCCTCGGCGCGGTGGCGGCGATCGAGGGTGCGGGGCTCTACACTTTAAAGCGTTGGCGATTGCGACACACCAGCCGCGCGGTATTGATCATCGCCACGATGTTGGTGCCGCTGAGCATGATGGCCGGGATCAGCATCGCCGGCGGTGGCGAGCGGGCGATCTCGCTCGCCCAGCCGCTGACGCTGGCCGCGGTGGGAGTCGGCGGAACAGCTTGCTTGGGCATGTTGTACGCCGCGGGTGCCGCCTTGGTGGGTAAACCACGTCGCTGGTTGTGGACGATCATGCTGGGCTTACCGACGTTGTTGCTTCCGTTCGCTTCGGCCACAGCTCGGCTCGCGCATCCCGCGGTGCCATGGATAATGCTGCTCGCCTCCGTGGCGGTTTCACTGGGGCTGATGGTCGACTCCCAGCGGTTGCGTTTGCATCCCTCACGCAAGCTGCTGTTGCCAGCCAAGCGGAATCACTTGACGATGTTGCATGGCTTAGTGTTGTACGCCTTGGGCGTGTTGTTAGCCATGTTTGTGATTCGCGGCGAGCGAGATTTGGCGACTTTGTTGCCGTTGGCCTTGGCGCTGATTCCCGCCTTGGCTGCTTTGGCAGCGACATGTTGGGAAGTCGCTCAGCGTGTCACTGCGGCTACTTACCGGGTTGGCTATCAAGCGCTCGGTTTAATGAGTCTGCTGGCCATCGTGGCGATCTTGCCACCTTCGCTCGATCGTTTTCAGTGGGTCAGTTTATGGACTTTGGGAGTCGCCGCGACCGGCTTGTTATTAGCCTTTGCGTTGCGGCAACCCAGGCTGCTGACGCTGCCACCGCTAGCCGCGACTTTCTGGGCACCACTGGCAACATCCGTGTGGTATGGCCAGCAATTATGGGACGCCGATTTGGCGATGTGGCGGCGCTACGTCAGCGGCAACGCAATGATTTCGATGTTGGCGGTGGGCGGTGTGACGCTCTTGGTCGCCGCGGTGCTGCGACGCAAAGCAAAACTTGTCCCGGCTGCAGGTTGGGTTGGCGGATGGGTTGGCGGATGGGCTGGCGGTTGGGCTGGCGAAGCGGCACGTTGGTTGAGCTATGCGGCGGGCATCAGTTTAACGTTGGGCGGGCTGGTCGGCGTAGCGGTTGGCTTGGGGCCGGCTGCTTGGCTCGATGGCGTGCCCCGCAGTTTGATCGTGCTGGCTTTGGCGACGCTGGCTTGTGCCGCGGCCAGCGTCAGCGAAAGGGTGAAACTTGGTCGACCACTGGCTGTTGCGGGTGTCTTAACAGCCGCCGCCACCGCGCTCTTTTCCTTTGATGTCTGGTGGCAAGTGGAATTCATGATTTGGATTCCCCAGCTGGCGATCGCCTTGACGACCGCCGCCTTGGCGGTGGCCGGGCTGGGAGAATTGGCGGCGAATTGGCAATTGGGCCAGCAGTTGCCCGCCTCAACCAGCATGCCACGAGGACGCCTGCTGGTTTCGCGGCATCGTCGGCTGTTGCCGGCTTGGTGGCGGGATGCGAGCGGGCTGGGGGTGCTGGCTTTGCTGACGACTCCTTTCTGTTTTAAACCACAACCTTGGTGGGCCATTGCGATCGCGGTGGGCGGCGGCTTGTTCTTGTTAGCGGCCGCGGTCCGTTCTCGGCGTGCCGGCTGGATTCCGTTGGCCCAGTTGGCAAGCGGTCTGCATCGTGCTGTTGATCGCCCAGTGGCAACCCGATTGGTTGCTGAATCGTGAGACCTGGAAGAACACCAGCGGTTTGTTTTATTGCTTGGCGATTGCCGCGGGAGTGGCCGCCGGGTGGAGCCTGTTGCGTGACGTCACGGTCGGTCGTTGGCGTGCTTTGTCGCGAGTGCTGGATCGCGACGGCGTGCAGTTAGACAGTTGGCTTGGCTATCTGAGTTTGTTTGTCTTGGCAGTCACCGTCGCGATGAATTTATCGGACGTGATGCTCTGCCACGCTTTCGGACGTGTTGCCAGCATCGCCGACTGGACGGCCGTGCTGTCCGGTGCCGGCATGATGCTCGTTTTAGCCCTCGCCCGCTCTTGGCCGCTGCTGGCTGGCAGCACGCTGACACATCGTTGGCGGTGGCGCGAGCGGGGCAGCTCGTTGGTCAACCAAGTGCAAATTTGGGCGATCGTGATGACGGGTTTACCGGTCGCCACGCTGGCTCTCACGCAAGTTTATCTGTTCGGCACAGGACCGCGGGGCGTGGTCGCGATTGGTTGGGCCGGAGCGATCTTGGTGACCGGCTTGCTGGTCGTGCTGTGGCAGCTTTCGAGCACGCGTGACAAATTGCGGGGAACGATTCACGGCTGCTTTATCGCCTTGGTTTGCTTGGCCGGTTTCTTGACCGGTGGGGCCGCGACGTCGCTGTTGCTGGGGCCGGTCGGTTTTGTGCTGGGTGAGTCGGCCAGTGGTCATTGGTTGCTGTTGACTTGTCTCGCCTGGGGGTTGTTGGGCAGTTTGGAACTGGCGCTGATGGCGCGTTTGATCGATCGTCAGTGGCCCGCCGCTTTGTTGGTGATGTTGTTGCCGATCACCCTGGTTGTGGCCACGCGGTTATTTTTCTTGGACGCAGCATGGACATCACTGTTGGCGGCCGCCGTCGGCGGTCTGCTCGGCCTGCAGTTGTTAGCCAGCTTGGCCCAGCAGAGCGGGATTGCGAGTCGCCTGGACGCGTTCGGTTGGCCGCGATCCGCTTCGGCGGCGCGTCTCGCGCCGGCATCCAGCGGACTGTTTCCGCCGACGGCGATCGGCCTGGGAGCTTCACTGGGCGTGGCCGTGGCGGCACTGGTGGCGGTGCAAGGCATTGCCAGCGTCTTGGTTGTCGAGCTGACTCGTATTGATCAACCCGCTATCTGGCTGGCGCTGGCGACCTTGGCCAGCTTGTTGCTGACGCAGCAAGTGAAGGGTGGCAAGGTGCAAAAAAGTGTTTCCCTGGCGGCCGGCTTGATCAGCATCAGCGGTTTGCTGAGCCTCACCGTATCGGCTTTGCCGGAGTCCCTTTGGCCATGGAAGAGTGCGGTTGATGAGCGATTTGTGATGGCCACGATTTGGATGTTGGGAGCAGCTTTGGCGGGAACCAGCGGGTTGGTTGCCAGATCGGCGGCGAGCAGATCGGTATCGGGCGTGGGGTTATCGTTGGTGGTGGCTGCCTTGGTGGCCGTGCTCGGCTGGTGGGAAGGGGAGGCCGATAGCTTGCGGTGGTTGCTGTTGGCTGGCACCGCGGCGGCTTGGAATGGCGGTTTCGGGTTGGCGATTTATCGTCGCTTGCAGCTGGCCGCTTTGGGGCAACTGGTTTCGCTGTTGGGTTTGGTCGCCGGGATTGGCGTGGTCAGCTTGTTGCCGCTGGCGACGGAAGTTCAATGGGCGCTGGCCGGATTGCTGATGGCCGTGTTGGCGAGCGTTTGGAACATCTTGACTCCGGCGGTTGATGGCGTCGTCAGCTCTGCACAGGAATCAAAGCTCAATGCGGTGCAGCGGGCAGTGCAAGCGGCGCCGATCGTGATCGATCGCTGGTTGGCCAGCGGAGTGATTTTGGTCAGTCTTCGCCCGGCCTTTCGCACCTTCGCTGTCTTTGGTGCGGAACCGATCGGCACGACCGTCTTTTTGCTCACCTTGGCCTCGTTCGCCTGCTTGCTGCTAGTCGCCTTCTATCGGCGGTCGGCTAACAGCATTCCGGTGCCGGCGGTGATGGCGGCGGTTCAAGTTTCGAGTTTGCTGGTGTGTGGTTGGTGGCTCGCACCCAACGCGGCGGAGCCAGTCGCGGTGGTGCTTTGTTTGCTAGCTGCCGCGTTGATGATCGTGGGCAAGGCCAACTGGATGTGGTTGCTGCGCGGCACGCCGGTGGCCGTAGAGTTTGGCGACGAGAAAGGGCAGGGGAGTGATGTGGGGCGGGAGTCCGCATCCGAGTTTACCGCGGAAGTTTCGCAGCCCAGTACGTCACGGCGAGGCGTGTTGCAGCTTTGGCAGCAAACCGATGAGCGGGCCAACGGGCAACCGGCGATGGTCGCTGGCAGTTTCACGCTGGCGATCGTGACGATCACGGGATTCATCTGGCAGGTCTTGGTTCACGGTTCGCAAACAGAACTTTCGCCGCTCGTGTTGTGGGGCTTGGCGGTGCTGTTTCCGCCGCTGTTGCGTCAGGTGCGGTTGTTTGAAAATTTGCGGTTGGGCGGTGCTTTGTTTGCTGGGCTGGCGACCAGCGGCGTGATGAGTGCCGCGGCTGTGCATTGGCAGTGGGTGAATTCGTCGGATGCTTGGTTGATTCTCAGCGGCATTTGGCTGGTGGCGATGTTGGTTGGCACGCTCTGGGCCAGTTGGCAAAGACGTGGCTGGGCGATGGCGATGGCCGGTGTGCTCGCCGTTAGCAGCAGTATCCTGGCGGCTGCTGAGACTGGTTGGGGCGAATCTGGCTGGTCGATCTGGGTTGTGAGTTCGATCGCCGCCGTGACGTTGTCGTTATTGATGTGGTCACGTTTGGCTTGGTGGCAAACGAGTCAAGCCTACGGCGTGTTGGCGGCGGCTTGCGGTATTTTTCTGCTCGCCGAAGGTAGCCCGAGCGGTGCCTTGTTAGTTGCCAAAGTTGCCTGCGGGTTGGCACTCTGCGCGATGTGCTGGCGTTTGCTGGCGAGTGAGTTGTGGGGACAGCGGGGGCAGAAACAGCAGCTTGTGGAGACTGCAGAGACTGCGGAGGCGCGTTTGCTGTGGATCGACAACCTGTTGGCGATCGGATCGCTGCTGGCTTTCTTGCCGGTGATTGGTTACCTCACGCTGGGGCTCAACGGCAATGATCTCGGTCTGGCGGGAGCGTCGGGAGCGTTGCCAGCGAATGTGATGTTGCTGGGGATCTCGGCGCTGGGTGTGGTGATGGTCAGCACGCTGTTGCGTTTGCGGAGTCTGCTGGCGATCGCCGTGGCTTATGTGGCCAGCCAATTGCTGTCGGCAACCTTGGTCGGCTGGCTGGTGCCGGCAGACTTTCAAGTCTTGCCCGTCGCGCTGCAGTGCTCGGCAGCGGCCGTGATCAGTGGATTGTGGATCTGGGCTTGGCCATTGGTCTTAACGAGTCGCGCCGCGCAGCAAGAGTTTGTTGCCGAGTCCGATGATGGTTCAGGAGTCAAGCGTGCGAGTATGTACCAATTGCCGGGACGCCAGGTGCTGTCTGGGTTAGTGTTGGCTACGGCGGGCTTGGTAACGATCGCGGCTGGTTTTGCCGTGCTTGGGGGCATCGAAGCGACATCACGTTGGTTGCTGATTGCCTCGGTCGGTGCGATGGGGCTCAGCCACGGGGCGATTGCCGGTTGGTATGAAGCATTTGCTCCGCGACTCGTGGGG
>CAZHTX010000393.1:0-5638 GCA_964535475.1 uncultured Pirellulaceae bacterium
GCTGTCCCCAGCTGTTTGCATTGTAAAACTGCTGTCCCCAGCTGTTTGCATTGTAAAACCGCTGTCCCCAGCTGTTTGCATTGTAAAACCGCTGTCCCCAGCTGTTTGCATAGACCACCAAGCGATTGGGGACAATCGCTCTACAATCAGGCAAGCGATTGGGGACAATCGCTCTACAATGTGTCAAACGATTGGGGACAATCGCTTTACAATGTGCGATCTCCAGCTCGTTGGCCATCAGCGCTTGCCATGGTCCCCACTCGAAACTGGGCGTTTCCGCTTCAAAACGGATCAACACCAACTGACCGTGAACCGCCGCCTGATACCGACATTCGGCAATCTGTTCCCGCAACTCAGCAGCCGCTTGTTGCACGGCACTCTCTTCCATCGGCCGCCGCAAACTGGGCCAAGCGAGCGCCATCATGCCTGCCAAAATCGCCAGCACGATCATCATTTCCAATAATGAAAATGCTGGCCTCCGCGGAAGTGATTCGATAAAGCGTTTGGAAAGCACTATTCGTTAATCCACCTAGCCAAACAACCTGGCCGCGAGCATTGAGAGACGATCGGACATCCAGGAACTTTCGCGGAGCGAAAGGCGACTTTATATCGGTTCGCCGCCGAAGTCTTCTTCCTCTTCACTCTCCGCTCCATCAGCCGATCGATTGGCGATGTCGTCTGCCGTTTCCGCTTGGCTGTCAGGCCCTAAGGAGAAAATGCGGGGAAAATCAGGCTGACTGCCACTCTGGCTCTCACCTTCCTCGGCAGCACCATACTCATACCCAAACTCATTACCCCAGGGATCCAGTGGCAACTTGCCGTCGATATAAGGCCCCGCCCACTTCCTCGCCAGACGCTCATCCTCAGGAGCTCGCACCAACGCTTCCAACCCATCTTCGGTGGCTGGATACACTTTCATGTCGACCACGTACATCTTCAGCGCCGACTCCAAACTGCCAATCTGGACCTCAGCGGTGCGGATGTCAGCCTTCTGCTGAGAACCCAACAACCGCGGCCCCACGATGGCCATCAAACCGACCAAGATGATCAACACAATCATCAACTCCAGCAGCGTCAAACCGCTGCGGTCACGACGTTTCGATTTCATTACTCTATCTCCACTTGGAAACAATATTATCCAACACTTGAATTGAGATCGAAGACGGGCAACAACACCCCCACGATGACAAACATCACCATGCCCCCGATGACAACTAGCATCAAAGGTTCGATCATTCGTACCATAACCTCCAGACGACGTTCGATTTGCCCATCAATCCGATCGGAAATCTTCACCAACACATCGTCCAATGTATTCGATTCTTCAGCGATGCGAATCATCGCCATCACTTGCGGTGGTATCAGACCGCTGTTCGCCAACGGCTTGGCCAACGTATCACCCGACGTCACATTCTCGGCTGATTTGATCATCACCTCCTGCAACAAACGATTACCCGTCGACTCGCTGCTGATCCGCAACGATTTTAACAGCGGCACCCCGTTGCGAAGCAAGGTTCCCAGCACGCGGCAAGCGCGTGACACGGCCGCATCATGAAAAATATCTCCCATCACGGGAATCTTTAACTTCCAAGTATCCCACAGCAACCGCCCACGATCAGTAGCGATAAATTTCCGCACCCCCATCACCACCGCGGCAATCGGCACCGGCACAAGCAATCCATATTGCATCAACACGTCGCTAGTGCCGAGCAAGATAATGGTGATCAGCGGCAATCCGCTGCCCGTCGCTTCCAGTCGATCAAAAAAGGGCTGAAACTTGGGGACCAAAAAAACGATCATCAAGGAAGTGATCAAGGTGCCGACCACACCCAAGATCATCGGATAAGTCAGCGCCCCAATGATCTTGCTCCGCATCTCATCTTGCTTGCGAAGGAACGTCGACGTTCGCTGCAAAGCTTCTTCCAAGAACGCGCCCTCTTGTCCGGCCCGCACCATGCTCAATGTCAACTCGGAGAAAATCGCCGGTTCGCGAGCCATCGCTTGGTCGAGCGTGGAGCCTTCGGCAACCATGTCGTGCACCCGCTTCATGGCAGCTTGCAGCCGCGGATGAACGGTCACTTCACCCAAGATTTGCAGCGCTTCGAGCATCGGTACGCCGTTGGTCAACAAATCGGCCAACTGCGTGCACAAGTCGGCAACTTGCTCCTTCTTAATCCGCGCGGGAAACTGCAATCCAGCAGCCCCGGCGGAAGCCGGCTTGGCATCCTTGACCGACAACGGAAACAATTGCTGACGACGCAAACCCTGCATCGCCGCTTGACGATTCAGCGCTTCGATCGTACCCGCTCGGCGTTCGCCCGCAGAGGTTTTCGCTACGTAAGCGAAATCTGGCATGTCACTTTAATCCGCTTTGGTTACTCGCAGGACTTCTTCAACCGTGGTGATGCCACTGATCGCTTTCTGCCAGCCATCACCACGCAAGGTCTGCATCCCGGCGGCCATTGCCGCATCTTTGATCTGATTGGCCGGGGCGCGTTGGGTTGCCAAATCGCGGATGGTTGTGTTGGTCACCAATAATTCATAAATACCCATCCGGCCACGATAACCCGTGCCGCGGCAACTCTCACAACCTGTCGGCCGGTAAAGTGGCCCGTGCAATTGTTCTAACGGAAAATCTTCCGGCAGTTCGCTGGGGTCAGGCTGGTACGCTTCGCGACAATCGGGACACAACCGTCGCACCAACCGCTGGGCCATCACCCCTTCGACCGTGCTGGCAACCAAGAACGGCTCGACTCCCATATCACACAATCGCATGTAAGCTCCCGCCGCATCATTGGTGTGCAGGGTGCTGAAAACCATGTGACCGGTCAGCGACGCTTGGGTCGCATTTTCGGCCGTTTCCAAGTCCCGAATTTCACCGACCAAAACCACGTCGGGGTCGTGCCGCAAAATGGCTCGCAGGCAAGCGGCAAAGGTCAGCCCCACTTTGTGCTGGACTTGAATCTGATTAATTCCTTCCAGCTGATACTCGATCGGATCCTCCGTGGTGATGATCTTGGTATCTTCGGACTTGATCTCGTTGAGCGCACTGTACAGCGTGGTCGTTTTCCCCGAACCGGTCGGCCCGGTGACCAACACAATCCCGTGCGGCAGTTGGATCAGTTTTTTGAACTGGGCGTAGGTCTCCTCGGGCATGCCGATGTCACGCAGCGAGAAACTGAGGTTCGACTTGTCGAGCACCCGCATGACGACCCCTTCGCCATGCAACATCGGAATGATGGAAACCCGCAAATCGACTTCACGCCCGGCGACTCGCAATTTGATTCGACCATCTTGCGGCACTCGCTTTTCCGCAATATTCATCTTGGCCATAATCTTCAAACGGCTGACGATCGCCGCTTGGAATTGATTCATTTCCGCTGGCACGCTTTGCAACTGCAGCACACCGTCGATGCGATAACGCAGCTTCAACCGCCGCTCTTGCGCTTCGATGTGAATGTCGCTGGCCCGCGCCTCGACCGCTTCGGAGAGAATCTCGTTGACCAACCGCACAACCGAGGCCTGACTGGCTGCTTCGGCGTCTTCCGAGCCATCGAGGTCGAGGTCCTCGAGCATCTGCACATCGCCGAGCTGCTTTTGCATCGCAATCAGCCCGTCAATCGTCTCAGCACCCACGCCCAAGTTTCGCTTGATTAAGTCGCGAACCGTTTCCGGGGTGGTGACGACGGGGCGAACTTCCCGCGAGACGGCGGTGGCCACGGTGTCAAAGGCGTCGAAAGCAAACGGGTTGCTGACGGCCAACCGCAACCATTGGTCGGTCTTCTCCAGCGGAAAAACGTCGTAGCGGTGGATCAACTTGAGCGGAAAGCCATCGAGGGCCGCCGGGTCGACATCCAATTCGTCGCTGTCCAGCCAGCTCAGCCCCAACACGCGGGCCGTTTCTTCCAGCAGTGACGTTTCACTGTCATACTCCCAACGCGTGGCCAATGTCGCCAACCCCGAACTGTCGCGCAGACAGTCCGCAACTTCGCGCAATTGATGTGGCGAGAGCGTGTGGGAAATTCCCTTGACGTTTGTAATCATAGCATTCGTCGCTGGAGTCGCCGAAGCGAGGGAGATGCCGTCTGCTGGACACGAGCGAAGCGGTCAAACTTCAACGATCTCACCGAGGTGTATCGTCCTGCTTCCCCGAAATCAAACGTTCCAGGGAACCAAACTCGCCGACTCTCAATCGCTGAAACCACTGTCACAGGGACAGCGAAGACAAACGCTGAGCGTCGCAATCAAGATCCTTCTTGTTCCAGCAACATCCTTGGCTTCGTCTTAGGTGGGATCGGGAACTCACACGTCGCGAGTTCTCCGATTATGTGGAGGGTAACTGGTGGGGATTCTAGGGAGAGGAAGCCGTTTAGTCAAACTGCAAAACTTGCCAGTGCCCAAAAGAACACTATCGACCCGCTTTTAACAGCTGCAACACTTCCCCCATTCTGTCTGCATTTCCTTCCTTGAGTCGAATAATTTGCATCCTTTCAGCTCGGTTCGTGGCCGCCTGCGCGTCAACATCCGCGATGAACGTCTGTATCTCTTTCGACAACTCGGGCGGCGCTCGCATGATAATCGAATTACTGATCGTGTCGATGCTGAGTGTCAACAAAGGACCAGCCGCTTCGGCGTTGAGTTGTTCCAGCAAAGTGGCCACGTCGTCGGAGACCCCCTCGGGAATCGTGATCTGCGGGCGTCCGCTGCTGGCCGACAATTGCCGGCTGTAAACGGTTCGCAGCAATGCCTCGACGCGTTCGGCGCCACTGTTGCGAATCGGAATCAACTGGGGAATCGCCGAACGCAACGAGTCGACAAATTCTGGCGAATCGAGCACCGAGAGCAACCCCTCAATCACGCCACGCGTGGACCGCGTCGCCTGGACCACCACAGCGTTGATCCGCGAATCGGCGACAATCTTCGTGCCCGCTTCGACTTCAATCGTCCGCCGACTGCGGCTCGTTTGCACAAACAAATTGGTCAACAGCGTAGCCAGCGTCTCGGCATCGGCGTGCTGCAAGACATAAATCGTGTTGTTGCCGCTGGTCGCGACCGGCAGCACGGCGGGGGTCACGGCCACTTCCAGTAACTTTTGCAGCATATCGAGCGCCTCGCGGTCTTCCGAAGCGATCGTCCAACGCCCTTCACCAGGAACGATCACAATCGCGGGCTGCTGAATATCAGCGCCATCCGGTTGCTGACCCGCCGGTTCGTCCTCCACGGATGCACCTGAGGGCACAACTGCCGTCGTAAGAGTCTGCTGCGGGACGGCAGGTGCCCGAGCGGCAGGAATCTGAGCGGCAGGAATCTGAGCGGCAGGAATCTGAGCGGCAGGGGCTGGTCCTGGGGCTGCTGGTCCTGCGGGAGCAGGGGCTGGAGCTGGGCTGTTGAGCGGCTGCGGCTCGATCACCCGCAAAGGATTGCCGCGCAACTCTGGCCACACCTCGCGAATTCTTTTCAACAACCGCTCGGAATCTCGCCCCACCGGCACATTGCGGACGTTGCCTCCCAGCGGCCGACTGGACGCTCGCCCAGTCGCCTCACCGGTCTCTCCCAAGCGAGCGAACAACTCCTTGATCTCACTGAATTGCTCCTTGGTCGCACGAATCAACAATTGGCCACGATCTTCATCAACAGT
>CAZHTX010000394.1:0-5635 GCA_964535475.1 uncultured Pirellulaceae bacterium
CGCCGTAAGGCTCACCACCGAATTGACCGTACTCTTCTTCGTACATTTTTTTGAAGATCGGACTTTGATCCCAATTGGTGCCTTTGAATTTCTTCAACGACTTATGCAAGTCGGCCTTGGAGATGTTTAGCACACGAATCTTCAGCATCTCATCGGTTTCGGTATTATTGATGAGGTAGTTCAAGCCTCGCCAAGCTCCCTCCAATGTTCGGAAGGTTTCGTGGTGCAGGACTTCGTTGAGCTGTTCACCCAACTTGTGATCAATCTCCGCGATCAGCGCTTCGATCGTCTTGATCGCATCGTCGCTGGTCGTCATCTCGGACGTCACCAACTGTTGGGCCAAGGTTTTCACAGCCTGTTGGACTGATAATTTGGCCTCCGCCGTACGCGGTTTAAACTCGTTTTCAATCAGGCTGGATAGATTATCGAGCGTGATCGTATCGATCGCCTCTGCCTCGGTTGTCTTGCTGCTTGCGGTTGTGTCGCTCATTGACTCATTCCATTGACTAATAAGTGATTTTTGAATTCCGCTGGTCTTCCGCTACGGTGAAGCTTATTCGGCTTCGCTGGCCGTCGAGTCGTCTGTCGCCTCGGTGGTGGCAAGTGGCTGATCCGCCAAGCTCTTCAGTAATTCCGGGTCCTCGATCAGGCGTTTGACCAATTCCTCGGCCCCCGACTTGCCATCCATGTAGGTCGCCAAGTGTTTGAGCTGCGTCCGCGCGTTGAGCAGTTTTTCCAACGGCTCAATCTTCTGGGCAACGCGTGCCGGTGAGAAATCGTCCATCGACTCAAAAGTCAGATCGACGTTCAGATTGCCCTCCCCGGTCAATTTATTTTCTACATGGAAGGCCGCGCGGGGCTGCATCGATTTCAGACGCTCGTCGAAGTTGTCGACATCAATCTCGAGGAACTTTCGCTCGGCGACGGGCGACAAAGGCTCCGAGGGATTTCCTGACAAGTCCGACATGACACCCATTACGAAGGGCAATTGGACTGACTTCTCCGCACCGTAGGTTTCTACGTCGTACTCGATTTGAACGCGAGGTGGACGGTTACGTGCGATAAACTTCTGACTACTCTCGGACATAGAAATCACCTTTGGCGACGGAGGTTAGGGTTTGAAAACCTGTCCGAAAACCCAAAAGAACCGCAGGCTAGCGCCAAAGCGACTAATGGTTTTCGGATAGGGTTTAAGCATTACAGGCTTCTGAAGGGACCGATGGACGTGGCTACGAATCTTCGAAATCGCCAGCCAACGTTTGGAGTTGATTCAAACCGTCGGGAGCTACGTCCCGCAGGATCTCCGCGAAGCCCTGATTGATCAGCCGTTTGGAACGACGTAGCAACAGCGGCACAGGGCTGGAGGGTTCGTTCTGCTCGAAAAACTCCACAACCAACTGGATCAGCTCCGCAGCATGTTCGCGCGAGACAATCTCCAGTATCTCGTGACTCCCGCCCGTGCCGTCAAAGTCCGCGGGCCACTGTTCCTGCCCCAACCGACGCCGAACCGGACTGCCTAGGTTTTCTGTCTGCGCTAAAGCTGAATCGGCTGCATTCATGCGGAGGCGTAAATGATGTTTGATAACTTCACCACATTCGCGCAACCGACGGCGTAATAAGCCGGCATCCCAACTCGTATCACCAGGTTGTTGATCCAAAAATTGAGTCATTGCGCCGACCGATTGATAGGCCCGCTGACAGGCTTCGTAGGTCGCTCTCAATTGCCCCAGGTCGGCTCCCATAAAGGCCGCGTCAATCTCCATCGAAGTCAAACGCGTCGCATCAGAGGATGATTTGCTGGAGTGGTTCCGCGCCGCTTCCACATCAGCCAAAGTGACCCGCGTGTGCGGTTGGCACTCCGCCAAGGGGAGCGACAGCAACTGCTTCGGCAAACGATGCTCTTCGCAAAGCCGCGATAACGCATTTATACGAATAAAGGGATCATTGTGATCTTCAGGGTCCAATTCAGGATGCACCGAATCCCAGAAATCACACACCCAGCCGCGAAGGACGTCAAGCGACTCGGCACACGCGGGGAAACCACCAAAGTGCGTCGCTGACTCAACCAGCACTACTCCTACGCGAAGGTCACGCGTCTCACCACAAAGCTCATCAACCAGTGGCTGAATTAATTTCCATTCGGGCGGCTTGGCGGCAATGATCGTCGCACCATACTGCTGCTCGCGCGTTCCCTCGGACATTCGCGCCAGGTCCTGAAACCTGATGTCGTACTCTAAATTGCCACCGCTCGGCGTCTCTTCGGAAACCGGCAAGCGCAGATCGGCTAGCAGAACGCGTTCGTTCAACGGAAGCCTACCCTCGTTAGTAGGTAGTGAAACAATTAATGGTTGTAGGATTTATTCGGCAGTGCGCGACGTTCGGCTAAAACTCCTTTAACAAGTTCCTGGAAAAGCCTCTTTTTTCACCCTGCGGATCGCCGCAACGAAGGCTGCCGAGACGGTTGCCCCCCAGTTGCCAGTTATTTGGGCCAAGCGAGCAAGTACAACAGCGTGATCACCAACAAAGCGTTAAGCACCATGAGGAAATTTAAAATGCGGCGTTGACGCTGCTGCTGTCCGCGTTCGGCAAGCGTCCAGACAAGATGGTTTTGTTCCGCGGAGAGCTGTCGCATAACCGCCTGTAACCAAGCTTTGCGCAGTGGTTCCGTCCCGGTACCGGCCACATAGAGGCCACTCACAATCGTCGGATCGTTAGTCGCTGTCTGACCGGTCGCACAACTTTCCACCATCAGCCATTGCAGTTTTCGCCGCCATGAGCGGCAACGAATAGCCAAGCGAACGAGTCGATGATTGTTCGGCTGGGTCAACGATTGCGGATCGCCTAACACATCCTCAATCTTTCGCCCCGTGGCGGCGACAGCCCCGTCGACTAGCTGACAGAGTGACTCGGCGGTTGGAATTTGTTGCACATCAAAGCTTTGCCCCAGCCCCCGTTGAGGTTGCTGTTTCGTATTCAGGCGACGGGCAAGCTCGGTAAAATCCTCGCTATCGCGACTGGTTACAACCAGCGTGGTGGTCGGCGAGCTGACTCCTAGTTCTGCTTGCAGTTGGTCGAGATCGCTGCGGATCGCACGTCCTAGGGAGCGAGCTTGAGCTTCATCGCCGAGGGTGTCCGGATCGACCAACACCAAGGTGCCATTGATGGGACTGAGGGGGAAACGTGCTGCTTTCAACAACGTGCAAAAGTTGGACATCCGCCCCTGCGTGGCAGCCTTCTCGACAGAATCCAGCTCGACATGCAAACGGGCTGCATCTCGATAGATCTTTGCTGGTAGCGTAAAGCTGACATCGGCACTGGCCGCCGCAACCAGGGATTCGACGCGATCGAGAGTTTGAAAGGGCGTCGGCTCGGAGCTGTCGAATTGCCTTGCCAACTGCTTGTCGGACCGCGGCGCAAGGGTCTGAACCGACGCCATCGCGGGTGTGGCTTGCGCAGCACCCCCGCCTGACCCCGGCGAGTAGTTTGGAGCATTGCTCTCACCACCAGCCGACTCGCCACCAGTCGACTCACCAGAGTCCAACTCGCCAGCATCCGCTGCGTTTTCACTTTCCGCATCCGCCGCGTTACTGGCAACAACTGGCCCCGCAGACTCGTCTGCAGACTCAGCCGGGGCGTCCAATCCACTCGACAACGGCTGATCGGTCAAACTCTCACCGGAAGCCGTGTTGAGGGCAGCGTTCAGGTCGGTTTGGGCTTGGCGGCCCACCAACGATAACTGCTCGTCACGCGTCTTCTTCAGCAACCGGTTATAGACGCCCATGTCTCGGCATACCAGCATCACACCTTCATCAGTAAATACCCAATCAATCGGTACATCGCTGGCGTCTTCCGGCTGAGGTGCGTGCTGGCCACTGACGAAGACTTGCGTTTGTAAATGTCGCGACCAACAACCAAGCACAATGAATACGGGCGCATTTGTCAGTCCCGCAGAATGACTGGCCAACCAAGTCTTACCCTGATTCCAGCTCATCCTCAATGCCGCGTCACCGATCGGCGGTTGCCGCATCCAGAGCCGAACCGACCAATAGGTCAACAGGCAACTAATCGTCCACAACATGGTCAGCAGCAATCCTTGCCGCCAAGTCATGTAATTACCCCAAGCCAAACGACTGGGGTCAAATGAATAGCTCACCCAAGCTGCCATGGTGACTACCAGCAGCAAACAGCCAACCGCCACCGTCGACCAGGCTGCGATCGAAAGCCTCAGCATCGACTGCAGGCGCTGCAGCGGGGTGGTGGGTTGTTCAGGCATACTATTGCACCAATCGGTAGGCAGTAAGATTGATCATCAACAAACCGATCGCTGCGATTGACCACCAAACAATCCGGCGGCGAAGATCAAATGGCTCCGCGCCGGGAATCTGCCGCTGAATCGCCAACGGTAACAGCAGCGCGTCATCGGTGTTTAATCGTTCGCGAGTTTCAGCCAACCACTGGTCCAGCGTCTCCGGTAAACCATACGCGGTCATCGCAGTCGACTCGTGATGAGCATACACGCCACGAAACCCCAACAGCACGCACAGATAGTAAACCCTCAGCACTTCGAGCTGGGCTCCTTCGGCTGCTTGCCGAGCGTACTGATAGAACTGCTCTCCGGCCACGCGACTGCCATTGCATTCGACTTCCAACAAATGATCATTCCACCAGCTGCGTCCGGCCCACGGTGCGCTTAACAGAACTTCATCGGTCCAGGCGATCAGTGCATAACGGGCTCGCTCCCAAGCGGCCGGCTGGCGGGCGGAAAGATCGGCCGCTCGCATGAACTGTAATAACTGTTGACGAACCCGCGGCGCCTCCGGTTCCCCCTGCTGTTCGATCTCATCCACGATCGCCAACATCAACTCAATGTATTGGTCAACGATCGCTGTCAAGCCTGCGGCGGATGTGGAGACGGCTGAGGTCATTGATCACCTCGCGGAAAACAAAAGACCGCAAACTGCAATGGCATGACACGCTGACCGGCACGCAGGTGCAGCGTTTTGTTTCCCACCAATTGATCCGCATGCTCCAACAACGACTCACGAAATCGCATCGCCATCGTCTGACTGGCAATCACGTCGGACCAAGCATTGCAATGTTGATCAAATTCGAAATAACTCCATTCGCTCCGCGACGGCAAAAATTTCGGCAACCCCCGCGCGGGTGTTAACCCCACGCCGCTAATTCGCTGCGAAAATAACGATTCGACTTGGTTGGCACTGCCCAATTTCCAATCGAGCTTGCCGGGAGCGAACAACTGGTCGACTTCCTCCGCCGGCAATTCGCCCCGGTAAATCCCAAACAGACATCGCATGTTGGGCTGCAACCATTCCACCGGCACCGTAATTCTCAAACCGCGGTTGGCAGTTTTGTCGCCGCCAAAGTTTGCTCCAATGAAAAACTTTTGTTGGTAAGCGACGTTGCCAGCACTTCGAAGACGTTGTTCAACCCTGGCCCGCATCGCGGCAAACAAAGGGCCGATCGCTTCATGATCATAAGGTGCCACCGGCAAAGGACCATGGTCGGGCCCTAACACATCAAGGGCACCGACGAGACGGGCCAGTTCCTGATAAGCCTGTAAGGGATGAATGCCGCGAGCTTGCGTCATCACACTCAACACCGCGCTGGCTTGGTT
>CAZHTX010000395.1:0-5635 GCA_964535475.1 uncultured Pirellulaceae bacterium
AAGGTTGGTCTAGTTGCTCTAGCTGGTTGTCAGGCAAGCTGGCGGATGAGTTGCCCGATGTGTCGGGCGAGCCTTGATCGGCTTGATCGCCGAGACTTAACTGGAAAGCTCCCGTCGCGGGAGCGCTATTGTCTTGCTTGGCAGTGTTGTTTTGGCCGGCAGTTCGGTTGGGCAGAGTCTGCGGGGCAACATTTTCAGATGCTTTTTCCGTGCCGGTTAGTTTATCATCGTCAGCTTGAGGGGCGACGTTTGCCGGAGGGGTGAAGAGGTTGGTTGATTTGCAGCCAATGCTTGGCAAACTGCCAGCCAACACGGCAAGGGCGATGGGCAAGATGCGGTTCGGCATGATGGGCGGGTCCACGGAGCACTTAGCAATTGGATAATGCTGATTGGGGACCCGGTGAGTAGCAGTCTTTTCAGCGTAGCGTCAAGAGCGGATCAGGGCGATCGACGTGCGTCAAGGTTGATTTCTCCCTCGAAACAGGGAAGGTTGGAAAACTCTGGAGAGTTCGTAAAAAATGAGGAGGCTTGGGTGCTCCCGCGGCCAAACGGCCAGCGGGTTTTACGTTCATTTGCCGAGGGAGGATTATTTTACCAGGACCGTTCCGCGCTCGGCGTTGAGGGCCCAGCCGTTAGGCTTTTTCGTTGAGAAGTTCTTCGATGTACTTCTGCAGGTCTTCTTTGGGGTGATAACCGACCTCGGTACGACGGACTTTGCCTTGGCGATCAATAAATAGCGTGGTTGGATAGCCACGGAAGCCGGGTACTTGATCTTGAACTTGCTGCGTGCCTAGCAGCAGCGGGTAGTTGATCGGCATTTCTTCGGTGAAGGCATTGATGGCGTCAATGGCTTCATTGTCCGATTCGGTACCTTCGTAGTTAATGCCAACGATTTGTAATCCCTGATCGGCCAATTCTGATTGTAATTCGACGAAGTGCGGGACTTCTTTGCGACATGGTGGGCACCAAGTTCCCCAGATGTCGACAACTAAGACTTTGCCAGTGAAATCCGCTTTGGAGATCGTTTCGCCTTCCACGCTGGTTAACTGAAAGTCAAAAGGGTAACTTTTATTGGCACCGGATAGGTCATCTTGGGGTGCATCGCTGGGCGTGCTGCCATCGGGCGTGCTGCCATCGGGCGTGGCGGTGTCGGGCGTGGCGGTGTCGGTGGCGGCATCTGGGGTGTCCACATCGGCGGCCGGTTCGCAGCCGAGCGTCAGTAAGGCGGCCAGGGTGAGGCAGAGGGGAGCAGTAAAACGCGTGACGTTATCCTTTGAGATACAGTAGGTGGTTGCACGAAACGGGTGGTAACATTCAGTTCAGGTCAATTTCTTATGTTACCGAAAATTCTGGGCCAATGTGCGGTGCTAGATGCTGTAAACTGAGCACCATAATGGTAGGCTTAGCAAAGTTTAGGAGAAAGGTCCCGAGGAAAGAAGAGCCCGCCCAACCTGGGTGATGCTCGATAAAAGTCCAGCCAAGGAAATTTTTCCCACAAAAGTATCCGTGGTAAACCGATCGACTATCCTTTACCTTGCCCCGGGCACGGCAGACGCAAAAGACTTTTCAGACTCGTATTTTTCTCAGACGAGGCTTCGCCAGCAATGGGCCGCGTAACGATAACCGTACTGCAGGGAGCGGACCGTGGACGAGTGTTCCGCGATTTGCCGACGCCGATCACCATTGGTCGCGAGGAAGGAAACTCGATTCAATTGAATGACGAACGTGTCAGTCGTTGTCATTTGAAGATTCAGCAAGACAGCGATCGCATCGTGTTGACCGATCTGGACAGCACGAACGGGACCAAAGTGAATGGCCAGGAATGTCAGTTGAGGATTCTCAGATTTGGCGACGTGGTAGCCGTTGGCCGAAGTTTGGTGCGGATTGGTTCTGACGCGGAAATTGCTGATCGAGTCGCCAGCCTGCAGCCGAACTCCAATAGCGAGCGAACGGTGACTCGCGACGTGACCTCAGCTTCGGAGGGATCCTCAGCGTTTGAAGTTGAGTTCAACCAGCACCCTAGCCAGAATTCTTTAACATTGCTGGGGATGGTCGAACCGCCTCAGATTCCCGACAAATTGACCCCCGGGCAAGCGGCCCAGTTGTGCGAAATCTTGGAATATTTGCAGAGTCGTCTACAAGTTTTGATTGAGCAGGGCAAAATTGATGACTCCAGCGGGAGCGTGAATTTACCAATGGCTGGTTGGCAGCGCCTGCTCGATGCTCAAGCTCGCTTGGGCACGATGGTGCGAAAAATTGCCGACCCGGAATGGCCGCATTAGCAGCCGGCTGTTGCAAGACGACTGTGGGGACTCGCCAGGGGGTGCACCTTGCGGCTCGTAAAGGGGCCACGGTGAGGCTGGAAAGGACGCGGGGGCGAGGTGTATGCTGAGGGGCGACCGTAACTTCGCCTTTCCTCATCGCCAGGATGGTTGCCTTGTCCACTGAAATAGTCGCCGCGACCCGCCCGTTTGTGCATCTTCATTGCCATAGCCACTATAGCCTGCTCGATGGGGCGGGGTCGATCGACAAGCTCGTCAAGCGATGTGGCGAGCACGGTATGAACGCTTTGGCGCTGACCGATCATGGCAATTTGCATGGCGCGTTGGAGTTTTATCGCAAAGCCAAAGAGGGCGGAATCAATCCGATCATTGGTTACGAAGCCTACATTGCACCCGGGAGTCGGTTTGACAAAGGGGGCGCCGGTAGCAGTCGGGACGCCAGTTACCACCTGACGTTGCTGGCGCAAAACCGCACTGGTTTTAAGAACTTGGTCAAACTGGCATCGGCCGCCATGCTGGAGGGGTTTTATTTCAAGCCCCGCATCGACAAAGAGCTCTTGGAAGCTCACCACGAGGGCATTATTTGTCTGTCGGGATGTGTCAGCAGCGAATTCAGCCGAACGGTGTTGAAAGGGGTAGACACTGCGGAAGTGGAGCAGGAAGCGCGGGACGTGGCCGGTTGGTTCCAGCGTTTGTTTGGTGAGCGTTACTTCGTCGAGATCATGAACAACGGCGTAGATATCCAGCGCCAGCAACTGGCCGGTGCGGTGGATATCGCGAATCGTATGGGGCTGCCGATCGTGGCCACCAGCGACACGCATTATGTCGATCCGGAAGATGCGGAAGCCCAGGATGTGATGCTGTGCATTAACACGGGGCGTTTTCGCACTGATAGCTCACGAATGAAGATGGACGGGAACCAGTATTTTCTCCGCACCCCGGACCAGATGTATGAGAAATTCCCTGGATTGGAACACGCCGTTTCGCGGAGCCAGGAGATTGCCGATTCGGTCGACATCGATCTTGAGTTGGGTAAACACTACTTCCCCAATTTTGAATGTCCCCGGCAATTAAAACCACTCGATTATTTACGTGAATTATGTATCGCCGGATTAAAGGAGCGATACGAGGGCAATGCGCAGCGGATCATCGATGGCGAGCTGTCGGATGAGGTGATGGCGCGGCTCGATCGCGAATTGGGAGTGATCGAGAAGTTAGGTTACCCGACTTACTTTTTGATCGTCTGGGACTTTGTCGAACATGCAAGGCAAAATGGCATTTGGGCGACCGCGCGGGGCAGCGGCGTGGGGGCGATTGTTTGTTACGCCCTCTACATGTCGCACGTTTGTCCCCTCGAGTATGACCTGTTGTTTGAAAGGTTCTTGGATGAAAGTCGCTTAGAACCGCCTGATATCGATATTGACTTTGAGAAGGACCGCCGTGGCGAGGTGATCCAATATGTGAAAGATAAATATGGGCATGCCAACGTTTGTCAAATCGGCACGTTTGGAACGTTGGCCGCGCGGGCGGCGATCAAGGATGTGGGGCGAGCGTTGGGGTTGCCGCTGGCTCGCGTCAATCAGATCACCGAGATGGTGCCCGACGAGCTGAAGATTACCATCAATAAAGCTTTGGAGAAAAGCGACGATCTGCGAAAGTCCTACGAGGGTGATGGCGAAGTCCGGGAAATGCTCGACTTGGCGATGAAGATCGAGGGGCTGGCTCGGAACGTGGGCACGCATGCCGCGGCTGTCGTGATCGCCGATAAACCGCTGGACGAGTATGTCCCGATTGGCCGCGTACCGGGCAAACAGGATGTCATTACTCAGTGGTCGATGAATGATGTCGAGGCAGCCGGGCTGCTGAAAATGGACTTTCTGGGGCTGCGGAACCTGACCATCCTCAGCAAAGCAGTCGAGCTGATCGAGCAAACCACTGGCGTGCGGGTCGATCCGCTGAAATTTCCCCTCGACGATAAACCAACTTATGAGTTGCTTCAGCGGGGAGAAACCAAAGGGGTTTTTCAGCTCGAGTCGGGAGGGATTCGCGACCTGCTGCAACGGATGAAACCCGACCAGTTCACTGATATTATCGCCACCAATGCGCTCTATCGACCGGGGCCGTTGGAGGGCGGCATGGTGGATGATTATGTGAATATTAAGCATGGTCGCCAGCAACCAGAGTATAAGCACCCGGTGCTCGAGGATGTGCTCAGCGAGACCAATTCGATCATGGTCTATCAAGAGCAGGTGATGCGGATTATTAATCGCCTCGGTGGTATTCCGCTGGCGAAAGCTTACACGTGTATTAAGGCGATCAGTAAAAAGAAAGAGTCGTTGATCAATGCCAATCACGAAAAGTTTATCGAAGGCAGCGTGGCCAATGGTCTAAAAGCCAATGAGGCTGAGGATATTTGGACGCTGATCACCAAGTTCGCTGGTTACGGTTTTAATAAGTCACACAGTACGGCTTACGCCTTGGTGGCTTATCAGACCGCTTATTTGAAAGCTCATTATCCTGTCGAATTTATGGCCGCCCTGCTCTGCAGCGACATCGACGCGCGGAATTTCAAGCGTAAAGATGGATTAGTCGAGCACATGGAGGATTGTGAGCGCATGGGGATTGAGATCGTCAATCCCGACATCAATCACAGCGACAAAT
Source organism: uncultured Pirellulaceae bacterium (assembly GCA_964535475.1). GTDB lineage: Bacteria > Planctomycetota > Planctomycetia > Pirellulales > Pirellulaceae > Laterigemmans. The sequence continues at coordinate 4,944 of CAZHTX010000395.1, forward strand.
TCTTCACGGTCAAGGACGGTAAGATCTTTTTTGCTTTGTCGGCTATTAAAGGTTGTGGTGGTTCCACCGCAATCGCCATCAGTGAAGCGCGGCAGAAAGATGGTCCCTTTAAAGATATCTTTGATTTTTGCGAGCGGGTCGATCCACATTCTTGCAACCGTTCGGCGATTGAGACGTTAATCAAGGCGGGGGCCATGGATAGCTTCGGGGCTCGCCGTTCGCAGTTGGCGGGTGTCGTTGAGCGGGCGCTGCAAAGTGGTGCCTCCGCCTTGGCCGATCGACGCAGCGGCCAGGCCAGCTTGTTTGGCGATCTTGAAGAAGAGGAAGATGACCAGCCGACGGCGGTGGCGCTACCCGATATCCCAGAATGGGATGAGAAAGAAAAACTGTTGGCGGAGAAAGAAGTCCTGGGGTTCTATTTGGAAAGCCATCCCTTGGCGGAATTCGAATCTCGTCTGGCCGCGTTCCGCACGCACACCACTGACCAATTGGTGAAGGTCAAGGATCGAGCTGAGGTGATTGTCGGGGGAATGATCGGTTCGATCAAAATGGCGCACACCAAGAATGGTAAGCCGGGAGCTCCCACCAAATATGCCAACTTTGATTTGGAGGATATGGAGGGAGCTGTTCGCTGTATTCTTTGGCCTTCCGGGTTTGCCGAAATCGGCGAAGCGATTCAGCCCGATGCGGTG
>CAZHTX010000396.1:0-5634 GCA_964535475.1 uncultured Pirellulaceae bacterium
TCACGCCAGGTTTGGAAGCCGAAGGTGTCGGAGGAAACGGCAGCGTGTCCTGGGCTGTGGCGTACCATGGCGACCCAAGCAAGCCAACGAACGCAATCAAAATTGATTTCATCGAATTAATCATCTCAGTCAGTTTCCACCGTCAGTATTTCTAACGCAATTGGCAAGGAGTCTTATGGTATACGTCAGTCGACCGCAACGCGTCAGCGTCCGGTCGCCTCGAACCGCGGGCGCACGCCCGGCGGTTCATTATACGTCGCGGTACCTTGCGACGTGCTTCATAGCGATTGTCCCCTGCGAATAGTCACAACCTGGCACTATTCGAATGTGTCAAGCACCGAAGCTTGAACCTACTGCCTCGGCGTGAAAGAGCCCGGAACCTGACGAGGCGGGAACTGCTCGAAAGTTGCCAAATGCTTGCCCACGATTTCGATGGTTGGTGCGACCACAAACATGCGACGTACCAACCAGTCGTCATAGTAGGATGAGTCTTCGGGGGCCGTCTCAAAGGGATCCGCCCGCAGATCGATTAACAGCGGTGCTTTGCGCGGCGACTGGTTGAGGAGCCAAGCATCGAGGCCTTGGTGTTCCTGGCTCGAAAAATGCGCCTTGAAATCTTTGTAACGCACCGCGCCGAGCGTACCGTCATCGACCCAGGCGAAAAACTCATCGCGCGGCCACTGGTCGCTTTCATCGGTCAGCGCGGGAAGGAGGTTGTAGCCGTCGAGATGGACTTTGTAAGTGCGGTCGTCCACCGTGTGGCCTTGCAGCAATTGCTGCTTGATGTCGGGTACTCCAGCCGCCGCCATCAAAGTTGGAACCATATCCTCCAGGCTGATGATCTCATTGTTTACTTGGCCGGCTTTGATTCGTTTCGGCCATCGCAGCATCATGGGAACACGCATGCCGCCCTCCCAGGTCGTCGCTTTTTCGCCCTTGAACGGAGAGGTGCCGCCATCGGGCCAACTGAATTTTTCCGCGCCGTTGTCTGTGGTATAAAGGACGATCGTGTTCTCGGCGATGCCCAGCTCATCAAGTTTCGCCAACAATTGTCCCACATGCCCGTCATGTTCGACCATCCCGTCGGCATAGATTCCGCGGCCGGTCTTGCCTCTCAATTCATCCTTGAGGTGGGTGAAAATGTGCATGCGGCTTGTATTGAACCACATAAAAAAGGGATTGTCCGCCTTGTGCTGGCGGTCAACAAAGTCGATCGCCGCGGCGAGGAACTCCTCGTCAACGGTCTCCATTCGCTTGGCCGTTAGCGGTCCCGTGTCCTCAATCCTGCCGTCCGCGAACGACCGAATTACGCCGCGAGGTCCATACTTTTTCCGAAACGCGGGATCTTTTGGGTAATCCGGATTCTCTGGCTCTTCCTCGGCGTTCAGGTGATAGAGATTGCCGAAGAACTCATCAAAGCCGTGCGCAGTGGGGAGGAATTCGTCGCGGTCGCCGAGGTGGTTTTTTCCAAATTGGCCGGTAGCATAGCCATGCGGCTTGAGCAAGTTGGCTAGCGTGGGATCTTCCTTTTGGAGGCCAATCGGGTCACCAGGCATTCCGATTTTCAGCAATCCAGTTCGTTTTGGGGACTGGCCGGTGATGAAGGCGGCCCTGCCAGCCGTGCAGCTTTGTTGGCCGTAGGCATCGGTGAACATGATGCCTTCCCTGGCGATCCGATCAAGATTCGGGGTCTTGTAGCCCATCATTCCGTGGTTGTAACAGGACGGATTGAACCAGCCGATATCGTCACCCATGATGACGAGGATATTGGGTTTTTCTTGCCCATAGGCAACGGAGCAACTGAAAGCCATGGCGATTGCCATGAACGTTTTCAAGATTGCTTTTTTCATCTGCATGCTTGTGTCTCCAAGTATTGATTTATGGTGAAACGTATTCAGGAAAATGTGATCGCGCGGCGGACTTATTATATCCTTAGTGCTCACGATCGTCCAAGCGGTGGCGCCGCGCGTGCCCTCGCTTCGCGAATTACCACCACCCTCACTCATGTTGACGCTGGGCAGCGAGCACGAGTGCCAGCCTCCGGCCATGCTACACACACGTGATCCAAGCCGTGAAGTGAACAAAGTGATTGTAGCACCGACAAGAGGAGCGACCCAAAACAGCCACAATTACGCTGCCGCACAGTCGCCCACCTCGGCATCCTGGGCGGAAATCAGCGGATGAGGGCTGGGGATGAAGGGGGCCGGCTGTTGGCGACGTCTTTGACCCGCGAATCACGCAAGTCACTCGAATAGATAACGCCCTTCCTAATCATCAAGGCCGCATTTACTGGCCGAGATTCGGTTCAGTTGTTTGCTCAGTTCTTCACGTTCTGCCCAAGGATCACAAACTGTAAATGTCCAGTCACTCAAGATCAAAGCCAGGACAACTTGTTATGACAAATGATTTCTGCTGGCGTGTTTAGTGGTGCCTGTAGTTATAAAAAAGCCTGCGTGGTTCATTGCGTCGCCGCCCATGGTGCTAGTGAAACATGGCGAGGTCAATTCTGAGTACACTCACTCGCCTTGGATGTGCCCCTCTGGGGCGACTTGATTGGGACATCATCGCCGAAAACATGTTCTCCTACATCCAGGCGTTCTCACCGGCGGTCAAGGACACGATGGAGGCGTTGGTGCTGTTCCAGACGGATGTTTCGACTAACCTGCGGGCTGACACATTCTTGTTGTATACCTTCCGGCGCCGTGAACTGTGTTTTGGTAATTCTATGCTCTTGTTGAATCGAGTCCAAAGAGCCAACTCGAGTCTCCTACCCCAAAAAGCTTCGCAGGAACAACGTTCGCAGCCTTTTTAATGCCGAGTTTTCGACTGAGCACGTTTCCATGCTTCAGTAGACAAAGATTGACGAGCACTCACCTGGTCCGCTGCTGGCAAACATCGAAACCGTCAGAAACCCGTTTGTCCATGTTGCCCGCGCGCAATCCCCGAGCAATGCTCCAAGCTGTTAACCCAAAAGCAGGTTTTCGTCGTCCGACTCGCAGGAGAGGAAGCAAGCGGCTAACGAACTTAAATCGCGGCGAAATGGCGAGAGCGCGATAGTTTCGGACGAAAGATGCCCATTCTGGTTGCCGATGCGCCGGGCCGTCCATCCAATGAGCGAGTATCGAGAGTCGCAAAACTCGTACAACACCGCAAAAAAAACTTGCGTTTTTCGCGGCCTGGGCGACGCCGCTCGGCCCAACATGGCCACCCAATGAAGGTTCCGAAGTAGAGATGAAGGAAACGATGACTCGCCTGCAGATTGCCATGTTCAGTCGCGAAATTGACCGCCTCCTGCAGAAGTGAATATTTTTGCTGGCAAGCCGAAGAAGTGAAACAGAGCTGCTTGAATACTGGCCTTCTCGGCAGTGTCCACATATTTGAAATCGCGATTGCGATCCATCTTCATCGGCATCCCATTCACGCATCCACCCTGGTTTGATCTGCCGGGACGTAAGGAATAAGCCCTTTCTTGAATGCCGCTTCCTGGATGTCTTTTGGAGCGTAGCGAGCGTCGATGGCCATGCCGTTGACCTGCACGATCCAGGCTCTCGGGTTATCGTCCTTTTTGCTGGGCAGCGTCCAACGGAGGTCGAAATTTCCAATCTTTAGCATCTTACGGATCGATTTTGACTTGCCCTGCCCTGTGCTCTCCGCGACGCCGAAAGCCCGGTCGATCACAGGAAGTTTCATGTGGGGTTTCTGAGCTAGATCATCGAGGTAGTTCACCCAACCGATCGTTCTTACGATCCCACAGGCCCAAGTTTCTCGCTTACCTTGTAAAAGAGGCGAAGGTCGCTTTCTGGCCAGTGCCGACGCTAGTTCTCGGCAAAGCTTGGCATACTCTTCGTTAAGGAAATCCACGCAAAAGCCATCCGTCAATTCAGTTATTTCCGCAGCAACTGACTTGGCCTCGTTGGCAGGCGAAGCGGCAGCAGCAGACGTTTTTTTCTTTTTCGCTGACCGTTTTTTTAGTCCACCCGCGTTTAACGCAGCGGCTTGAGCCCCAAGCGAAGTGATGATGCCAGAAGCTTCTTTGGCTTGCTTGTATTCCTCGTTAAGCATTCGCTTGATTCCACCACCAAAGGTGATGTTGTATCCTGAGACCAACCCGTCATAGATGATCTTTCCATGAAACGGCAAAAGGACGGTTGTCACCAACCGAGGCAGTGAAGGGCCGATAACAAACTCCATTGGTTCTGCTAGACCGACGACCCCGTAAGCTTTGGCTGGCGAAACGTTACTGGTCAGGAAGACCGTGTGATTCTTCAAATAGCGAAAGGCATAGAACTTACCGGGCAAGGCGTCTTTCCACGTGCTGACGATCCTCAATTGCTCGGCTGACAATTGTGCCGGATTCTCGGCAACGAACTCGTCGATCAATTCACGTTTGTCAAAGAGTGCGTCTCGAATCGCGAGCCTTTCTTCGGGCGAAACCGACATGTACTCGGCTACGTTTGAAAACGGCTCCGGTATCACGTCCAGCTTTCGGTTTACGAACGATAGTATGGCTCTGCATACAGGTCGTAGAACAGCTTCCCTTCGTCAAGTGACAGATTCATTTCAACGGATCCTTTCGTTGAGTCAATCCGTCCTCTTTCCGTGCGGACTTATCGCCCAGCGTCGCTACCTTTTGCGACCATCTTGGTTCCATGAGTTTGTTACCTCTCGTCGATTACGAACGCAAAACGGGACCTACTCGATCTCATCCGATGGATCGATGAACCTTAAATCAAATTGGAATCCTTGGAAGGACTGCATGAGTACGGCTAACTGATCGAAGCATAGAAAACGCCCGTCAACCACGACGCCATCGCTGTCAACTCGCCCTCGCAGTCGATCGTGAGTCAGTGATAACGTTCCGGCTTCCTCGATGAGATGACGCACCGAAATTAGTTTTCGAATCTTTCTGCGAAGATCGCCGAGTGCTTGATACGGATCCGTTGTCGAGAACGCGTCAAAGACATAGCCATCTTCGCCGTCTACGTCTTCGGACGCACGTACAGCATGCCCCAGCGGAGTTGGATATTGCTCTAGCAGGAACCGTCGTTTCCGCCCAGCAAAGTCTGTGAAGACTTCGTCTGTGGGAAAATCATGTTCGCTATGTGCTTCTTCGATACCGGACATCTATCCCTCCTCGGCAATGTTCACAATCTCTGGATGTGGTCAATCCTGCATCCACTCTTCCGTCCGCATCGTAGCAATTGCGACTCGCCAAAGGGAGCGACTCGTCGTCTCGGTTGCGTTAGCGAAAAGCTGTTAACCCAGGCACCGAGTTTCGCGTCTTACTTTGAATGGGGGAAACCGGGGTCGAGCGATAGTATGAGCGAGATTTGGCCGTTCGCGGCACCAACAGCGATTGAAAGTCGCTGCCACTTATTTTTCGTCCGTTGCTTGTTCGGTGAAGACGACTTTGTCGTAGACTTCGGTTGCGGCGAGCTGGCTTTCAATTGACGCCAGCTCCACCTTGCCATCTAACCCCTGGCAACTCGTCAAACGCCAATCTCCTTCGGGACTGCGTCTGAAGTAATCGATCGAATGTCGGTCTTGGGCGATCAAGACGTAGTGCATCAGACTGGGGATCGTTCGATAATGTTCGAACTTCTTGCCGCGGTCGTAGGCCTCGGTGGAATCCGA
>CAZHTX010000397.1:0-5623 GCA_964535475.1 uncultured Pirellulaceae bacterium
TGTGGCTAACTGTTAGCGGTTTTGGCGCTAGCCACCGTTCCTTGCACGTGAATAGCTCGCGGAAAAAAGGGGACCGTGGTTAGCGCCATTGCGGCTAACGGGGACCGCGGCTAACGAACTTTCGTCTTGTATTTCTCAAACATTGCAGGTTACAGATGCTGAATCGGTCGACATTCGTCGCTTACTGTGTACTATCTTTTTGGCTACTTGGTCACGCTGAGGAGTTGGCGTTGGGACAAGAAATCATTGCTCACCGCGGTGCCTCGTACGCCGCACCTGAGAATACGATGGCGGCTTTCGAGTTGGCTTGGCAAGAACAAGCTGATGGGGTCGAAGGCGACTTTTATTACACCAAAGACGGTCAAATCGTCTGCATCCATGATGCAGATACGGCCCGCACGGCTGGCGTCAAGAAATTGGTAGCCTCCTCCACCTTGGCCGAGCTTCGTGAGCTGGAATATGGCAGTTGGAAGGATGCGAAATTCGCTGGCGAGCCGCTCCCCACATTCGCCGAAGTGCTGGCGGCCATGCCCGCGGGTAAGACGTTCGTCATCGAACTGAAGACCGGTCCGGAGATCGTGCCGCTGCTGGTTGCCGAACTTAAACAGCAGCAACCCAACTGGGATGACTTGCTGATCATCTCTTTCAAAGCGGACACGGTGAAGGCTTGCAAGCAACAGTTGCCCGGGGTGAAGGCCCACTGGTTGACCAGCTATCGTCGTGACAAAGAGACCGGCGAAATGAAACCGACCGCCGCACAAGTGATCAAAACGTTGCAAGACTGTAGCGCTGACGGTTTGGGAACTCGGGGAGATCGCAACGTGGTGACTAAAGAGTTCATTGCCGAGTTGCGAGCTGGCGGTATGCCTGAGTTTCACGTCTGGACGATCGACAACCCTGACGACGCAAAGTACTTTCAGGAGCTGGGAGCGATGGGGATCACGACGAACCGGCCAGCCGACATTCGGGAAGCCATTACGCCAGTCCTTGCTCAATAATTGGCCTCGGCTTAGGAATTGCCGCGTCTTTGCTGGCAGCATTTGGATAAGAACCTATCCGAAAACTGTGAGCCGACGGCGCTAGCCGCGGGCCTCTCTTATGGTTTTCGGATAGGTGCTAAACAATGTGTGAGTTGACGGCCTATCATGAAGCTGGGCACGCGATGATGGCCATAATGGTCGGGGCTAATGTGCATTCGTTGACTATCAGCCCCGACCGCGATGATGGTCCGCTGAGGACTGGAGACGCACAAATTCTTTGGCCACGCCGAGCATCCGATCCTCGCCGCTTGTGTTGGCAACAAATTTTGGTCGCACTGGCTGGCCCCGTCGCTGAGATGATTTATCGCGGGGAACCGCTGCATCCGGCCGGCGTGGCCGAATGGGGGCAAGATTGGCAAAACGCTTGGGAAGCGGCCGAGCAGATTGCTCCGGAACCGCAAATGCGAATGCAAATTCTCGAGCGACAAGCGGTCCAGCTGTATCATCTTCTCAAGGACGACCGTAACTGGGCCGCGTTGGCGGCGATCGTCGATGAATTGCTCGCTCACGAGTTGTTAGAGGGGAGCGAAGTTGTGGAAATAATGGACCAGTGGTTGGGTTGAATCGCCAGCGAAACACCCTGGGCTCGAGTTGATGTTTCGGCGGCCCACATTTTTTAGCTGTAACCCGCGTAAATTGCCCTAGCGGTGAAATCGATGCATCGATTAGCCTCCGCAGCAATCTATGGGTGACCGGATTTTCGCCGTCGTCAAGGAGGACGAACGTGCAAACTGTGAAAACTACTATCGTCGTTGTGTTGTTGCTCACCGTGTCGTACAGCGCGTACGTAGCGTTAACAGCACCACCCGCTAAAATGCCTGACGAACTCGTGAAGATCGTCGAGAACGATAGCCTCGATTTTTCGTTGGGAGACGATATTGATATCGGCCTGCCCAGCGGTGGTTCAAACAGCATGGCGGGCAACGCGACGGACGGTCCGGGCATGAGTTTCGACGCGCCCTTGCCACCGACGCTTGATAGTGCACCGCAGCAATCAAACTCGCCAAGTACTGGTTCCAGCAGCGTGGCGGGCACGGTCCAAACCGACATGGGCGGTTCGTCCCGAGCTTCCTTGTCGGACCAAGGAACCCTTGATTTACCGCCACCCTCCGGCAGCACGGATGGAGCTGGCTCCAACTATGCGGTCAACGGTGTCGATACCTTAGACCTCAATCAATTGGTCAGCGATACGGAGAACAGCAACGTCACACAAGCTGGCAACAGCTCACAAGCTGGGGGGGCGAGCGGTTATGACATCCCCAGTCTCTCCATGGATGATTCCGCAGTCGCCAATACCAGTCAACAGTCGCTGAACGACGCGACCGCCAAAACGGCGCTTGCAAACGCGATTGCCACCGCTGACCGGCAGCGTGAAAAAGATCAATTGCGAGAAGCCTTAGCAACGTTGAGCTTGTTTTATAACTCACCCTCCTTGTCTTCCGCCGATCGGGAATCGTTGCTCGGTCGTTTGGACTGGCTGGCGGGCGAAGTGATTTATTCAACTCGCAATCTCTTAGAACAACCCTATCGTGTCTCCCAAGGGGAAACGCTGCAGGATATTGCCGCCAAATTAGAGGTGCCCTGGCAGTTGTTGGCGACCGTCAACGGTGTCAGTGATCCCGCCTCCGTGGTCCCCGGGCAAGAACTGAAAGTCATCCGCGGGCCATTCCGAGCGGAGGTCAATTTAACTTCTTCGGAGTTAACTCTGTTCCTCGGCGAGATGTATGCGGGTCGCTTTCCAATCCAGACCGGCAGCGATCCCGCTCCCAAGTCAGGCTCGTACATTGTGCAAGACAAGCAAAACGCGCGGACCTATTACTCGCTCGATGGCGGCAATATTCCTCCCGGTGACCCGCGAAATCCGTACGGCGATGTGTGGTTAGATCTGGGGAATCAAATGTGTATCCACGGCTCGGCAGAGCAAGCGGCCGCGGGTAACGGTTGTATTCAACTACGGCGGACTGACGCCCGCGATGTATTTGGTATCCTATCGCGTGGTTCCGCTATTACGATCACCCGTTAAAGTCGTCGCGGAAACCGCTCGCAGCCCTGCGAGGCGGGTTTACTTTGCTCTTCAACCCTAGAATTCATGACAACCTTTGATCGCGCCGAACTGCTCGAATTAGTCCGCCAGGAAGCTTTGCAAATTGGCAGCTTTACGTTAGCCAGCGGCAAAACAGCATCGTATTATTTGGACTGCCGATTAGTCACGCTGCACCCCCGCGGTGCCAATCAAATTGCCGCTGGGATGTTAGCGTTGATCGATAAAATCACCCCTTCAGTGGCTGCCGTCGGTGGGATGGCGATCGGGGCGGATCCAATCGCGGCGGCGATTGTCACGCTGGCGGGCCAACGCCCCGAAACGGCGGAACAACCAGCGCTTCGCGGTTTCATGGTGCGTAAAGAACCCAAAGGCCACGGGGCGGGTCGACAAGTCGAAGGCCCCGTCAAAGCTGGCCAGCGCGTGGTGATTGTCGAAGATGTGATCACCAGCGGAGGCAGCGCCATCAAAGCGGCCGAGGCGGCTCGAGCCTTCGGTCTCGAAGTCGTTAAAGTGATCGGGATCGTCGATCGTCTGGCGGGTGGTCGCGAAGCATTCGCGGCGGCTGGCTTGGAGCTGGAAACCTTGTTCACGATTCGTGATTTTGGCCTCGAGCCGGATGTCGGCTGAGTGGAAACTTCGCTGCACCGCACGCTGAAGCTGCATTATGCGGAATCTGAGGATGCGACTGAAGTTCGTCATGGAGCCTTTCGCATCGATGCGGTGCACAGCGGCGAATTGATCGAAATCCAGTTTGCCTCACTCTCCTCGATTCGCAACAAGTTGGCCACGCTGCTGGAAACGGACAAGGTGCGGATCGTTAAGCCGATCGTGGCTCGCCGCCGGATCATTCGCCAAAAAACTGCCGACGGACCAATCATCAGCCGGCGGTTGAGTCCCAAACGAGGGCAGACGCTCGATCTCTTCGAAGAACTGGTCTACCTGACGCAGATCTTCCCCCATCCAAACCTCACGATCGATGTGCCGCTGGTCAGTGTCGAGGAATGGCGTTTGCCACCAGTGCAGCGCAAATCGAGGCGGGGACGGTTTCGCCCCAAACACAGCGTCAAAGATGTGGTGCTCGAAGAGATCCTCAGCTCCCGCTCGTTTCGCACGCGCGCCGATCTGAAGCGGCTGGCGGAAGTGAATAAGCTGCCGCAACCTTTTGATACCGGTCAATTGGCCAAACATCTCGATCGTCGTCGCGATGTGGCCCAGCGGATCGCCTACGTGCTTCGTAACATCGGTGCCGTGGAAGAAGCAGGTAAGCGAGGAAACGCCCGCACGTATCGCTCCCGCGCGACGAGAACCAGCAAGCGGGCTGCTTGAGAATTGGCTTCAAAATTTAGCCGCAATGGCGCTAGCCGCGGTTCCCTTTAGCCGCAATGGCGCTAGCCGCGGTTCCCCCGTTTGCGCCGAATGAATCCGTGCAAAGAACGCTGGCTAGCGCCAAAACCGCTAACGAAAGTTAGCCGCAATGGCGCTAGCCGCGGTTCCCCCGTTTGCGCCGAACGACTCCGTGCAAAGAACGGTGGCTAGCGCCAAAACCGCTAACGAAAGTTAGCCGCAATGGCGCTAGCCGCGGTTCCCCCGTTTGCGCCGAACGACTCCGTGCAAAGAACGCTGGCTAGCGCCAAAACCGCTAACGAAACGGTGGCTAGCGCCAAACCGGTAACGGACGGTGGCTTCAAAAATTACAGCACGGGGCGGGTGGGCAACGGGTGAAAGCGTGGCCAAGGAATGTCGGGCTGTTTCGCGGGCCCTTGATCATAGACATGGTCGGCTAACACGCCGGTGCGAATTTGATGCGGATCATCCGGAGGAAGCCCCACGGGACCTCCAGGCAATCGAGGTGTTAGCAAATCATCGTGCCCCGTGTGAGACATGGTTGCCTCAAACGCTTGCGGATGTTGCGGGGGCAGACCGTCAGCGCCAAATGGTTGCCCCACCTGACGAACACTGGGAATGTTGGGGTTGATGCAGCCAGTAAAGGTCAACAAACCCACGATCAACAGACTGGTCGCGGCAAAGTGCCGGCCAAGCTGACAGCCAAACTGACGGGCAATTGGCAACAGCGATCCAGCAAGGCTCCAGCGACCAGCAAGGCTCCAGCGACCAGGGAGTAACGGCGAGTGCATAATATCTGTGAACCCAATCAAGATCGTCCTCCGCCCGCTCTTAGATCGTCAGAATCAGCCGCGAGACTTTAACGATAAAGCGGATTTTAGCGATTAGGGGTCGCGCTGAAATTGGCTGAACCGAGCTTGCTCACCGCTAGGACTTCTTTAGCTCGGCCACTTCGGCTTCCAACTGGCCGATTTCCTGCTCTAGCTTGGCCACCTCCCCCGGATCATCATCTTGTTGTTTTGCACCGGTCAAACGAGGGCGGAGGGCCTGCAGTTTCTTGTTAATAACTTCCAGGCGTTTCTTGGCTTTCTTGTCCATAGCAACAGGGTTCCGGCGGGGGGGCTAGAATTCTAAAAAGGCGACGATGAAATGGATCATCAATACGTATAGGGTAGCCCACAATACGGTCGAGGTC
>CAZHTX010000398.1:0-5623 GCA_964535475.1 uncultured Pirellulaceae bacterium
GGTGCGTGTTGACGGGACACGTCTGCAACCAATCGGCGCCGTGCGGCACTCTGGTTACTTACGGATCACCAACGCCGGTTCGGTTCAGGTCGAGCCGACGGACTTGCATGGTTTAACACAACTCGCGCCCGAACAATTTCCCGGCGAAGCGACTGAAGCTCGCCAGACGTTCGTCTATCGCTTTCCCGCAGCGGAGCACGCGTTCACGTTGTTGGCCGATCAGGTTCAACCGGAGGTAAACGTCACGGCGTTGTTGATCTATCAATTATCTGACTCCGATCGAGTGATCGCGGCTGACGTTGAATTAGATATCCGAGAAGCGGCGATTCGCGAGTGGGATTTGCAAGTTCCAGCCGACTACTCAATCGTTGCGGTGACCGGGGCAAACCTAGCTGACTATGTGGCCGCATCGGAATCCGAAGATGAACGTCGCAATCTAAAAGTCATTTTCCAACAAGATGTGCTCGGACGCCAATTGGTCAGCTTGCGTTTGGAAAAGAGCCAAGCGGCCGCGGCGGGTGAATGGCAGTTGCCTCGCATTAACTTTCCCCAAGCAAGCGCGGTCCGCGGAGATATCGGTGTGGTCGGTTCCCCTGGTTATCGCATCGTGTCGGGAACCACCGATTTGCTGAGCGAGAAACCTCTCTCCTACTTCCCCCGCCCTCAAGCAAATTTGCAGCAAGCGTTCCGCATTCGCGAGCCCAATTGGTCAGCCACGATGCAAGTCGAGGAACTCGAGCGAAGCGTCCAAGCCGATGTCTTCCATCTCTATTCGCTCAGCCAAGGGACGATCTACGGTAGCGCCCTGGTGAACTATTTCATTACCAGCTCACCCACCGCGGATCTGCAATTGACGGTGCCGGCGGAGCTGGAAAATGTCACCGTCGACGGCCAAGATATTCGCACCTGGCGACGCGACGCCGACACGCTGAACGTGAATCTCCATCAACCGGTGATGGGGACCTATACGTTGTTGATTACTTTCGAACAGAAACCGGATGAAGTCGACGGGTCGTTTGCCGCGGGACTGGTCGCCCCGCTGAATGTGCAAGGGGATCGCGGCTACATCGAAGTCGTCAGCCCCATGCAAGTTGAAGTGGAGCCGCTGCTGGTTTCCAACCAATTGTTAGTCTTGGACCCGCTGGAGTTACCGGCCGAGTTTCGGCTGTTGAGCACCGTCCCCACGCTGGGAACATGGCAATATACCGAACGTCCATTCGATCTTAAACTCAAAACCGAGTGGTTTCAGCCGGGCACAACGGCGGACCAAGTCGTCGAGTACGCCGAAGCCAACAGTCGCGTCTCCCCCGACGGCCAATTGGTAACCGACGTGGTCTACTACGTAAAGTCGCGCGGCCAGCGAACGCTGCGGTTGCAGCTGCCACCCGATCCTGTGCGCCTGTGGGCGGTAACCGTGAACGGACAACCGGTGACCGCTCGTCAGACCGACACCCAAACGCTGATCCCACTCCCCGGCAACGACGACGCGAACGTCCCGGTGGAGGTCAGTCTGCGACTCGGAAAGCCCGCGGTGGATGAACACCAAGCCGAATTGCTGTTACCAATCGTGATGGCACCCGTGTTGAAAACCCAGTGGAATCTTCAAGGGGACGAGAATCACATTTTGTTGCCAAGTGGTGGAACCATTGCTCCCACGATTCCCGTGCTGTGGCCGAGCGGCTTTGAGTGGCTGGCGACGCGCGGCCTGATGCCATTGGTTACCTTGGCGGGACTCGTGCTAATCGGTGTGTACTTTTCATCGCTCAGCCATCGCTTTTTATCAATGGTATGTTTTGCGATCGCGGTCGTGGTCGCAGTGACAGCAAGCTGGAATGCCTTCGAGCAGCTCCAGCCACCAGCGCCTTTGCAGTTGAGCCTACCGGTGGTTGCCGCCGGCGAAGTGGTTGCCTTGCAAGTGCGGAACTCGCCGATCTGGTGGGCCCAGCTATCGTGGGTCGGCTTCGGTCTGATCTGCGGTGGTTTGGCAGTGCTGGTCGTCGAACTGCTGGTCCGCGCCAATTTGGCAAAACGAATATTACGCCTGCTGTGGTTGGGGCTTATCGCAACCGGTATCTTGTTGCATCCAAACGGCGGTCTCGCTTTCTTTGTGTTGTTAGCTGTCGTGGGATTCTGCTTATTGTTCCTACCGGCGGTCAAAGCCTGGTTGCCCACGGTGCGCAGCTGGTGGGAGAAAAGCCCCGCTCGACCGCTGCCCGATGGTGGCGGTAACTCGAGCGGCGACAACTCGGGCAGCGGCAACTCGGGCGGCGGCAACTCGGGCGGCGGCGAAGGGGCCGCTGTGGTCACCAACACCTTGCTGTTGTTTTTCGTTTCAAACCTGCTGGTCCCGACTTTTGCAACCACGGTGCGTGCGGATGAATTGACAGCGAGTCAGGAAGCCTATCGAGCCGCCGATGCGTTGTCCGAGCAATGGCAAGTCACCAGCCGCGAAGGCAAGTTAACAGCCCAAGGAACGATGCAGTTCACCGGCGTGCCGGGCGATCGCTTCGTCCTGCTCCGGTCTCCAGCCACCTTGACGCAATTTGCTGGTGACGGTCTGCGGCTGAGTAAAATTCAGGACGAAACCCAAGGGTTGGTCTACATCGTCACGCTTCCTGTTGCTGCTCAGGAGTCACAAGATCTCGAGCCCGCGAAAGATCTCGAGCCCGCGAAAGATCTTGAGACAACGGAGGAAGATTGTGAGGAAATATCGAATGATCGAGCGGAATCATTTGAAAAAACCGAATCATCTAGCAGCGCGCCGCGGAGCTACACCGCTATGTTTGAATACCAACTAGGAGCGATCAATCCGACTACTGGAATCCCATTGCTGAGCGGTCACGCTGCGTTGCATGAGCTGAGTCTCAACTACGACAAACCGGGTTGGGAAGTCCGCTGTGCGGCGGCGGTGCGTGTGGAATCGGTCGCTGATGAGGCATCACAGACGCTAGCAACATTGCTGCTCGGACCGACGGCCGTTCAGGCTGAAGTCGTGTTGCAACCGCAAAGCCGCGATTTGTCGAGCGAGGAGACGGAGTTCTTTGTCGAGGGCCAGCATCTATATACGCTCGGTCCCGGCGTGGTCGACGGCAGCCATCATCTGCAAGTCCGCGTGGCCAAAGGACGCGTGCGGGAGTTGGGGATCGATATCCCGGCCGGTTTGACGGTCAGCGCTGTCGATGCCTCCGTAGCAGATGCCATCGATGCTTGGCAGTTTGACGCGGACACGCGACGATTAATGTTACAACTCGTGGGCCTCTCAGCGAGCTTTACCATCCAGATCGAAACACAACGTGGGTTGGAATCATTGCCAGCCGATCTATCCCTCAGTCCGCTGCGGGTCAGCGATGCTAACAGCGAAGTTGGTTTGGTCGCGATCGCGTTCAGTGGCGATGCCCAGCCGGAGAAAGTTGCCTCGACCACGCTGTCGATGGTCAGTCTCCGCGATTTCGACACAATGCGGTTACAAGATTCGTCAGCCGTTTTACAACGCGTTTATCGCTATGGACAAAGTGAAGGAAACATCGAGGTGCGGGTCGCCCCGGTGTCACCCGAGGTGCGAGTTGCCAGTCGTCAGGTGTTATCCATTGGTGACGAGCGGATTGTGCTGGGGGTGAACTTTAGCGTGGAGATCACCCGCACCGGATTGTTTCAGCTGAGCTTTCCCCTGCCAGCCGGATTCGAAGTTGAATCGTTATCGGGTGAAGCGCTGCATCACTGGCTGGAAACGAGCGAAGGGGACCAACGGCAAGTTGTATTACATTTGAATGGCAAGACGCAGGGATCGCATACGTTTGCCTTGACCCTAGCCGGTGTGGCAACGGCCGATGTCAGCGAATGGTCGGTACCTCGATTTGAGATCAATGAAGCGGATCGACAAACCGGTGACTTGGTGGTCCGACCGATGCGCGGCTTGAGAATTCGCGCCACCTCGCGGCAAAACGTTTCCGAATCCGATCCGCGTGATGTGGGTGGTCAAGGCGAAGGCGCTCTCGCGTTTCGCTTGTTGCAACAGGACTGGAATCTCGTCCTCGGGATTGAAAAACTCGATCCTTGGGTGACCGGACAGGTGCTGCACGAAGTGCTGCTCCGCGAGGGGCAAACACGCTCCACTTTGGTCGCGGATTTCAACGTCGAGAACGCGGCCATTCGCTCGCTGTTCGTGGAGTTGCCGATCGACAACGGAGATGAGATCAAGACGGTGCGAGCCAGCGGTAAAAGCGTGGCTGATTTTATCCGCACAGCGGCCGACTCCAATCGTTGGGAACTGCAATTCAAACAACGGGTTTTGGGACGCGTCCAATTTCAAATCGAATATGAACGCCGTGGCGAGCGGGCCAACGATGCCGAGCCGCTGACGGTGATCGAATTTCCCGACGCTCGGCAACTCGACTATTACTATGCCATCCGCGCGGGAGGGCGACTGGAAATCGATCCCGGAACGCTGACTCAAGGTTGGCAGCGAACCGACTGGAATACCGTTCCAGCGAATCTCCGCGAGTCGAACAATCGCACTTCGCCGGCGTTATCATTGCGGGCGGTTGCACCAACGACTCCATTGATGCTGAATGTCATTCGGCATTCGTTGGCCGACTCGTTAAAGCTGCGAGTAGCTAGCGGTACACTGACGACCCTGCTGTCACCGACTGGCGATCAGCTGACCTCCGTCGACGTCACGATGGACGTCATCCAGCGAAGCAGTTTACAAGTCACCTTGCCCGCGGGCGGAGAGCTTTTCAACATTTTCGTCAACGGCGAGAGTGTGCATTCGATCCGACAAAACAGTGATGCCAACGCATGGCAGTTCTATATCCTGCCTGGAATCGACGATCGCACGGCGCAAGTTCGTTTTGTGTATCTGTTAACGGGTGACGATCTAACTGCCTTACAGTTAATCAGTCCGCAGCTGAATGTCCCGCTGGAAAATGTGCAATGGGACGTTGTCGCTCCTCAGGGATTTCGTCTGATCGACAACGATGGCGACCTGGAACTGATTCGCCAAGAGGGTCGAGCAAGGTACGACCGCCAGCGTTATCTATCAAAAGTTAGCGCCCGTCAAAAATCACAAGCCAAGCAGGCTGAACAGTTGCTAGCCCAGGCGACGCAATTGCTGCAGGCGGGCGAACAGACAAAAGCTCAACGCGCGTTGAGCAACGTCGCCAATCGCAACTCGCTGGATGCCGCCTCCAACTAAGATGCACGTGTTCAATTAGAAAACTTGCAAACTCAGCAAGCAGTTGTCGGCCTCAATACACGCCGTCAACGTCTATACCTCGATCATGACCTCAGTGAGGCGACTGCGGGAGCCGGCCAACAAATGCGACAAGCGGCCGCCATGAATCCAATTCTCCAGCAGGCGGAAGTTAACTACCGCCCGCAAGAGATTAGTCAGTTGTTGGCGGGAAACACCAGTGAAGATAACGCCATTCTCCAACAGATCGCTGGCCGCTTAGTACAACATCAGCGAACGACTGCCCCGGCGCCACAGGCGATCGTCTTTAGTTTGCCAGAGGAAGGGACCGTCTACAGCTTTAGCCGGGGCGTGCAAGTCGCCGAAGATGCCCCGCTCAAACTCAATCTACAATTCCGCTCGCAATACTCGCTGCGGTGGTGGCAATGGATG
>CAZHTX010000399.1:0-5622 GCA_964535475.1 uncultured Pirellulaceae bacterium
CGTGGCATCACGTGGCTGCTGACCAATTCGCCGACTTGGGCTGCCGTGCTGGCGCCCGCTTCGACTGCCGCGCGAACGCTGCCGACATCGCCGCTGACGACGGTCGTGACCAATCCGCCACCGATGTCGATACGTTTGACAATTTCCACGTTGGCCGCTTTGGCCATCGCGTCGGTAGCTTCGATCAGGGCTAACAGACCTTTAGTTTCAATCAGACCGATTGCTTGATTCATCTGAAGACTCGATTTGGTAGAGTTTGAATGGGTATCAACAGAAGTGGGTTCAGCGGGAAGCTGGGGAACCTGTTTTGTTGTGTCTTTTGCGGAGTTGGATTGCCCTTGCCGGTTGCCACTGGAGCCCCCCTGGCCGCTGGAGCTTTGCTTGTCGCTGGAGCCCCGATTGCCGGAGCCCCGATTGCCGGCGCTTTGCTTGCCGGAGCTTTGCTTGCCACTGGAGTCACCATCAGCAGGTGTCCGCCTGGCTGTTTTTTTCGCCATTGGATTCGGCTATTTGTCCTGGCGAGTGGGCTTCGGCTATCAAGCCTCCGCACGCTCGCTCGCTGGTGGAAACTTATTTGCTGGTGGGAACCTTGAGCACTTTGCCCAGGTCGTTGTGCGGGCGAGGAATGACCTGCACGCTGACAACTTCGCCAATCCGCCCGGCTGCCGCGGCACCCGCATCGGTGGCCGCTTTGACAGCTGCCACGTCGCCGGTGACGAATACGCTTACCAAGCCGCTGCCGACCTTATCCCAGCCTAAATACTCTACATTCGCAGCTTTCATCATCGCATCGGCCGCTTCGACCAGCGCGACAAAGCCCTTCGTTTCGATCATTCCGAGCGCTTCATTCATGGTTGACTCACACAGTGGTGGTTCGAGGAACAATTCCGTTAAATTTCATCCGCTTCTCTTGGCACCCGACCGCTGTCGAGTGTTCTGCCTCAGTGCTGACAATGACAGTTGCCAGGCTGAGCAATCAACTCGACTGAGCTAGCCGCATCCAAATTGCTAGCGTTGCCTTCATCGGTGTCGATGTGTACTTCTAATTTGGCTTTGGCGTCGGCTCGCACCAACACCTCGTCAAAGGTCAATGAACAGCCCGGGCTGTTGACCCGCAACTGCATCATGTCGCCATCTTTGACTCCATAATATTCACAATCTTGATGATTGATATGGACGTGCCGCGCGGCCCGAATGACCCCTTTATCCAACTGGACGGTGCCAGCCGGTCCGACCAAAACACAGCCCGGCGTGCCAGCGATATCGCCGCTGTGCCTGATCGGCGCGTCGATACCGAGCGAGATCGAATCGGTCAGCGCCAATTCGACTTGGCTGTGTCCCCGCGTGGGCCCCAAAACGCGGACGTTGGGTAACATCCGCCGCCGCGGACCGACGACCATCACCGTCTCGGCAGCCGCGTAAAACCCATCCTGGTAAAGCCACTTTTCAGGTGTCAGCGTTGCGCCTGGGCCAAAAAGAATTTCCACGTGCTCGTCAGTCAAATGACAATGCCGAGCCGAGATGCTGACAACTAAATTCGGTTTTACCGGCGAACTGGATAGTGCCGGGACCACCGCGGTCGCCTGGGCACCGCCGGCCGCAGCCGATGAGGTGACGCGACGTACCGCTTCGCGAACTAGATGTTCAACCGTTTCCGCCGAAATCGGTGCTGTGGACATGGAGGGAAGTTTTGAAGTTTAAAGTTTGAAGTTTGAAAAATCGCTGCTGAAAAAACTTTCCCTGGCGGCTACGGATCGGTCAGCATCAATCGCACGCCAGCTTCGCACAGCCGTTGCTGCCACTCACGATCCAACCCCGCATCGCTGACCACCGTGTGGACTTCACCCAAGCGACATACTCGCGCCAGACTGGCGTGCCCAAACTTACTGCTGTCGGCCACGATCACCGTTTCATCAGCCGAACTCAGCATCGCTTGCTCAGTATCAACCAATAAAAAATTACTGTTGTAATATCCCTCCTCATCGGCGCCGGCGATCGAAATGAACGCCCGCCGCACACTGATCTGAGATAACAACTCCGTCGCCATCGGCCCCACCGAGACCCCCGTGCGTCCATGGATATAGCCGCCGAGAAAAATCAAATCGACCGAATCACTGCTGGCAAACAAATTGGCCACCGGCAAGCTGTTGGTGACCACTTGCAGTGGCCGACCCACCAGACAACGAGCCAATTCATAGGTCGTGCTACCCCCGTCTAGCAAAATGGTCTCGTTGTCAGCGATCAATGCAGCAGCCGCTTGGGCAATCTTTCGCTTGGTCTCCCAAAGCGAATCTTGCCGGCCTTC
Source organism: uncultured Pirellulaceae bacterium (assembly GCA_964535475.1). GTDB lineage: Bacteria > Planctomycetota > Planctomycetia > Pirellulales > Pirellulaceae > Laterigemmans. The sequence goes on from CAZHTX010000399.1 coordinate 2,306, forward strand.
GAACAATAGCATGCTCGAAGGGGAGCCGGTCCAGAAAACACCGCCGTGAGTCCGTTTTGCCTCGCCTAAATCCTCTAAATTCTCCAGGTCACGCCGGATCGTCGAATCGCTAACTTGCAACGCGTCGGACAAATCCCCCAAGGAAGCAAACCCCTGGGTCTGTAACAAACGCCGCAACTGCTGACGCCGCTGGTCGGTTGCAGTACTGCTGGCCACCGGTAACTTTCCAATTCGTGACTGAATTCTTTCAGATTATGATCGATTATGCGCACTAAATGAACGAATTCAATCACCGAGGGCCAAGAATCGGCGGAATATTTTTTCTAAGGGTCCTAGATTACGCATTTGACTGCTGCGAGGGGGGATTCTTTCGCCGCCACTTCTTCAGCCCCCGAGCTCGGTATCGCTCGATGATTGTTCGCGTGACCAGATAGCTCATGATTGCCAGCGGTAAGGCCACGGCGATCGAGCCCAGCATTAGCGGGGCGAAAATTTCCAGCATTCGGGCCCAGTAAAACCGCGAGCCTTCGATAAATCCGGCTGGTGGATCAGCCAGTGCGGCCCACCACTGCCGACTGACCAGCGGCCAGCCCAGGATGGCATTGCCGATTAAGTAGCAGGGATAGAAGATGGGCACGAAGGTGGCCGGGTTGCTGATCCAAACCAATGGGACGCCGACCGCTTTGTTCGCTCGAAGCACCCAAGCGGCGGCCACCACCAGCACCATTTGGACACCAATCAGTGGTGTAAAGGCGAAAAACATACCGATCGCCACGCCCAAGGCGAGTCGATGAGGCGGGTCATCCGCGTGCAGCAGATTGTGGACAATGAATCGCCTGAAGCGCAGATAGATTCGCTGCAGGCGTCGGCGCAGGGGTTTCATAAATGGCGGGCCGGATCGATTCCGATTTGAATTTGGAGACCGCTTGTGATTCTACGTCGGCTGGGCCCGACTGCGAGGTGGCAAAGCTCATGAAGTTTGACGATTTTTCCGCCTGCGCGATCCCCCCTACCTAATTTCCGCTTAGTCAGCACAGATCGATCGCAGCCAGACCGTCAACCGTGCCGATTGCCGAGTGCTAGGGTGTGAATACGTCGCACGCCCTCCTCTCGCTTATTGGGCTCCGCTCGAGCGGATAACGTTCGAGTGAGGGGAGATCCCCACCGCTGCACGCAAGGAATGCTTGGATGGCTTGGAAACGCTTCGCCTTGGCCGGAATACTCGTGGCTGCCACCACCTCCACCAGCAACGCTGACTGGCACAGTTTTTGGCACCGCTTTCACGTTGATTATCAACGTAACAACGCCTGGCCACAACCGTTTCGCGAGATGGCCGCCAAGCAGACGCGTGCCCCCTTCGAGATTCAAAAGCTCAATGGTTGGCGACTCCATAACACGATCAGTCATGAGCTGTTTGTTGCCGGCGACGGCCAACTAACCTACGCGGGCCAGCGTCAACTCGAGAACATCATGACGCGGGTCCCGCCGCAGTACCGGTCTGTTTTCGTGGTGCGTGCCGGCAGCCAAGCTGAGACGGAAGCCCGCGTGACCGCAGTCCGCAATTCGCTGGCCCGGATGACCCATGGCGGCGGCCAGGTTCCCGAAGTGGGGATTGCCGATCGTGCGAATCCGACCAGCTCCGGCTCGATGGCTTCGGCAATCAATCGCGCCTGGGCCGATGCACTGCCTGAGCCTGTGCTGCCACCTCGCGAAGGGCCTGCCGTCAGCGACAGCAACTAGCCCGCCGCACCATCCCCAGTTGGCTCTGCAGCGGGCCCCAGTTGGCTCTGCAGCGGGGAGCCTGCTTGAACTTAATTCCGCGAAAATCTCCTTTCACCCCAGATTCGATTGAACCGGTAGTGCCGATTGTGTCGATCCGACGCACAAGGCCATCATTGGGCATGTCGCTCAGGTTCACAAGTTACCACCGCGAGAGCCGTTAGTCTGCGGTTCCTGCAAGGTGTTTTTTGGGGGTTAGGAACGTGTCAAAGTCAAAACAGCTCAACGTCAAGCGTCGGTTGCTGACCACTTTTCTGCTGGCCGGTGTCAGTTGTCTATCGGGGTGTGCATCGTCCGGCACGGGGCTGGCTAGCTTGAACCCCTTTGCGACCAACCCAGCGACTCCGCCCACCGCGGGCTCACCCGAGAGCGGTGGTCTGACCAGCAGCTTCTCGAACTTGGCCCAGGGGACTCGGGCGCAAGCCAGTTCGATGGGCATGGCGGTGAAAAGTGCTTACGGCAAGAGCCGCGACTCGATTGCCGGTCTGGTGGGTGGCGGTAAGGATACGGTCACGGCCAACGACACCGGCGAGCTGGTTGCTGATGATGATCCGTTGCGGATCCAAAACACGCCGACTTCGGTTGGCCCGGAAGTGTTCGTCGCCAACGGCCAACTGTGGGAAACCACAGGCAACCTAGAGCGGGCGATGGACAACTACTCCAAGGCGCTCGAGAGCGAACCCACCAATGGTGCCGCTTTGGCCAGTGTGGCTCGGCTTCATTTTCGTCAGCAGAACTACGACAAGTCGGTTGAGTTTTTCCAGCGGGCCATTAAGTCGCAGCCGAATGAAGCCGGTTTGTACAACGATCTCGGGTTAGCCCTTTCCAAGCTTGACCGTCACGACGAAGCATTGACCTTTATTGAACGAGCCATCGCCATCGCGCCGGCCACCTCACGCTACGCCAACAACTTGGCGACCGTGCAATTCGAGGCGGGGCAAGGCGATGCGGCGCGAAACACGTTGCTGAAGCACAATTCGCCCGTCGTTGCTCACTACAACATGGCCTACCTGCACTACAGCAACAGCCAAAACGACAAGGCCTTGCAAGAACTCGGCTTGGCACTCTCCAAGGGAGAGACCGCTGGCAAAGATTCCGCTTCGCAGTCCGCACTAAAGAATGCCAAGCTCCTGTTTGATCAACTTGGTGGCCCAGCCACTCAACTGGCGAAGAAGCTGCCGCAAGCTTACAGCGTTGCTAAAGAGTCGGGCCAAGCGATCGCTCAAGTGGCTGGAGATGCCGGCGATTTGGCTCAGCAAGTGCGAGGTAGCGTCGCCGGGGTGACAGCACAATTGACTGATACGGACGCACCACCTGCTACTCAGCAGGCAGTGACTCAGCAAGCAACTCCCCAACAAGCTGCTTCTCCAAGCGGCGGATTTGCCTTACCACCTGAGTTCACGCCGAGCACCTCACGAGTCGCCGAAACGCCCGGCGAAGAACCGGCCAAATTCTAGCCACGGTCCCCGTTAGCCGCGGCTCTCGCTAGCCGCGGTTCCCGTTAGCCGCAATGGCGCTAGCCGCGGTTCCCGTTAGCC
>CAZHTX010000400.1:0-5619 GCA_964535475.1 uncultured Pirellulaceae bacterium
CGAGTCACCCCGACCGCTGGTGCGCTCTTACCGCACCGTTTCACCCTTACCACGCACCACCTCAGAGAGGCAGCGCGTTCGGCGGTTTGCTTTCTGTTGCACTTTCCCTAGCCTCACGACCGGTCGGCGTTACCGACCATCCTGTCCTGCGGTGCCCGGACTTTCCTCCCGCCTCGCAGTCTCGCAAGCGAAACCGCGAGTCGAGCGACTGCCCGACCCACTCACCACCACCGATGCATTCTAAGCTGTTGACGCTAACGGGCGGAACCGCGCGTCACGCCAAAAACTAGGAACTGCAAATCCATCGCCATGATGTGCACTTCTGTTCAGTTTGGCCGAGGTAGTCAGACTGGTCAACATGTCCCCAGCCGCAACGCTGCCATTAAGTGCCCGCAGGTTTTTCGGTTTCCGCAGGCTTTTTGGAAGCGGTAGTTTTTTCCGCGTCAGCTTTGTCAGGCTTGATTACGGGCGGCAATTCTTTCCCCTTGGGGATAAACTTCATTGAGACCGAATTGACGCAGTGGCGAGTGTTGGTTTTGGTAAATCCTTCGCCGAAAAACACGTGCCCGAGGTGCCCACTACAGTTGTGGCAAATAATTTCAGTGCGAAATCCATCGGCATCGGGCACGCGATCGACGGCACCTTTGATCTCATCATCAAAAGCGGGCCAACCGCAATTGGAATGAAATTTCGAATTCGACTCGTAGAGCCGCGCGTTGCAGCGGCGGCAAATATAAGTCCCCGGGTCCTCCGTGTCGGTGTACTCGCCAACGAATGCCCGTTCGGTACCCTTTTGCAAAATGACCCACTTTTCCAGTTCGTTCAGCGGGTTGTACTCGGTCGGCGGTTGGGACTCAGACACTTTTGCTCCTTCGGTTTCAGTGGGTTCGGATTCGGGTTCGGTGGCTTTTTCGCCAGCAGTTTCGGGGCCAGCTGGCGGCTCAGGCTTTGGCGGCTCAGGCTTTGGCGGCTCTACCGTCGAAGCTGGGGGCATGGAAGCTGGGGGCATTGGGGCAGACTCCGCCGCTTCCCGCTCCGCGTCCGCAGCGTCTTCACTGGCAACTTCCGCCGTGGGGACATCGCTGGGATATTGGGTGGGGGAGACCAACTGTTCGTCGCAACCAATGGCGGCAAACAGCAAGAGCATCAGGCTGAGTGGGATTAATTTCATTGCGTTACACCAAGCAGTTGGAACTGGGGGGAAAAAAACCAGCAGGCACATCCGACGACTGATTGCTCATTTTACTCTAGCGGCTCGCCTAGTTGCAGAGCAACGCGAACTCCCGCCGCTCCGCCCAGCCCCCCCGACAAAGGAGGACAAAGGAAATCGCAACAGCGGCCCCCGACAGGCTAAATGAAGGGTCAAACGGCAGGTCAAACGTTGGCCTCGATGATGTGCCAAAAGACTGGCATTTTTGTGATCAGGGTGGCTTGGAGGTCGACGTCTGCCTGTCTGCGAGTACATTAGGGTATTGGTTGCAGGTTGTAATGCAGCACCAGGAAACCTTGGACAGTCGCGTGGTTTAACGATGCCGATTCGCGTTAGTTGCTCTTGTGGCAAGACGATGACCGTGAAAGACGAGTACGCTGGAAAAGCGGTGCGTTGCCCAGCTTGCAAGACGGGCATTCGCGTTCCAGCGACCAGTGCGGCTGGGCAAGCTGCGACTGCGGGTGGGCGAGCTGGGGGCGCAGCGGCGCAACCGACTGCAACAGCCGCGACCGCACCGCCGTCCGATCTGGGGCTGGGGGGATTGTTTGACGAGGAGGGAATTGCGGGGTTTGCCGGGCCTGCTTGTCCCAGCTGTGGCGGGCAGTTGAAACCTGGGGCCGTGCTCTGCACCCACTGCGGCACCAATTTACAAACTGGGCAACGCTTGACCGGGCATGAGGAAGCTGCCGCACAAGCGTCTGCGTATGGTCATCGTCAGCTCGACGAGGCAGTGCGTTCGATGGCCGCCGACGATGAAATGCAGCGGCGGACCACGAATGTTGGCATGCCTTGGTGGTTCTTGTTGATCATGTTGGTGTTCTTGGGATTCTTTTCATTTGCGGCAGTAACGATCGTCAACGCGGCCAACGCGGGGGCCGACGCGACGGGTTTTGCGGGCACGATCAAAGGCTACGCGGCCAATAAAAACATCGTTTGGGGCTGCATCATCAGCGGTCTGATCGTGCAGGGCATCGCCCGCGTCTGGTTGGTGATCAAGGGATTCATGCTGTCGGTCGGCGATGGTTTGGTGACGCTGTTTTTGTATCACAAGTTTCTCGGACAGTTGGGCGAACACCCGGTCATTGGCTTGATTTACACGCTCGGTTTCTTTACCACGCTCAGCGGACTTGGGTTAGCGGTCGCGGACTGGCTTGGGGGTTAGCGGTCCCCGGGGGCCGGGACGTGTCCTCGCGTTAACGATTGAAAACCGTGTTGCGGACTTCTTCGTCCAGCGTGGCTCGTTCCGACATGGCTCGTTGGAAAGCCGCTTTGTCGAGCGAATAAAGCACCAAATCGGTGGTCGCATCGACGTGCGCGTTGCGGGGTTTACCAGTAATCAAAGCCGCTTCGCCAAAGAACTCTCCCGGGCCGAGCTTCGCCACCGGCTCTGTTTTGCCGTCCACATGCACGTTTACTTGCCCGTCTCGGATCAGATAAAAACGGTCTCCCACGTCTCCTTGGCGGATGACGCGCGTGCCGGCGGGAAATTCTTCCGCCAACATGACCTCAGCCACGTCGGTGAGCGTGCGGATGGTAACACCGTCAAAGACGGAGCAGCGGGAGAGCATCTCGCCAATCCGCGCCGCCTCGCTCAGCCGCGTGTCGCGAACAATCCGACCGAGATCGACTTTGACGATCCGATCGGCGGCGTGCGAGATCCGATCGTCGTGCGTGACGATCACCACGGCGACCTTGGATTCGCGAGCCAATTTCTGGAACAATCCGACCACTTGTTGGCCCGATTCCGCATCCAGAGCGGCCGTCGGTTCGTCGGCCAGCACCACCCGCGGGTTATGCACGAGCCCGCGAGCCACGGCCACACGCTGCTTTTGCCCCCCGGAAAGTCCTTTAGGTTTATAATGAATGCGTTCCCCCATGCCGACGGCGCGAAGCATTTCATCACAGCGATGATTTTGTTCGTTCCGCGTGCTCCCGTCGTGTTGCAATTCCAAAGCCATGCGGACGTTTTCCTGGGCGGTCAGTGAGCCGAACAGGTTGTGGGCTTGAAAAATAAAGCCAATTTGTCGTCGTAATTCGACTAATTGACTGGCATCCGCGGTATGCAGCGGCTCGCCGAGCAGCTTCAGCTCACCCTGCTGAACACGACGCAGCGTTCCCATCAGAGTCAGCAAGGTCGTTTTGCCCGAACCACTCGAACCACGAATGATCACAATCTCGCCTGGACGTACAACCAAATCATTGTCAAATAAGACCTGCTTGCGGGCTTCCCCCTCGCCATAGAAGTGGGAAACTTGGGCCACCTCCAAAGCAAACTCTTTGCGGTGGCCCTCAGGGGCATAGTGCGTAGCGAGCATCTGAGCATATTGGCCAAAGCAGGTGGAACAGGACTGGATGACTGAAACCCCGCCGAGCGTGTGCTGGGTTTCCCTTGCAAATTGTAACCCGATACAATTCCTTTTATGAATACCAGGTCAACACCAAGATTTTCGCAGCGCGGTCCCGGCAATCCGACTGTTCGCTTACGAACCGTGCGCAGAGCAGTCATCGGCTTCACTTGGCCCATGGGGCTGATGGGCGTTATTTGTTGCGCTGGCTGTCGCCCGCAACCTAGCAGCCCGCTGGAACCGGCCGGTTTGACGCAATCCCAAGCCGACTTGCAAGCCAATTTTGAACAAATCTTGTTTGCCCAAGGGCAACTCGTCCCTTCCGGTGGCGTGATTCCGATCGTCGTCGCGCCGGGGGATCGCATCGAACGGATTGATGTCGAGGAGGGACAACTGGTCGAGAAGGGCCAACCGGTGGGATTGCTGGCGGGGAGAGCTCTGCGCGAATCGGAGCTGGAAGTGGCCAAGATCGAACTCGCCGAAGGGGTCGCCAAGCTCGACGCTCAATTAGCCGCCACCGAAGCGGAATTAGCGGTAGCCAGCGTGGGCGTGCGAACGAAGGAATTGCAACTGCGAGAAACTGAAGCGGCGTTGGCGCGGGCCCAAGCTCCCGGTGGGGAACTGGAATTACTCAAAGAAAAGGCGGCGATCGCGGCTGATAAATTGACGCAAATGCGGCGCGCGGCTGCCGAACCCGATTCCCGGCGACTCGTCGGACAGACTGCCGTCCGCCAACAGGAACTGGTTGCTCAAGCTGCCGAAGCGGAACTTGAATCGGCTCGCTTGGAAGCGGAAGCGGCGGTGCAAGCTGCTCGTTTGATGCTGGAGGTTGCCCAGAAAGAGACGAAAGCCGCCGAGCTCAACATCGAAGCGGCCAAACAGGCGACTCCCGTCAAATCGTTGCAACGCAAAGTCGAACTGTTGGAACAACAGCTGGAGGCGACTTCCCTGATCAGCCCGATTGCCGGCACGGTGCTGGCAATCGACATGGATCCAGGGGAACCGACGAGCGGCCGGCCGATTATGCGGATCGCCAATCTTGAAAACATGATCTGCTTGGCTGAGGTCCCGCTGGCTTTGTTGTCCAGCATCGAAGTCGGTTCCGCGGCATCGATCAGCGGGGGCGGCTTGGGAGACGGCACGCTGAAGGGCGAAGTCGAATCGATCAGCCGGGTGGCCGGCTCGCCGCGCCTGCCCAGTCCCGATCCGCGGCAGTTGGTTGATTATCGTGCGGCCGTCGTGGTGATCGCGGTCGATTCGGCGGATGTTCCCCAGGCGGCTCAATTGGTCAATTCCCAAGTCGACGTCGCGATTCGCGTGAAAGAGTAAGGCTTGATGCTGCGACGGACTCCGCTGGCGACGAAGAACTTAACCCACAATTTTGCCCGCACGATTGTCTCGATCGGTGGCGTAATGTTGGCGGTCGTGTTGATGTTCATGCAACTCGGTTTCCTCGGCGCGGTGGGGGACACGGCGACGGTCGTCTACCAACAAATGCCAGCCATGGACTTGGTCGTCCGTTCGCCCGACTATCTACATTTGTTCGAACCAAGCTCCATCGACCAATCGGTAGCCTTGCCGCTGCGGGGCATGGCGGAAGTCGCCGACGTGCGGCCGCTCGATGCCATGCTGGCCGCCTGGCGGAACCCCGAGACAAAAGAGACGCGGGCGATCGCCGTGCTGGGTATCGACCCTCAATCCCCAGCGGTCGTGACCGACGAGCTGGCAGACAAAGTAGCGCGACTGACCAGCGATGAATTCGTAATGGTCGACCGTGAAAGCGATGCGGAGTTTGTGCCTCAAGGAACGACACCCGGATCTGCGGAGCGATTTGGACGCGAACATATTTGGGCAGTCGCCGAGTGCAATGACCAGCGGGTCCGGATAGTGGAAACGTTTAAGCTGGGAACCGGACTGGCTGCCGCCGGTGCGATGGTTACCAGCCGAGCTGGTTTTCGTCGTCTGAGCTTTGGGCGACAAGCGGAACGAACATCCATGCTATTGGTTCAGTTGCAACCGGGAACCGACCCGCAAGCGGCGACCCAAGCGATCGAGGCGCGGTTG
>CAZHTX010000401.1:0-5600 GCA_964535475.1 uncultured Pirellulaceae bacterium
TCGCCGCGGTGAACTGGCTCTCCCAGCGGTTAGCCAGCAAATGCTCTTCGACGTAACCGCTAAGTTTGCGAACGCGTTGGCGAAGATAAGCCGGGCGTAGGTGGTATCGCCAGGGGCCGTAGCGAAAGGCTGCTTTGAGCGTTTGCTGGGCTGCGTCGCTGGCAAACGGTCTCGTCGTAACCTGAGCCGCTTTGCGGAACAGCATTTCGACGTTCTGATTGGAGTGTGGAGTATACTGCTCTACCAACTCAAAGCCATTGTGTTCCGCCAGGTGCCTCATGGTTTCATGAGTGAAATTATGGATGTGGGCGAAATGAAAGAGCTTTGCCGGGGGCGCAAAAGGGCCGGCCAAGTTGGGGCATTCGATGTACAGCAAACCATCTTCGCGCAAAAGTTGATGAATTTGCCGAAAGGCAGCGGTGGGTGAACGCAGGTGTTCGATCACGTGCACGAGCAATATCGCTTGATGCGTTTGGTCGCCTTTCAGATTTTCCAGCGTGTCGTTTGTGACTTTTGCTTGCAAGTGCTCCACCGCGTATTTTTGAAAATCAAGATTAGGTTCGATGCCGGAAGCGGGAAAACCGGCCATGCTGAGCGCTTTCACATTGCAGCCCAAGCCAGCACCGATCTCCAGAATCGGCGTTTGCCGGTTGAATTGTGGAATCAATCGAGTGGCGATGCGGCGACCATTCTTCCAGGCTCGCATCACCCGCCGCGGCGATGGTTTCCGCTCGCCATGGTACTGCCAGCGGTACTCGTGGGCGTAAAAATGCTGTAGTTGTTCGGCCGTGGGAATGTCATGGTGCGAAACCAAGCCACAATGCTGGCAGATGTCAGTCAGCAGCGCGTCGCCACGGCGATCACGATCAGAAATCGTCTGAAACTCATTGCCCTGGCAGAGGTCGCAGCTTTTGGTGACGGCAAAGTTAGCTGACGGCGAGATCATGGTGAGCTCAATAGTCCGAGAGGTCGGCAAAATTGGTTAAGGGGCCCCCGGTAGAATAGAGAGAATGCTCGATTTCAGGCAATATCAATCGAACTGAAAGTACTCGCGGAGAAAGCCTTGTCGCTCCTCCGGCGGCGTCTCGGCGAATTCAATCAGCGCGTACAGCCGTTTCTGGTCGGCTTGTAATTTGGCCGCGATGCGTTGCTCGTCAAGCAAGATTTCGGGGATCGGGCCGAGCACTTCGAAGCACTCGGGCGGCTGGTGCCCGGCAATCACGTGGTGGCGGTCGAATAGGGCCAGCACCGTTTCCAAACGATGATCGTGGCGACTGACCCGTTGCAAGCGTTCGCAGAGCCACTGCAGCCCGTAGCCCCGCACTTGCTCGTTGTGTTCGGTGAGGTAGTGATAGGTCCGCAAGAAAAAATCGAGATCAGGATTTCGCCAGCCGATGAACTGCATTTGCGTCATCAGATCGGCCGAGTCGTACAGCCAGAGACATTGGCTGGGGGCACCGTCGCGCCCGGCGCGACCCACTTCTTGATAATAAGCTTCGATCGATCCGGGCGTTTCAGCGTGGATCACGAAACGAATGTCCTCCTTGTCGATGCCCATCCCAAAAGCGTTGGTGGCCAGCACCGTGGGGACGCTGCTGCTGAGGAAGGCGTCTTGAATTTTTCGCCGTTGATCGCGGGGCAACTGGCCGTGGTAGCTGACATGCTCGATGCCGCGGCGACGCAGCTCGTCGCTGAGCCGCTCGAGGGTCTTGATCAAGGTGACGTAGATGATCCCTGAATGGATTGGGCGGCCCGCCAAGGCCGGTCGGCTGGCAACGCTATGCTCCGCTGACGGAGACCGCCACTGCTGAATCGTGCGACAAATTGCCTCAATTTTTTCATCTTCATCCCAAACTTTCTCGACGTCGAGCGAAAGATTAGGGCGGTCGATCCCTTCGTGGAAGATTTTTACGTGGGCCTGGTCGAGTTGCATTTGAGAGAGGATGTCGTCGCGGACCGCGGCGGTGGCGGTGGCGGTGAGAAAAAGTGTGGGGGGGTGATCGAGTTGTTGGCGAATTTCAGCGAGCCGAGAATAGTCAGGCCGAAAGTCGTGTCCCCATTGGCTGACGCAGTGAGCTTCGTCGACCGCCAACAAATTAATGTGACGCTTGGCCAGCGCTTGGCAAAATTCAGGTTTTCGAAAGCGTTCCGGGGTAACATACAGCAACCGAAAGTGACCCGCAGCCAGCTCGCGGTACCGCCGTTCACGCTCGTCCGTTGACAGTGAGGAATTAATGAGTGCCGCGTCAATTTGGCGAGCTTGTAAGGCGTCGACTTGGTCCTTCATCAAGGCGATTAGGGGGCTGAGCACGATCGTCAGGCCCGGCCTGCCATTGGCGGTTGTTTCGCTGCTGAATGTTTCGTCGGCTGCGAGGGCGGGGATTTGATAGCAGAGTGATTTGCCGCTGCCGGTGGGGGCGATCAGCATGGCATGCTGGCCGGCCGCGACGTGCCGGATCACTTCCAATTGGCAGCCACGAAATTCAGGGTAGCCGAAGACATTTTGCAAAATTTTTGTGAATCGATCTGTCACCGAAAGTGTCTTTGTAGTCAGGCGCGAGAAGTAACAGCGGCATTAGAAATTAACAAGGAACCGCAGATGACCGAAAGTAGCCCCCCACGCCACGTGTTTGTTTGGAGAACGTTCCGCGGGGTGCCTTTCCAGCATCATGGAATTTGTCTTGGCGATGGCACGGTGGTGCATTTTACTGACGGTGCAGGCGGAATCGCAGGACCGGGCGGTGATTGCGAGCAGTTTCGGATTTGCCGCACTGAGTTGGCTGCGTTTGCTCGCCAGGGCGAGTGCTTTATTCATGAAGTGTCGCATCGCCAGCGCCTGGACGATGCCCAGATTCGCCGCCGCGCGTTGCGTTGTCTGGGGCGAGCGGGTGTGGTGGGCACGCGGTATCACCTCACGAATCACAACTGCGAGCACTTTGCCCGCTGGTGTGTGACTGGCGAGCTGGAAAGTCGTCAGGTTACGGTCTGCGTGCAGCGGGCTAGCAGCGCGGGCGCAAAAGCATTGTTGTCGGCAGCCGGTAGGTGGGGAGTCCGCGGGGTTGCCGTCAAATCGCGGTTGGCGACTGGCTTGGCCCGCGGTTGCAGCCCGTGGTTGTTGACTGCCGACGCGGTGCAGTGGACGACCGAAGCGTTGGGCCAGCACGTGGGTTTGGTCGACGAACCAAAACGGAAATTGGCGGGGCAAATTTTGGGCGGGACAGCCGCGGCCGCGGTGGGGCTCAGCGGGGGCGTCGTCGGCATGCTGGCCGCGACCGGGTTTTGGGTGGCTGGAGAATCAGCAGCTTGGGGAGTCAAACAGATCGGTAATCGCAAACGCTAGTTGGAGCCAAGCCCGTGGGCTCCGCGAAGGCAAATCAGGCCTTCGGACCAGCGAGCAAAGAGGGCGCGGCGTTCGGCTTCATCGCGAAAACAGCGAACTTCACCGCCTCGGCGTCCATCGTCGCGGACTAATCCACACAGCTCGTGATCGATTGGAGCTGGGTCGGCTTGATCCTCTTCGCTCGTTTGATGCAGACGAGCGGTGACGTCAAAACGATAAATTTGCACCCAGCCCGGTCTGGCCACGGCGACTAGGCGGACGTTCCGTAATTTGGCGGAACCTCCGTAATATCCAGCCGACGACAGGTGGCGGCGAATCGCCATTTCCATCTCTCGATCGCCGCTCCAATTCGCCCACTTTTCCGCGAGCCCACGCCAGAACTTGATCACTTGCCTGCTTTAATTATTTACGCGTTCAACATATTCCGCGGTCCGAGTATCGACCTTGATGATGTTACCCGTTTTAATGAAGCCGGGGACAACAAATTCGGCACCGGTTTCCACTTTGGCCGGCTTGGTGACGTTGGTGGCGGTGTCCCCTTTCGCTCCGGGAGCACATTCGATGACTTCCAGCTCTACTTGATTGGGGGGTTCGATGATGATCGGATTGCCATTGTAGAGGGTGATGGCGCAAACCATACCGTCCTTGAGATACTTCCAAATGTCACCACCCTGTTCGCCGGTTACTTCGTATTGCTCAAAAGTTCCACTGTCCATAAAGACGTAATCTTCGCCCTGGCGATAGAGGAACGAGGCGTCTGTTTGTTCCACGTCGGCGGCTTCCAGCGAATCGCCCCCTTTGTAGGTGCGATCGAGCGAAGTACCGCGGATCAAATTGCGTAATTTGCATTTGTACATGGCGTTGCCCTTGCCCGGTTTAACGAAATTCATTTCCGTTATCAAATAGGGCTCGCCATCGATTTGGACTTTCAGACCTTTGCGAAAATCGCTTGTATTGTAAGTTGCCACGAGTAAACCGCTCCAAACATCCTGGAAAATTGACCTGTGAGTGAAAGTCTAGCGGCTTTGCGTGATTTTGTCCGCGCCTCCGAACCATCCGTATCGTGGCAGCACGCCATGAAGCGGGCCATTCGCTCGGCTGCGGAACTTCGCACTCGCCTTGGACTGGACGAGGGGTTTACCAAAAGCGGTGGCGACAGGGAAGGTGAGGAGCAATTTCCAGTCTTCGTTCCGCTCGAATTTTTGCGGCGGATGCGGTCGGGAGACCTCAGCGACCCGCTGTTGCGGCAAGTCTTGCCGGCAGAGGCCGAGGGGGAAAGGGTGGAAGGTTTTTCGGCCGATCCGGTCGGCGAAGTAGCGGCCACGGCGGCAGAGGATCTAGCCAGCGGCTTGATTCGCAAATACCCGGGGCGAGCTTTGCTAGTCGCCCACTCCGCTTGCGGAATTCACTGTCGCTACTGTTTTCGCCGTCATTTCCCCTACGAGGAGGTTTCCGGGGGTGGGCAGTTGTGGGATACAGCGATTGCCGCTTTGACGGCCGACGAATCGATCAGCGAAGTCATCCTCAGCGGCGGCGATCCACTGGTGCTGTCCGACCATTCCCTGCGAGCCTTAGTCGATCGCATCGCGCAAATTCCGCATGTCCGCCGGCTGCGAATTCACTCGCGAATGCCGATCGTCATCCCCCAACGCGTGACCGACGCTCTGATTCAAACTCTGCGCGGAACTCGACTGTCCCCGTGGGTGGTCGTGCATGTCAACCATGCCAACGAACTGGATTCCGATACGTTGGCAAACTTGGGCCGCTTGATCAGCGCCGGAATTCCCGTGTTGAACCAAACGGTGTTGTTGGCCGGAGTGAATGATTCCGAGCAGATTATGGAAGCACTCTGTCAAAAATTGATCGATTTCAGGATTCAACCCTACTATCTGCATCAGCTCGACCGCGTCGAGGGGGCGGCCCATTTCCAAGTCCCCGAAGAACGTGGTTTGGCGATCATCGAACATCTCCGCAGCCGGTTGCCTGGTTACGGCGTGCCGACATATGTCCGCGAAGTGGCTGGCCAGCCCAGCAAGACGCCGATCGTCGCGTGAGCTGGTATCTGAGTCGTGCGCGTGAAAAAGGGAACCGCACGCTGGCGCGTCGCGGCTGATTGTCCCGGAGAACCACACGCTGGCGCGTTGCGGGTGATGATGGTCCCGGAGAACCGCACGCTGGCGCGTTGCGGCTGATGATGGTTCCGGGGAACCGCACGCTGGCGCGTTGCGGCTGATGGTCCCGGAGAACCGCACGCTGGCGC
>CAZHTX010000402.1:0-5598 GCA_964535475.1 uncultured Pirellulaceae bacterium
AAACGGCTAACGGAACCGTGGCTAGCGCCAAAACGGCTAACGGAACCGTGGCTAGTGCCAAAACGGCTAACGGGGGTTTGCGAGTTTAGCCACATTGCACCACCGCGCGGACTAAATAGCTCATGTTGGGTTCCGCTTGCCGACCAATTTGCAGCACTTCTTGGTGTAAGGTTTCTTGCGGCGCGTCGGGGCGGGCGACGTTGCTGATCATGGAAAGCGCCAAAACTCGCATGCCTAATTGCTGGGCCAGCAACACCTCAGGAACGGTACTCATGCCGACGCAATCCGCACCAATGCGGCGCATCATGCGGTACTCGGCGGGTGTCTCATAACTGGGCCCCAGGGTTGCCAAGTAGGTCCCTTGATGGACCGCGAAATCACCTCGTCTACCGGCCGCCAACGCCAAATCGGCCAACTCCGCGTCGTAAGGATGATGACCGCGGGCGAGCAAACCCATGCCCGCCGCTGCGATGTTCGATACAGCGGTGTTCGCTGCAGCAACCGCGGGAGCATCTCCTGCCTGCGATGGAGCGAACTGCAAAGTTGGCGAACCGAGCCAATTAATGTGGTCACGAATGACCATGATATCACCGACGGCAAAGTGATGACGTAGACCTCCGGCGGCGTTGCTGGCGATCAGTGTGCCAGCACCGAGCGCTTGCAGGACGCGAATCGGGAAAGTGACTTGGGCAACCGACCAACCTTCGTAACGATGCAACCGCCCGGCAAGAGCGACGACCGGGACGCCCGCCAGCAACCCGGTTACTAACTGCCCAGCATGTCCAGCCGCCGTGCTGGGAGCAAAGTTGGGTAGATCGCCAAAGTCAATCCGAGTGGCATCGGTGATCTCGTCGGCCAGCCCCCCCAGGCCACTCCCCAGCACGATGCCGAAACGCGGTTGAAACGTGCCGATCCGCGATCGAATCACTTGCAATGTCGTTGCCAAGGGATTTGGCTCGTCATTCGGGTCATCACTGTGCTGCGTCACCATCAAGCCATCCTGGTTTGTCCAATCGTTTCCACAATTTCACGCACCAGCGTTCTCAACTTTGGCTCGGCGGCGTTGGCTACGGCAATAATCTCTTCGACGTTTGCCGGCTTCAGCGCGTCGGGGAGGCACATGTCGGTAATCACCGACAGCCCCACCACTTTCATGCCCCCGTGAATCGCCACAATCGCTTCGGGAACCGTGCTCATACCGACCACATCGGCGCCGATTAACCGCAAAAAGCGATACTCGGCTCGCGTTTCCAAATTTGGCCCCGCCACGGCCACGAAAACTCCCTTGTGGGCCACGATGTCGTTTCGCCGAGCGCTCGCCAAAACCTGATCGACCAGGTGCAAATCGTAAGGCTCCGACATGTCGGGAAAGCGTGGGCCGAGACGGTCATCATTGATGCCAATCAGAGGATTATCGCCGAGCAAATTAATCTGATCTTCAATGACCATGATGTCGCCATTGTTGTAATTGGGATTCAACCCTCCGCAGGCGTTGCTGACCACCAATGTGCCAGCACCCAGTGCTTTGAAAACCCGCACGGGCAACGTAATTTGTTGGAGAGGATACGCCTCGTACATGTGGAAACGACCTTCCATGGCGACCACCGGAACGCCCCGCAAATGCCCGCAAACCAATTGCCCGCGATGGCTGGTCGCCGTGGAGTTGGGAAAGTGGGGGATCTCGCTGTAGGGAATCACCACGTCGGCCTCGATCTCGCTGGCGAACCCGCCCAAACCGGTGCCGAGAATGATAGAGACCAGCGGCGTCACGTCCCACTTGGAGCGCAGAAAAGTAACGGCGTCGTTGATTTTGTCGTACAAGTCGAGCATGGTAGTCCAGGCCGCGAAAATTAGAGTAAGAATGAAATCAGCTGAGAAATGTTGAGCCGACGCCGACATGATAAGCCGCCCGAATCGTCCGGGTCAGGGGTGTCCGCCGCGCCCGCCAGAGTGCTTGAAAGAATTCCTTCATTTCATGGAAGATATCGAGCAAAAATTGACTGAATTCTTCCAGGAACTGGCGGCCCCGCGAGCTGGCGGCCAAGTCGCACTGCGTTTGGTACCCAGGGGGGTAGTCAGTTGGTATCGTAGGCGTTTCTGCTCAACGTACGCTCACCACCACGAATGACGATGATGCCAGCAGTTGACGAATTTGAGAAGCTGGGAGTCTTTTACCTGGGTCGCAAATATGACATGGCGACCAGCAAGGGGCTCGACGAATTGGTGCTATACGATTCCAAGGATCTCTGCACGCACGCGGTCTGCGTGGGGATGACCGGCAGTGGGAAAACGGGGCTTTGTTTGTCGTTGTTGGAAGAGGCGGCGATCGATGGGATTCCAATCATTTGCATTGATCCCAAGGGGGATCTAGCCAATTTGATGCTGACGTTTCCCGACTTGGCCCCGGCCGACTTTGCACCGTGGCTGGAAGCTAGCGAAGCGACCCGGCAGGGGAAGACCGTTGAGCAATTAGCCAGCGAGACGGCCGATCGTTGGCGCAAGGGTTTGGCCTCGTGGGGGCAAAGCCCGGAACGGATTGCCAAGCTGCGGGATAGTGCCGAGGTGACGATTTACACACCGGGCAGCAACGCGGGAATTCCCTTGACGGTGCTGCGTGATTTTGGCGCGCCGTGCGAGGCGGTGATCAATGATGCGGATGCGATGCGGGAACGTGTCAGCGGGTCGGCCTCGGGTTTGTTGACTTTGCTGGGCCTCGACGCCGATCCGTTGTTGTCTCGCGAACACATCTTGGTTTCATCGATTCTCGACAGCAGCTGGCGCAAGGGGGAGGGGATCACGATCGAGCAGATGATTGGCTTGATCCAGTCGCCACCGTTTGATCGCGTCGGCGTGATTGATCTGAATACCTTTATGCCGCTGGCGGACCGCGTTTCCTTGGCCATGCGGCTGAACAACTTGCTGGCTTCCCCCGCCTTTGCGACTTGGCTCGAAGGTGAATCGTTGGACATCCAGCGATTGATGGTTACCCCGCAAGGCAAGCCGCGGATTTCGATTTTGTCGATCGCCCATCTGAACGATTCCGAGCGGATGTTTTTCGTCACCATCTTGCTCAACGAATTAGTCGCTTGGATGCGTTCGCAGAGCGGCACCAGTTCCTTGCGGGCGCTCTTTTACATGGATGAGGTGTTTGGTTATTTTCCACCGACAGCCAATCCGCCCAGCAAACCTCCGATGCTGACCTTATTAAAGCAAGCGCGGGCTTTCGGGTTGGGAATTACCTTGGCCACGCAGAACCCGGTCGACCTTGATTACAAAGGGTTGTCGAACATTGGGACTTGGTTTCTGGGACGGCTGCAAACGGAGCGGGACAAACAGCGTGTGTTGGCTGGCCTGGAAGGTGCGGCCGCGCAGACGGGTCAAAAATTTGATCGCCGGCGAATGGAAGAGATTTTGGCCGGCTTGGGAAGTCGTGTGTTCTTGATGAATAACGTGCATGATCAGGAACCGAGCATCTTTCAGACGCGTTGGGCGATGTCGTTTTTGGCTGGCCCCTTGGCTCGCGAGCAAATCAGCCAACTGATGGAACCGCGGAAGCAGCGGCAGGCTGACGCGGCGACGGCGGAGCAAGAAACGCTGGCTGACACCGCGGCGCCGCCGACTCGCCCCATCCCGCCGGCGGGAGTCGAGGAGTTGTTTCTAGCGGCAACCCGTGCGCCCCGAGCGGGGGCGCGGCAAGTTTATCGGCCGGCCGTGCTGGGCAAAGCATCCCTGCACTACGTGCGAAGTTCGGCCGGTGTCGATATCTGGCGAGACCAACAGCGGCTGGTGCGTTGCGCCGCCGGGGTCCCCAGTCCCTTTTGGGCTGCTGGCGAAATTACCTCCCCCGGTTTACGGATGCTCGCCGAGCCGGTTGCCGAAATTGAATTTACCGAGTTACCGAGTCAACTGTGCAGCCCCGATAACTTTCAGTCGTGGGAAAAACAGCTGAAGGAATACTGTTACCGGCATTGCCCGCTGGTGTTGTATAAATCCCCCGTGCTGAAAGAATACGCCCCGGTAGGCACCTGCGAAGAGGAGGCGAGGCTGTCGTTTACTCAACAGGCACGGGAAGCGCGGGATCGGGAAACGGAAAAGCTGCGTGGCAAATACGCTTCCCGGATGGAGACGCTGGACCGCCGAATTCGGGCAGCCGAAGAGCGCGTGGGACGGGAAAAAAGCGAGTTGCAGGCGACCTCGATGTCGTCGGTCATCGACTTGGGCCAATCCCTGCTCGGTGCCCTGATGGGGAAGAAGAGCCGCAGTCGTTCGAAACTCTCAGGAGCTGGTAAGATCGCTCGCAAAGCTACCCGCGCCTCGCGTCAACACGATGATGTCCAACGCGCCGAACAAGCTTTGCAGGAATTGAGTCGCGATATGCTGGACTTGGATAGCGAACTGCGGCAAGAAATTGCTAAGCTAGCAGATAAGTACTCGGTCACTAACTTGGAACTCGATGCCACCTCAATCGCTCCTCGGAAAAGTGATTTGCGAGTATCACCACCACAGTTGGTTTGGACTCCTTGGCAAGTCGACTCGCAGGGGATTGCGGAACCACTGTTTTGATTGCCGCTCGCGTCGGATTACCCCACGCGCCGGCCTACGGTGCCTGTCCAGATTTCATACTTTCTTTCTTCCTTCCGTACTGCCTTTCTTCCTTCCGTACTGCCTTTCTTCCTTCCGTACTGCGGCTGTGCCGGTGAACGATTCACACGCTGTCCGATTCATCTGTCCTTTCTGTTCGTTGCGATGCGATGACTTGAGCATCGCCGCCGGGACCGGCGAGGTGTGGGCTGGCAAGCTTTCCGCCGGGGGCTGCCAGCGGGCCGCATTGGCCCAGCAAAGTTTGCTCGAGCAAGGAATTTTCCATGACGGTCGCGGCGGGGCTTTGCACATTCCCGCAGCCGATTGGGAGCGAGCCGTTTCGATCTTGGCACCGGCGGCTAACATTCAAATTAGCGGCGGAATGCTGGACGTCCCCACCGCGCGGGCCGGCGTCCGCCTGGCCGCCGGGCTGGGAGCCTCGATCAACGCCAGCAGCAGCCCCGCCGGGCGGGCAGTGCTGCACAGCGTGGAGCGTCAAGGGATGGTCGCGGCGACGCTGGGCGAATTAGCCAAGCGAGCCGATTCAGTGGTGTTGATCGGCAACGTGTTGGACGAATACCCGCGGTTGGCAGATCGTTTCTTACCAGCTTTCTGCAGCGATGCGACGCCCCGCCGCGTGCTCTGGCTGGATATATCTGGCGGAGCATCGCCAGCCGGGAAAGCGGAGACGATGGCCAATGGTTGGCAGCGTTGGTCGTTGCCAGCCGAACATTTAATCGACTGTTTGGCCGACGCGCGGCAGCCATCCCCGCGGCAAACAGTTCAGCAAACGAGTACCGGCCGAGCATTGGCAGATTGGCTGGCCGCTGGGCAAACGAGTTGTTGGTTGTGGGCGAGCGATTCACTCTCCGAAGCGGCAGCCGCGATGTTGGTCGGCTTGGTCAATGAGCTGAACGAACAACGCCGCAGCATGTTGATTCCGCTGGGAGACGACGTCAGTTTTCGAGCAACATCCTTGTGGCTGAGCGGTTGCGGAGGACCGGTCGATTTCTCCAG
>CAZHTX010000403.1:0-5571 GCA_964535475.1 uncultured Pirellulaceae bacterium
CAAACACGTACATAAGCGGTGGCAGGTTAAGCAGCGGCTGGTTGAACAACACGTGGTTGAACAGCGGCTAACAAGGGGTTTCTTCCAATTGGCCAGCTAGCAATCATAATGACTTTGTATCCACTTCACACGCGGAGGAAGAATTTAATGCATCGTGTCACCAAGTTGCCCCAGTTGGGAAGTTTAGCCCCCGTAGCCAGCCTGATCGTGTTCGCGAGCCTCGTCGCCAGCTCGGCGGCGCTGCCCTCCCCGGCGGTAGCCACCGAACCGGTTGCCGCTTGGGCTCCAGCAACCCATTGGGCTCCAGCAGGAAAATGGCGAGGCGAGTGGATCAGCGGCACCAACGGCCACCGTGGTCCGCTGCGGGCCAGCATTCGGCAAACACCG
The DNA here is from genome assembly GCA_964535475.1 of uncultured Pirellulaceae bacterium. Lineage (GTDB taxonomy): Bacteria > Planctomycetota > Planctomycetia > Pirellulales > Pirellulaceae > Laterigemmans. Next base: position 388 of record CAZHTX010000403.1, read on the forward strand.
GCCGGTGATTATCGTGCCGTTTTCGCGGGTCGGTTCGCCAAAGTCATTCCTTTCGTTTACTCGACTCGCCTAACTCCCACTCCCTGGCCCGGCCAGTACACTAGCGTCAAACGTCTGCCCCTGGTCGGTACCTATCGGATGTCGGCAACGGTCACCCCCGGTCATTTCGAAGCAACCTTTCAAGGTCGCAAAGACCAAGGGGTGTTTCGGCTTGATCGCCGTTAGTCGGATCAGCATTTGACAGTTTTGCGTTTTTTTCCCACCCGGCCCAGCGCTGCAACTTTGTCGATCGTGGAGCTGGCAAGCGGTACCTTGCAGGCCGTTTTTCCCATCTCCACTTCGACCTTGCCGATTTGCTTGGCGGTCCGTTGCGCGGCGGTCAGCAAGGGGGCGACGTAGCTGCCGACGGCGATGACAAAGTTGTTCATCGTATAGCGAACCCGGTTCGGGGCTCCGTGAATTGAGGTGGCGATGCGGTTTAGCAATGCGTCAATCGCAGCGAGTTCAAGTTCGGCGTCAGGTCGGGTGGCAACAACTCCAGCCAGCGTAGCCCAACCACTGGTGGCTTGATGCGCTTGCTTGGCATCGATCCACTGCAATCCTTGTTGCCAGGCTTGCGGGTGTTCGCAAGCCACGCCCGGTACCGAATACTCGCTGATCATGTACCAAGTGGCTTTTTTGGCCCAAGCTTGCAGTTGGCGGCGCGTCATCTGTTGGCCGTCGGCGACAATCCCGGCCAAATACATGGCGTCGGAATTGGCGGTCTCGTAAAGCTCCAGCGCCAGCGTTTGGTTTCCCTTAATCTTCTTGGCAATCTTTTTTAAATCGGCCACTTTGCAACCAAAGATATTTTCTGGAGCGCCATGGTTGCGGTAGATGGCGACCGTGGCCGGCGAACCACAGGCCTGTAACTCGGCCATAATGGCGTCGACAGTCAGGTCACTGTTCTTGCTCATTCGCTGGCTCCACAAAAACGAATCAAACCTCGGATGCGGCGGATCATGGTGACCACGCATAGGCTGAGCACCACCAAGGCGGCGATGTAGATTCCCAAAAAATCAACGCGATCATTTAGCGGATCGTCAACGAGATTCGCCAGTAGGATAACACCCAAAATACAGACCGTGGTTGTGAAGGTGACAAACCGCACGCGATAAAACAGTCCGCTGGCGACAATCATCAACGGATAGCCGATTAATAATAAACCACGGGGCGAGTCGGCGAGCAGCACTAAGGTTGTATAGATCATCACATCAGCGGTTGCCCACGCCAAGTAAACCTTATAACGGTGATGATTGAACCTAGCCAGATATTGCATGAGTATGCTGATCAGCCCCCAGCTGGACATGAGGCTCAGTTTGAGCATGAATCGCTCGGGTGAGATTTTACCTTGCCCCAGCAAGTAAGCGATGATCATGATGATGGTGACCGTCAGCACGGCGCACAGGTGGCTGACTAACACTGGCTCGCGTTGCCACCACATCTTCACTTGTTGGGGCAGGGTGGGGCGGTCGATTCGCACCGGCTCTCCGCGAAGATAGCAGCGAAAATCTTCCGCCAGAGCCTCCGCTGTGTCATAGCGATCCTCAGGCGCCTTTGCCATCGCCTTCAGACAGATTGCTTCTAAATCACGAGGGATTTTCCGATTCAGTTGACTAGGTCGCGGGGGATGGCGATCGATGACTTGCATGACGACGTCGAACGGTGTCGGGCCGCTGAAGGGTGGTTGTCGAGTTAAACCGACGTAGAGCACCGCGCCCAAAGCATAGACATCAATCGCTGAGGTTAACTCCCGCGCGCGACCACTGGCTTGTTCCGGGGCCATGTAGGAGGGTGTGCCGAGAATCTGCCCGGTCATGGTTAAACCGTCTTCAGCTGCTAGCAAGTGGGCTAAGCCAAAGTCAGCCAAGAAGGGCTCGTCCGCTTGGTCCAGCAAAATGTTAGAAGGTTTGATGTCGCGGTGAATGACATGTTGCCGATGGGCACAAGCGACTGCCGTGGTGATTTTCAGCAGCACCGAGGCCAACTCGTGAGGCGACATCGGTTGACGTTTTAATCGCGCGTCCAGATCCTCGCCGTCAATATAGGCCATGGTAAAATAGAATAGCCCATGTGCTTCGCCCGCTTCGTAAATTGGAATTATGTTGGGATGGCTAAGCGCCGAAGAAGCGATAGCTTCGGTGCGGAAACGCTGGACCTCTTCAGCCGTTGCCAAGTCGCCAGCCCGCAACACCTTGAGCGCCACGACGCGTTGCAATTGAGCGTGCACCGCGCGATAGACCACCCCCATGCCACCCCGATTGATTTCCTCCAGCAGTTCATAAGGGCCGAACCGCAAAGGGAACTCGGCTTCGGCGATGCGATTCCAAGACCAAGCGGAACGACCAGCGCCGTCCCGCGACGAATCGCCGGCCGGTAGGCTCTCTGGGGTTTTGCGAGCGGATGCAGCCCAGAGTGGGTTTTGCTCGTTTTTCGTACCAGGGTCGGGCCAGCCAAAAGCCGACTGGGCCTGCCGATGCAACTGGATGAAGCTGAGCAGCTCTTCGGCGTGGTCGGGATGGGCCTCGCGGAGCGCCGCCTCGTCGATGGCTTCCCCCGCTTCTAGTCGCTGCAGATATTGTTCGATTAGGGAATCGATACTCGAGTCGCTAGACATGGCTCAGGCTCCTCGATGTTGACGGTAGTCAAAGTTGCTGGTCTTGAATGAACTTTTCCATCAAGCCTAACGTTTCCAAGCTGACATGGTGTTCAATTCCTTCAGTATCGCTGGCAGCCGTTGCTTCGCTGACTCCCAGAGCGATCAAAAATTGATAAACCGTCTCGTGCTTCCGCTTACTTTCAGCAGCCAATTGGCGGCCCTGGTTGGTCAGTTCCACCGGTGCGTGGGGGGCCGTCGTGGCCAATCCGGCCCGTTGCAAGCGAGCCACCGTGCGGCTGGCCGTCACGTGGCTGACTTGAAAACGATCCGCCAAATTTTTAATCCGACAAACTCCCTCACGATCAATGATTTCGGCGACCGCCTCGACATAATCCTCGGCTAGTTCGGTGGCGTGATCGGCACGCGTCCGCTCGTGTTGGTTGGTGGGGGCAGCTTTTTTACTCACGCGATTGTTGGCTCGTAACCTGCGGGGTTCTGTTGGTTGCTGTTCAGCTCCGTTTCGCTGCTCAGTTTACCTGCTCGCAGGCTCCGCGCGGACGACCTCGGGCAGAAATCACTTGACGCCGATGTAGCTTTGGCTACAATTCTGCCTGCGGCAAATGTAGCACGTGCTACTTTCGGCTTGCTTGGTTTTCCTGGGGAGTTCAGAGATGAGTGGTCGGGCGCGAGGTTTTACCCTAGTCGAGCTATTGGTGGTGATTGCCATCATTGGGTTGCTGGTCGGTTTGTTATTGCCGGCGGTGCAATCGGCGCGGGAATCGGCTAGGCGGATTTCTTGCGTCAACAATCTCAAGCAGTTGGGCCTGGCGATGCACAACTACGAGACAGCGTTTGGTCGGTTACCGGCTGGTTATCGGTCATTTGATCGGTATGGGTTGATCAATCAGTTGCCGGCCGAGGATTATGACCCGGTGACTTGGGACGCCCCATCTGGATGGGGCTGGGGGGCGGCGGTGTTGCCGTTTATGGAAGAGCAAAACTTGGCAGCTCGTTTTGATCAGCGATTTCCGATTTGGGACGAGATCAATCGGTTTCCTCGGGAAGTCACGTTAGCTGGATTTTTGTGTCCCAGTTCGAGTGGTCCTCGCGAACCGATGACAGTTGTCGGCATGGCTGGCAATCCGCTATTGAAACGCGGTCAAGTTATCCAGCTTGGGCGAAGTCACTATGTGGCCAGCCATGGTCAGGAGGAGTGTTGGGGTGATTGCTCGGGGCCAGATGGTCCTGTGGGTGGTAATGTGGCGATGATTGCCGATGGTCCTTTCTTTCGTAACTCGAATATTCGCTTTGCCGACATTACCGATGGTCTTTCCAATTCGATTTTGCTGGGTGAGCACACTTCGCGGCTGAGCGATAAAACTTGGGTGGGAGTCGTTCCCGGGGCGATCGTGCATCCTCGCGTGTCCAGTCCTGAGAACGGGCCCGAGTCGGCCGCGACTTTGCTGTTGGTGCACAGTGGACCGGCTGGCGGTGAGACTGACATGTTTGGCAACCCGATTATCCACCCGCCCAACTTTCCCGCTTTGCACGTGGGGCAAATGCAAGCCGAGCATCCGCAGGGGGCAAACGTGTTGTTGGGCGACGGCGCAGTCCGCTTTGTGACCGAGCAAGTCGATCGTCAAATCTTTGCCGCCTTCAGCAGTATCTCAGAGGGGGAAAACGCAGGTGCTTTATAGAAGAACGAGCCAGCTGAACTGGTTGAGGATGCTGGTGTTAGGAGCGTGCCTGTGCTGCTGCTTGCCGCTGGCCGGTTGCGGTTATGAGGAGGTTGGTCCGCATGCTTATCGGTTGACAATCTCGCTCGATCAAGCCTTGGAGTTGAAACGCACTGATCAATTGCAGACTGCTAGCAAGTTGCTTGATGAAGCATTGGCGGCTGGCGACATCACCCAGAGGGAGCACGATTACCTGAGCGCCATCGTCGCCCAGGGCTTGGCTGGTAACTGGAGTGAGGGTCGACGTGAGTGCCGCAAGCTGCTGGCGGATCAAACTGCTTGGTAGTTTGCTTGGAAGCCATCCGAAAACCCAAAAAAACCGCGGCTAGCGCCAAAGCGGCTAATGGTTTTCGGATAGGTTCTTAGCGGGCTTCGATGATTTCCACGGGAATGCTTGCGCTGCCGTACTTTCTGCCTTTGACATCTTCGAGCGTTAATTCGAGACGGTACGCGCCGACGGCTAGTTGTTTGGGGATCGGCAGCAAGTAGGGCAGATAATAATCACGGCGATAGTTGGCACTGGTTTGCTTGTCATCTTCCAACACTTGCTCGGCCACGCGTTTTCCGGTGGCGTCGAGGATTTGATAGCTGCCGCGGATGTGGGTTTCAAAGCCGTCGCTCAAGCGTTCGGCGTTGAAATTGTCAACTTCGCAGTACAGGATGACTTCTTGGCCGGCGATAAACCGGCTGGTGGAAAACGGTTTTGTTTGACCATAACCATAGACCTCTTCGCAAAACGAGAGCGAGCGAACTTCGAGCGCGTCGGTGGCCGCAGCCATGTTGCTGGTCGCTTCGCGGAGGTGGGGCAAA
>CAZHTX010000404.1:0-5528 GCA_964535475.1 uncultured Pirellulaceae bacterium
TCTTCAATTTGCTCAATGCAATGTTTGTCGACTAAATGCTCATACAGTTTGCGAACTTCCTGGGCAATCACCAGATTTTCAACGGTCGTCAGTTCACCGGTCGCGCGGTCCAGCAATGGATAGATATACAGTTTCAAATCGTTTTTAAATAACCGCCCAAACGATTCTAAAATTCCACCATCGAGCGTGGTATAGTATTTCTCATCAAACAAGTCGTGGAGGCTTCCCGCACCCATCGTGATCCCGATCTTTTTCTTGGTGTAGCGAGCCAGATAGGCTGCCAGCCGATAATATTCGAAATAGTCGGAAATCATCACCGTCATTCCGCAAGCTGCCAGCACGTCCACTCTGGCGAGAAAGTCTCGCAGGTCGATGTCGCCGTTCGCTTGCAAATTGCGCATCGTTATTTCGGCCAGCGACACGATCTGGTCCGCTTCGACATCCGCTTCTTCCTGGAATTTTTGATGAGCCGCTCGGAGCATATCGACGTTAACGTGTGTCAACGGACGGAAGCTACCGCGTTCTACCAGAATTGGTTTTTTATATAAGACTTCCGAAGGCTGTAGAACATCCCCGTTGGCTGAGAACATCGCCGCGCCAGTTAATCCCAATTGGACTAAGCGGAGGCTCATCACTCTGTTGTCGACATGTCGAAAGGCGATCCCCGAGAACTCGATCATATCGATTTCGATGCGGCGAGTGCTGAGGTTGTCGAGCAGCGATTCGACCAGTTGATCCGGCTCGTGATTTAAAAAGAAGGCGCTGTACAGCAAATTGACACCGACGATTCCGATTGCTTCTTGTTGCAGTGCATTTTCGGTGTCGAGCATTCGCACGTGGATGATGATTTCGCTATCTTGATCCCGTGGGTGCGCCTGGAAACGAACGCCCATCCAGCCGTGGCAATCGTTAGTGCCGTGGAAATTTCGAGCCGAGACGGTATCGGCGAAGGCGAAGAAAGCGGTTGTATCACCACGGCTTTCTCGCAATCTTTCGAGGTTCAGCCGGTGTTCGTGTTCCAGCATATCTTCCAAACGTTGCCGACAAACGTAGCGATCGCATTCCCCATAAATTGCATCGCTGACTGCCATATCGTAAGCAGACATGCTTTTCGCGATCGTTCCCGCCGCGCCGCCGACGCGAAAGAACCAGCGAACAACTTCCTGCCCAGCGCCAATTTCGGCGAACGAGCCGTAACGCCGCGGGTCCAGGTTAATAGCCAACGCTTTACGTTCGGTATTTGGTCGATCGACAGCCATGTTTGATTTTAAATTCGGTTTGCGAGTAAATTGCCACCGAATAGGTATTGCTTACGGCCATGGACCGTGTCGGACAGGCAACTCGGGTTCGCAAAAATCGTCGGCAAAGATGGTGTTACAGCCGATACGATCGTTAGGACTCTGGTCGGGATCGGGTGTGAAGTTTGATTGAGCCGCTGAAGCCTGGAGACCGGCGCTTGTTGGTGTTCGGCCTTGAGTTGCCCGGTGTGACGGTTGCGTTTGAGCGGCTAAAGCCTGGAGACCAGCGCATGTTGGTGTTTGGCCTTGAGTTGCCCGGTGTGACGGTTGCGCTTGAGCGGCTAAAGCCTGGAGACCAGCGCATGCTGGTGTTTGGCCTTGAGTTGCCCGGTGTGACGGTTGCGCTTGAGCGGCTAAAGCCTGGACACCAGCGCATGCTGGTGTTCGGTGCGCTTGAGCGGCTATAGCCTGGAGACCAGCGCATGCTGGTGTTCCGACAAGAGCAGCCCACTACATCAACCGTTGACTCCGGCAAATGAATTGACTAGCGGTCCGAGTTTTCGATTGGCGGAGTCCAATTTTGCAACGCGTTGCACTTGTTTAGCGTATCGGTAATTATGCGCGATGCGGGTGTGTGGCCGAAAACTCCGTAGATAGCCAGCAGCGATCGGGCGCGGGTCATGGCGACGTACAGACTGTGTGCCAAGATGTCACCGCCACGGGCGACAAATCGGTCGACCGCCGGGATCACAACGACTTCCGACTCATATCCCTTGAACGAGTTGGGGGTGCTTGCCACCAAGGTATTTTCCAGTCGCTGGAACGAGCGGTTAGTTTGAAAAGATAACTCGACGCCAATCGTTTCCAAGGCGGGCTCCACGATGGCTCGCAATTGTTGGGCAACCGACTGGCTATTATATAACAAGCAAATATCATTCGGCGAAATCTGTTCGTGTTGGATGTAATGGATTAAGTGTCGTGCGATCGCCTTGAATTCCTCCTCACGCTGCTGAAAGAGTCGCAGTGCCGGCTTGGGCCCGCTGACTTGGTTGTAGTTCACGAGTAACCAGGGGTGACCATTACGAGTGACCGATTGGAGCAAATCCAGTCGCAGTAATTCCGCTTCGTCGTCTCTTTTTTCATTGGCCAATAGGTGCAGCACGTTCGCCGCCAATTCCAAGATCGGAGCGGTCGATCGGAAACTGTCCCGCAGGATTGTGGAGCGACCACGCAGGTCGAGTCCAAAATCAGACCACTTAGGCGTCTTGCGGCCGTAAATATTTTGCGCGTTGTCGTAAAAGATATTGGCCGAGCGACTATTGGAGTCGTGCGGGTCCGATTGGGCGATCAGAGACATTAACAGTTTGAGTGTGGATGGCCCCATATCTTGGGCTTCGTCTACAAACAGGGAGGCGCAACGAGGTTCAATCGGCTTCTTCTCGTGGCGGCTGAGGAATTCCGCCGCCGCACGGTCGTAGTCGAATTCAAATGCATCGAAGGTCAACTCCATCGACGGTAGCAATTCTTTGAGCACGTCTTTTATATGTAGCAGGCTCACTTTGTCCCATGGGAAAGGAGGGATCTCGAAGAGCGAGTTGCTATGCAGGTCGTCCCATGCCGATTCAATCGATTCGCGGAGAAGTTTATCGAGAGAGCGATTGGCGTAGACGGCCCAGATGATTCCTTCGTCGTGTGGAGCCCGCTTTTTTGCCGTCCGCGCTAACCACTGAGCCAAGACCATCGATTTGCCGCTCCCGGCAACTCCGCGTACCAAGCGGGGTTTGCCATCGAGGTTCAGATTCACCAACCGTTGTTGATCGCGGGATAGAACGGGTGGCAACTCTTGTCGATCTTTGATTCGCGCGCCGAGCGATGCGGCCACGGAAGTTTGGGATGCATACTTTGGTTTTTCCTCAGCAGTGCTCGCTAGCGAAATTTTCAAACCGCGGCGGTTGCTGTTTGAGGCCACAGTCCATGACGGTTGCGAGCCTTCCTCGGTCAACGTGCTGGGTTGTAAACTGCTGATCAACGGACGCAGAAATGGCTCGTCCATCTCGGCGCGACTGGCCAGTAGAATGACTCCTTCGCGAGCTCGGCTTAGGCCGACATTAATCAACCGTTTCCATTCTTCGTAAGGCCAACCGCAGCTGCCGGCATTGACCGTATCGAAGATGACAATGTCAGCCTCGGAGCCTTGTTGGGCATGGACGGTCGACGATTGCCAGGAGGTGAATCCCCACTTGGATAAGCATTCCGCGACTGCCCGCGTTTGAGCCGTAAATGGGGACAAAAATAGCCCATTGGCAGCATGCAGTTGGTCGATCCGCAGCACGCGTTCCAGCAAGTCTGGCGTAATCGGCCGAATCCAGCTCCGGTTATTCGGTCCGCGACAAGCGCGAATCGCGGCGAGATCTTGAGTAACCGCGTCTAAGACAAACCAGATAGTGCGGGAGTAGTTGGTTAGAAATGCTGGGCAAGGTGTCGTTCTCGTTCGCACTTCGTCAGCCGTTAGCAGGCGGCCATCATATTGATAGTCGGAGACAACTTTGCAGACGTCCTGATGCATCCGCCGTTGCTCGCTCAACTGATGCACGGCGGTGGATTTGTGTTCGAATGCTCGTAGATGACTCAAGCCGCTGCTGGCCAGCCAATTTTCTTGTCGAGTCGGCAGGAGCCTGGCAACGCGACTGATTGGTGCTAGTTGCTTTGAGTCGCCGACCAAGACGACACGCCGTGCCGCTAAATAGGAGAGGGCGGCGACAGCGGCCCGAGAAATCAATCCCGCTTCGTCAATAAAGACAGTTGTGAAAGGGGCACTGCTGGCCTGGAGGAATTTGGCTAGCTGGCGACTGCGCAATAGATTCAGCGCTTTGAACGCAGTTGTCACGACGACGCGCACTTCGCGATCAAGGAACGATCTTTGGGCCGAGCTTTGAACGGATTGGCGAACATCGGACAGCTGTTGGCGAAGAAAGGCCTTTTCCAGACCGTCACTCGATTGACCGAGTTCCTTCGACAATGACTCATTGCGTTGCAGCGGTGGCAAATCATTGCCGCCCAGCATGTCCATCAACCCGAGCCGGTTGAATGGTTCTATCTGCGTGCCGCGACCAAGCCTGACAAGCTTTCCCGCCGGCAGTTCGCGTGCGGATATTTCCTGGGCGGCCGCGCCAATCGAAATCGCGACCGCATCGGTCGCTTGGTTCGTCGTCGAGACGACGAGCACACGTTCGTTGGGGTCTGCTAAGACGGCGGCAACTTGTTGTCCCGTGGTCCATGTTTTTCCGGTGCCCGGTGGCCCCCACAGGATCGACCAACTGTGATGCCACCAGGAGCGTAGCGATTTCAGGCCGACGTCAGCGGAGTTTGTTACCAGGGGATGAATGTTGCCGGAGGCGGCAGCCAAGCGGTCGGGCAAGTCGCTGCGTAGGTGCACAAGCGATGGGCTGTTAAAGATATGATTCAGTGCCGCGAGGAACTCAAAGGGACGCACATAGAATGGTTCACAGCCTGGGACACCCGCATTTAGGTCGACGGAAATGTATAACCAGCCGTTGATTGGATCCGCTTCCAAGATCTCGCCCTGCCAACGGACTTCGTGCTGGAACAAGTCCTCCTCGCTGGCTTGTTGATGATGATCGTTAACCGTTGAAGTTGGCGTAAGCGGGCAGAAGGCCACCGCTCCTTCCCAAGTCCAATCGAATTCAATCCCTGTGTCGATTTGCAGAATGTAAATCGCGCCGCGGTCGCGTTCTGAAACTAAACTGACGCGGTGGCACTGGAGCCGTTTCCAACGCGAGCGATCTCGCAGTTCCTGTCGCACGGCGCGGGCCGCTTCGCTGGCCAGTTCGGCCGCCGCAGGGGGCAGATTTAGCTGGCTGGGAAAGCTGGCCGGTTCAACGGAATCATCCATGTTGGGTCCGAACCTAATTGGTGGTGCTTCCACTTTTTTCCTGTGCCGAATCGCCTAAAGGCTATACACCAGCATGCGCTGGTGTCCCGGCTTTAGCCGGTCGGTTTTCGCTGTCGGAATCGCCTAAAGGCTATACACCAGCGCATGCTGGTGTCCCGGCTTCAGCCGGTCGGTTTTCGTTGCCGGAATCGCCTAAAGGCTATACACCAGCGCATGCTGGTGTCCCGGCTTTAGCCGGTCGGTTTTGTCTACTGAAATCGCCTAAAGGCTAGACACCAGCACATGCTGGTGTCCCGGCTTCAGCCGGTCGGTTTTCGCTGCTGAAATCGCCTAAAGCCTATACACCAGCGCTGATCCATACCCTTACACTTTCTTCA
>CAZHTX010000405.1:0-5516 GCA_964535475.1 uncultured Pirellulaceae bacterium
ATTACCCCCGCGGGATGCGGGATTCTTGCTTTTTGAAGCAACGTACACCAAGACGTTTTCACCCGCCAAAGTGGCCACTCCGCGTTACGATTATAATCAAATCATGTATCGGCTGGACTTTGCCGACTTGCCGATCCCCCCCGCGGGTTGAGTGCTAGGCCGGGCTGCCGCTGGAGCAAACCTGCTCCAAAGCTTCTCCGCTAAGAGTAATTTCGTGGCCGTGAGCTGCCAAATCGCCCAACGACAAGACTCCTACATAAGCGCCCATCGAATCGCAGACGATCAAGCGACGTATCTGCTGTTTTTCCATCAACTTTGCGGCCTCGCTGAGGTCCTCGCTGTCGATGATCGTCTCGTGCCCAGTGCTGGAGATTTCCGCAACGGTCGTGCGGTTGGGATCGCGACCGCCACCCACGCCGCGAATAGCGATATCGCGGTCGGTGATCACGCCGACGAGTTGGTCATCGACGATCGGCAGGAAACCGATGTCTAGACGTTTCATAATGCGAGCGGCCTCAGCCAAACTGGTGGTCGCCGAGACGGCGTGCACGGTCGGTGTCATGGCGTCTTTAACTTGCATTGTGATGCTCCTTGTTTTGCTTCGAGTCAATTACCAACTGTCTTGTCTGCTGACAGTCAAAAGCAGACTGCGCATTGCCAACCGATTACTCGCTGCGTTGATGACATGAGCCGCTCTCGACTGCCGCTCTAATGTTATTGAGGAGCAAATTTCAGGCCAACTTCAAGAGAGTGGCCGAGGTCCTGGGTGAACGGATATTCGCTCTACTCGGCGAGTTAAATCTCGGTAGACTGAAGCGGAGTTAGCCCCAGACGCAGGGAGGTCACGGCGATGCACGGAGAGTGTTACAGCACCGGGAAAATTCGTTACGCAACGGCCCGCGCAGCTTACTCGGTTGTCCAGCAAGCTTATTGGGCACGGCGAACGAAGAAACGTCCTCGACGAGTTTACTTTTGCAAAGCTTGCCAAGGATATCATCTGTCCAGTAACGGAGATATCTGGGGCAGACGTGAACGCTTGATTCGGGATGAGAAACGGCCCCCGGATCCCAGCTGAGGCGGTCGGATGCCAGCTGAGGCGGTCGGATGCCAGCTGAGGCGGTCGGATGCCAGCTAAGGGGGGGCGGATGTCAGCTGAGGCAGTTGCGTCGGCTCATTCTTCCTTGCTGGGCGGCCAATTTAAATGCTTGCTTAGAAAAGCGAAGGTCTGTTGTCCGTTGATGGTGTGCGGCCCATCAAAAAACTCGATTTCCGTCCGTTCTGGAATTCCCAGCTGGCTGGCGTACAATCGCCTCACTTTGGCATATTCGTAGGCGACCCATTCGTCCCAGCCGACGCCGTCGTGATGCCCTCGTTCGACCATGAACGGGCGTGGCGCAATTAGCGCTGCCATCTCGGCATAGTTAAAGGTGCTGCCTAAATCAAATTCAAAAATCTCATACTCGTTTGTCCAAACGTAACTGAAGGGAGCACGGGTGCTGGCATTCTTCAACACCCATTCGTTGAAGTCGGCTGAGCAAATGGAAAGGCAATAATCTGGCACCAACGCGGGAATGCGCATGGCGCTTTTGCCTCCGTAGGAAAGTCCGTAAAAACCAATCCGGGCCGGATCCACCTGGGGTAAAGTCTGCAGCCAGTTTACAATTTGTTCGTGCTGGGGAATCATCAGAGAAAACAGTGTTTTCCCCAAGGGATTAGCTTTGCGTTGCAAGACTCGAAAGCGATCCTGAAAGATATAAATATTTTGCGGCGCAAAAGTAATAAATCCTCGCTCGGCGAGTTTGGCAGCAAAATCATGGTAGGCTGGGTGGTCATTGAGAAAGACGTCGGTTGGGCGGCCTTCGAGCCCATGTTGGCAGACGACGACGGGACGCTGCTCTCCAGCAGGAATCCCCTTGGGGATGATCAAAACGCCATAGGCGAAAATTTCGTCAAATACATCCAGCACCACTTCGTAAGCGGTCCAATTTTCAGACTCCCAAGATTGTCGTGAACGGGCGTTAAAATCAGCAAGTGGGCGATCGAATTGCCCGATCACTTGGTCTTGAAAATAATCTCGATAAAATGCTTGTGAGGTGGCAAAAGCATCCAGTGAGCTGGTGTCGAGTCGTTGCATAAATTCGCGACGTACGTATCCGCTCTCACGGAGCAGCAATTGGTTAAATAAATCAATCTCCTCACATTGACGACGCTGGCGATCCGGCGGGATGGCGGCGACCAATTTGGGCGTCGTTGCCGCCTCGATCGGCGAAAGCTGCAGCGTGGGATCGAGGGCTGAAATGAAATGGCTAAGCATTTCATCGTTGGGGTATGTCACCTGCTCTGCGGAGACAAATTTAAAATTTAAGAGTCCCAGGCGGGCCGGTTTGGTTCCACGGAATCGTTGTAATTCCTCGACGAGGTCCTGGGGCGAATCCAATTCCGCCGGTCCGCCACCCTGCCCTGGAAAGATTTCGCGTGGCAGCAAAGCGTCATCGATAGTCAACATGCCGTGGCAGATGCACATGCGGGCCAATTGAGCATCCCCGAACTCAGACAGTATTCCGAACACGTTACGATCGAGCGGCTGCTGCCAAAGATTTTGTTGGTCGCCGAAAGCCGCGCTGCAAGCGGTCGAATCGATGCGTTCATCCAAGGCACCGCAGAACAGAGCTAGACGCCCCCCTTCGCCATAACCGATGACGCCAACGGGAAGTTCTGAGTCAATGCGTGTTGCCCAATCGACCAAACTAAGCACCTTTTGGATTTCATAGCCGATGATATGACGCCCTAATTCAAACGATGAGCGATATAAGAACTCGCGATTCGTCAGCTTGGCGCCACCACCACGGGGAGCGACCGTGCGAGTTGTCATTTCCCGATCTATCAAACATGGCACAATCACCCGCAAGCCGCTGGCTGCTAAACGCCTGGGAAATTGCGCGGAATGTTCTAAATCACCACTAAGGCCAACTAGTTCCTCCGGTGTCTGTTGACAGTGCGGTAAGGCAACGACTAACCCCCGTGGAACGCCAACTTTTGGTTCCAGCATCAACCCCTCGCCATACACGATTACTGTTTCCCGATTCGGGTCGGGATCGCTCAGCACTGGCCAGCGGACGCGATAAATAGTCAGTGCGTTAGTCTCACACAGGGGTGTGTTTTCCAGAGCGTTCCAGGAAACGATTCGCTCCGGGGCGGAATTTGCGACACGCGGATCCCGCAAGCCGAGTTGGTGTTTGAGCCGCTGCTTGTTGGCCGCAGTTGAATCGCGAATACTCTCCGCCGTTGAATCGTCGCGGTGCCAATGCATCTCTCGCGTTCCTGCGGATGCCTCCAACTGACGGTTGAGAAAAGTATCGCAGGCTTGTACGAGCCGCGAAGCAATATCGCCATCCCATGTTAGCAACGAGGTGCCGGGCAACGCTTCGCCGCTGTCCGCGCGGACCGCAGCCCCGTTTTCTTGTTGGGCCCCGTTTTCTTGTTGGGCCGTGGCGACGCAGCAGCAGGAAACCAGCGAGGCGGACAAGACGTAGGTGAGCAATTTCTGGCAGCGAACGTTCATGTTTAAACTTTCCTGCCAATGGCTGGCAAAAATGTGCGAGGTGGGAATGGGGTGGGCAAGCTGGCAGCATTCGCAACAGCTTGGCTGGACGCATTGCAACTGTCGCCAGCATCATTATTGTATGTGGCCCTGTGGCAAGATGTCTGTAAACCGGACAGGCGTTTTTGTTTTTTCTTGTTGTTTTTACTATTGTTCACTGCATGAGGAGAGCGCGTTCATGTCTCAAGTAGCACACCACGTTTATTTTTCGCTGGAGGATAACAGCCAAACGGCGGTGCAAGCGTTAATCTCCGCTTGTCAGAAATATCTCGATGGGCACGATGGAGTCGTCTATTTCGGCGTGGGCACGCGTATCGAAGACTTGGACCGCGAAGTGAACGATGCCAGCTTTGACGTCTCGTTGCACGTGGTTTTTCACGATCGAGAGGCCCACGATGTTTACCAAATTGCCCCTCGGCATTTGGAATTTATCGCCGAACAAAAACACAATTGGAGTCAGGTACGCGTCTTCGATAGCGAACTCGCAAGCTGAATCCGGACGTTGGGCGTCGAAAAGCCCTTGCCAAACTGCGAACGAATCGCGAAACTCTGCAACAGAACTGAAATCAGGCCCGACCCGCCTAGTGGCATTATGACCACTCGTGCATGGGATCGGGCCACCACGTTTGAACTTTTAGGTAATAAACCCACCCTTTTTTGATCTTAGTATCCGCAGGAGCAACGTCGTATGGCCCGTTACACAGGTCCTAAAGCCCGCATCAACCGCCGTTTGAGCGCCATGATTTACGAGAGCGCTGGTGCGACTCGTGCATCAGACCGCCGTAATTCACCCCCCGGCATGCACGTGCGAGGCCGCCGCCCGAGCAACTACGGGTTGGCTTTGATGGAAAAGCAAAAGATCAAGCACTATTATGGGTTGGGAGAGCGACAGTTGCGTCGCTACTTCGATGCGGTTGGTCGCAAAGCGGGTAACACGGGCGAACTGTTATTGTTGATGTGTGAACGTCGGTTAGACAACGTAGTGCGTCGTTGTGGCTTTACCAAGACGCGACCCCAAGCTCGTCAGGGCGTTGCTCACGGCCACTTCCGGGTTAACGGGGTTAAAGTGACTTCACCAAGTTACATTTTGCGTCCCGGCGATGTCATCGAAGTGCGTGGACGTGAGAACTTGAAGAACGTCTACCGTGGTGTGATTGCCAACGCGACCCCAGATCCACTCGATTGGGTTACTTTCGACACTGAGAACCTGAAGGCGACCGTGTTGGGCTTGCCAGGGCCGAGCGACATCAGCCTCCCGGTCGATGCGAACTCCGTGGTCGAATTCCTATCTCGGTAAACGTTGATTCGTTTTCAATTTCACCCCGATTCCTGACAATAAGCTTGACACCCATGCATTGCCCGCTAGTCGTCCTCGGCGGCGGCCCCGGTGGCTACGCCGCCGCGTTTATGGCCGCCGATTTAGGCCTCGAAGTCACTTTGGTCGAGTCGGAACCGAGACTCGGCGGGACCTGCCTGCTGCGGGGTTGCATCCCCAGCAAGGCACTGTTGCACGTCGCCAAAGTGATGAGCGAAGTGCAGGAATTGGGCAGCGAGTGGGGGATCGACTATGGGTCGGCCCCCAGCATCGACGTCGATAAAGTGCGGGCTCGCAAGGAAAAAGTAATCGACACCCTCACTGGTGGCTTGGGGCAACTTGCCAAACGTCGCAAGGTTACCGTGATTCGGGCACGCGGATCGTTCCTCAGCAGCACCTCGATGGAACTTTCTGGCGATCATGAGTCGATCCCGGAGGATCGTACGCTCACGTTCGACCACTGCATCGTGGCCACCGGCTCGGTTCCCGCCATGCCGGCCGCATTCCAGATCGGTACGGATCGCGTGATGGATTCAACCGGGGCGCTCGCACTCGTTGATATCCCGAAAACAATGTTGGTCGTCGGTGGTGGCTACATCG
>CAZHTX010000406.1:0-2373 GCA_964535475.1 uncultured Pirellulaceae bacterium
AGCGTGCAAGACGGCTCGCTCAGCCCCGAGGAGCTGGACCGACTGATCGCCGACACGGTGGCTGAGGTGCGGGCCGCCATGCCGCAGCGAGGACAAGCTGGGGAACCCCACCTAGATGCCCACTATGTCGCTTCGTTGGTTTCCCGCGCGCTCGGCTGGGAAGGTCCCGCGATGGCCGTCAACGCGGCTTGCGCGTCGAGCTTGATTGCCATGTCGATGGGCATCAGCGCCTTGCAGCGCGGCGAGTTGGATTGCGCGATCGTGGGCGGAGCGAGCCACTGTAAACTCGACTCCCTGGTGCTGTTCAGCAAAGCCAAATCGGCCAGCGCCACCGGCAGCCGTCCCTTCGACGACGGTGCGGACGGGTTGGTCGCGGCGGAAGGTTACGTGGCCCTGGTGCTGAAAACGGTGGCCACCGCGGAGCGCGATGGCGATCCCATTTGGGCAGTCATCCGCGGCGTGGGAGTCTCCAGCGATGGCAAAGGCAAAAGCCTCTGGGCACCTCGGAAGGAAGGGCAAGTCGAAGCGATTCGCCGCGCCTATCCGGCCGACCTGCAACCCTCCGCCGTGCAGTATCTCGAAGCCCACGCGACCAGCACGCAAGTTGGTGACGCGACCGAACTCTCGGCCCTGGATGAAGTCTTCGGGCCGCTCCGACAAGGGCGTGACAAACTGCCGATCGGCAGCGCCAAAGGGAACGTCGGGCACACGCTGGAAACCGCCGGGATGGCCGGTTTGCTGAAAGCCGTGCTGGCGATGCGGCACGGTGTGATCCCGCCAGCGGTGAATTTGCAAACACTCAATACCAAAGTCCAGTGGGACCAACTGGGTCTGCAAGTCGCCAGGCAAACGACGCTCTGGCCGGATGCTCCAGCAAGTGCCAATTCAACAACTGCCACTCCAGCCGGCAGATCTCACGTCGGTCCAGCGACCGAGCTCTCCTCGCCAGAGCAACGCGAGTTGTCCAAACGCGACCCGCTGCGCTGCTGTGCGGTAAACGCCTTTGGCATTGGCGGACTGAATGTGCACGTGGTGCTGCAAAGTCGCCCGCTGGAAATTTCCGACTCAAGCCAGCAACAAACAGCCCCGGCAACCAGCTCGGTTCGCCTCATCAACCCCGGCCACCCGGCCAACTCCAGCGATGCGATCGCCATCGTGGGTGCCGCCGCTTTGCTGCCCGGTGCCCTTTCGCTGCCAGCTTTGGCCGATCTGATCGCCAGCCAAAAATCTCAAATCGCGCCGCTCAGCGATGACCGCTGGCGAGCCGATCTGGGACTCGATCCGCACCACCGCCGCCCCTACCACGCGGTCAGCAACCAGGGAGCAGCGCTGCGGGGCTGGGAGTATGATTGGCGACGTCATCGCGTCCCTCCCAAACAAATCGAAGCGGCCGATCCGCTGCAATTCATGCTGCTCGATTGCGTCGAAGCGGCGCTCCAAGATGCCGGCCTGCTCGCGCCCGCGACTTCGGCTAAAAACTCACCCGCGACTTCGGCGAGCCCGAGCAACTGGGATCGCCAACGGGCCGCCGTGATCATCGGCACTGACTTTCTGGGCGATTTTTCCGCCAACTTGCAACTGGCGGTGCGCCTGCCCCATCTGCTCGACACGCTTACTCAGTTATTGACTCGTCGCGGCCTGGCGGCGCCGATGCGCGAGCGTTTACTGCACGAATTCGAGCAAGCCTTCGTGGCGAAGAACCCGGCGCTGTTGGATGAGACAGGCAGTTTCACGACCAGCACATTGGCTTCACGAATCACCAAAACATTTGACTTGATGGGGGGAGCCGCATCGGTCGACGCGGGCGACGCCAGCGCGGCGGCGCTGCTGAACGTGGCCAGCGACTGGTTGCACCGCGAGCGTTGCGATTCAATCATCTGCGCCGCCGGGCAACGCGCGCTGGGGCTGTTCAACTACGAACGGCTCAGCCTGCAAGGCCGACTTCGCGGCGACGACGGCCGCGGCTTCTTGCTGCCCGGCGAAGGAGCCGGCGTGGTCGTGCTGCGACGATTGAGCGACGCGCGGCGGGATGGCAATTCCATTCGCGGCGTGATCGATGGCATCACCGTGCGACGTCAAGAAGAACCTCAGCAAGCCTCACCGCTGGCCGCCCAAATCGGGCACCTCGGAGGCGCCGCGGGCATGGCCGAGTTGCTGGCCGAACTGGTCAGGAATGCCGGACCGCAACATGCCGAGCCGCAACAAACGGGAACAAGACGAATCAGCGTCTATGGCGGCGGCAATCAGTGTTACCAAATCAATCTCGCCG
The DNA here is from genome assembly GCA_964535475.1 of uncultured Pirellulaceae bacterium. Classification (GTDB taxonomy): domain Bacteria; phylum Planctomycetota; class Planctomycetia; order Pirellulales; family Pirellulaceae; genus Laterigemmans. The sequence continues at coordinate 2,270 of CAZHTX010000406.1, forward strand.
CGGAGTCCGACGCGGCCGCTGCGGTTCCCCCGCCAGCAGCCAGCTCGCAATCAGCAGCCAGCTCGCAATCAGCAGCCAGCTCGCAATCAGCAGCCCACTCGCAA
>CAZHTX010000406.1:2473-5513 GCA_964535475.1 uncultured Pirellulaceae bacterium
CTCGCAATCAGCAGCCCACTCGCAACCAGCAGCCAGCTCATCAGCAACAGCCACTGCATCGCCTATCGTGTTGCGGCTCAGCGGTGAGAACTGGACCGCGCTGGCCGAGCGTTGTCGGCAGTTGGCGACGTCGATGGAGACGGCTTGGGAGAGCTTGCGGAGCAGTCAATTCGCAGCAGCCGACGATGTGCGGATGATCATGGTGGTGGCTTCTGCGGAGGAAGCTGCCAAGCAATTACAAGTCGCCGCGGCGCGCGTGGAAACACCCCCGGCCCGCGCCCAATTAGCAGCTCGCGGTATCCTCTGTCACCGCGTCAGCTTTGATCGACCCCGCGTGGCCTGGATGTTCTCCGGACAAGGTTCGCAGTATGGCGGGATGTTGGCTGACTTACTGGAACACGATGCTTCGGCGCAGGCCACCGTGACCGGCATCGACACCATCTTCAGCTCGTTGGGCTTGCCGACCTGGACATCGATCTCGGGAGAGCAAAGCGATCAGTTGGGCAGCGACGTGCTCCACACCATGATGGCCGTGTTGGGTGCCGACTGGGTGTTGGCCGATCAACTGACACGTCGCGGCCTGACACCGGCAATCGTCGGCGGGCATAGCTTTGGTGAATACGCGGCGCTTGCGCAAGCGGGCGTGTGGAGCTGGGAAGCTGCGGTGCGAGCTGGTCAAGCGCGAGCCCGCGCGGTGGTCAATCATTGTCGCGCCGGAGGTGCCATGCTGTGTACCGACGCCGACGCCCAAACGGTCGAATCACTCTGTCGCACCATTCGCGAGCGAAAACAGGGTGGCGTCTATTTGGCCAACCAAAATGCTCCCCGGCAAAGTGTCATTGGCGGCGAAACAGCCGCCCTGGATGCCGTTTCGCAGTTGTTGGAAAGCGAAGGCTTTCGCGTGATGCCGATCCCCGTGCCGAGACCGTATCACACACCTTTGATGCAATCGACGCGGGCCCCGCTGAGCGCCGATCTGGCTCCGTTGCAAATGCGTCCCTCGCTGTTGCCGGTGCTCAGCAGCGTCACCAATCGCTACGAAGCGGACCCGCAAGCGTTCCGGGAAAACCTCAGCCAACAAATGGTGACTCCGGTTCGCTACGTCGACTTAATCGGTCGCCTCCGCGAAGATGGCGTGAATTTGATTATCGAAGTTGGCCCCGGCCAAGTCTTGACCAAACTGCATCGCCAAATTTTAGGTAGCGAAGGTCCGCTGGTCGTGGCCACCGATGATCGTCGCGAGGGCTGCCGCGCGGCCCTGATGCTGGCGGCGGCCGCGTCTGAATTGCTGCAACCCGCCAGCTCGCAAAACCAACGGCCATCGATTCACGTCCCCACGCGGCAGACCGAAACGCAGCAGACCGAAACGCCAAAAGCCGAAAAACAGCAAGCCCGTTCTGCTAACCAAACAAGCCAGCAGCACGCACACGAGTATGCCGTCGACTTTTCCGCCGACGCGGTGGCTCATCTTGACATTGTCGAACTGGTCGGTTCGCCCCGCGAGATGGGATACCAGCACGGTTGTCAGAACGCCGAACTGTTGCGTAAAACCGCCGAGAGTATCGCCGACGCGGTGGAATGGCCTGGCGGTTCGTTGCATTGCCTTTCCGAATTGGCCGATGCGCCCGAGCAGTTGTTTGGCGATGACGACTTGGAAGAACTCGCCGGCATCGCCGCCGGCTCGGGGATCGATTTGCGGTCGGTGATTGCTTGCAACCTGTTCGCCTATCCCGACCTCAGCGGTTTGGGAGGTTGCAGCCATTTGGTCGTACCCGACGCGGCCGGCCAACCGCTGCATGGTGCCAACGAAGACTTGCCACTGTCGTTAATCATTGAACCCTTTCGGCGCCGCACGGTGCAGTGGCGTCGACCGTCCCACGGCATCGCTCACATCACCTTCTCCGCCGCTGGGCAACTGGGCGGTATCGTGGGCATGAACGTGGCTGGTCTGTCGGTCAGCAGCGCCATGTTGCTGGACCGCCCCCGCCGCAGCGACGCTCCCGTTGGTTTGCTGCATGGGGTGCTGGTTCGCCAAATCCTCCGCGACTGTGATTCGGTTTCCGCAGCGATCGAGCTGTTAACTGGTGATCGGCTGCGGCCCCGCGGCAGTGGCGGTTGGGCATTGATGTTGGCCGATGATCGTGCCGGGCAAGCGACGCTCGTCGAGTACGACGGCGAAGAGATGGAGATCCGCCAAGGAACCGAACTGTACGCCACCAACCATTGCCAATTATTACCGCCGCTGGAAACGATCCCCAGCCACTCGCAAAGACGCAACGAGCGGCTGGGCTCGCTGCTCCGTAACAGCACCCCGAGCGAAGAACCGATGCAGCAAGCGCTCTCCGCGCTTCGCGATCGATTTGACAGCCGACTGGGGCGCAGCGTTGCCCACCTGACGATGAACACGGTCTGTCGGCTGGACAACCAATTGAGCGTCGTGATGCGGCCGGCCAGCGGCGAGCTGTGGGTCCACGCGCCGGGTAAAATCACTCAAGACGGTTACGTCCGCTTGGCAATCCGCTCGTCAGCGGTAACCGCCTCGCCAACCAGCGGCGAGCAACGCCCGGCAAGCAAACCACCAAAGACGATGGCTCCCGCTGTCGCCAGTCCGTGGTTAACACCGACGCAATATCGCCAGATCATCGCCGCCTATCAGCCGCCGGCTGGTCGAGTCTGTGATCGCTTTGTCGTTCGCCCGGTCACCACGCTGGCCGACCGCGCGGAAGACCGACAGCCACTCAGCGGTGCCGGCTGGGTGGTCGGCGCAGTCGAATCGGCCACGCAGTTAGCCCAAGCGCTGGCTGCCGACACGCAACTCCCTTGGCAACCCGTCCCGCTCACGGAGTTGCTGACAAAACTCACTGCCCAACCAGCCGACGCGGCGCTGCGGATCGTCTTCGATTTGGTCGAGCCGACTGACAGCGACCAGCTAACGGAGCTGTTCGATGGCGTGCGGCAACTGCTCGAATTGCGACAACAAGCGGGCTTGATCGAACAGACCGATTTGATCGCCATCTCGCGATTGGGCGGCGACTTCGGA
>CAZHTX010000407.1:0-5495 GCA_964535475.1 uncultured Pirellulaceae bacterium
CGCAGCCCGCAGCCCGGTTGAACTCGACTGCTGGCTCTATCCCGATCATCCTCGCGTGCACTACGCAACTTTGGTCACCGCCGATGCCGAGCTGGTCGCCACGCGGGGCATTGCCTCGTCGCGAATCACCGTGCTGCCCAACCCGCTGGTGGCGGCGGAACATGCGATTGAGCACGCTGGCCACGCCGAGCGAACAGATGCCAGCCAAGAGATTGATCAATCCGCGGCGCGGCGGCGTCTGAGTCGGGAGAGCGAGCTACAAATTTCCGACGAGACTCGCTACGTGCTCTATCCTGTACGTGGGATTCGTCGCAAGCATCTCGGCGAGTTGTTGCTGTGGGCGGCGATGGTCGATCAGCCGACTCTTTTTTCGCTGACCCTACCGCCGACGACCCCCGTGGAGCAGCAGAGCTGGGAGCGGTGGCGACTTTGGGCCGAAGCCTTGCAGCTCCCCATCGTGTTTGGTTCAGGGCTGATTCAGGGTGTCACTTTGGAGCTGAACCGAGCGGCTGCCGACTGGGTGATAACGACGAGCGTGGCGGAAGGCTTTGGCATGGCTTTTCTCGAACCGTGGCTGGGCAACCGACCCGTCTGCGGGCGAGACATTCCGGTGGCAACGAACGATTTCCGAGCCGCCGGCGTGCAACTCGAAAGGCTCTATACAACCTTCCCGGTGGTGCTCGAGGGTCCGCAGCGGCACGCCGCGCTGGCACGCTCGGCCGCTTGGCAAGCGAACGCTTGGGCCGAATTGCCAGCTCCCTTTCGCCCGCGGGTGGACGTTATCAGAGCGACGGAATCGAGCGGCCCGGCAGTCGATTTTGCCAGCCTGCTGCCGCGAGACCAAATTGACGTCGTGCGGCGGATCGTCCGTGACGGCGGCTACGCGGAGGCTTGACGAGAGGTGGCTGGGGGAGTTTTACAGCTGCTGCAAGAGCCCTGTCCCCCGGCAGCTATCACGACAAACCGGCGAGTGATTGCTGAGACTTATTCGCCGCAACAAATCGCGACCAAGTTGGCTGCTGCCTACGAGCGTCTGTTGACGGGAGCATCACAACCTGCATCATCACAACCTGCATCCGCAAGCACGGCAACTGGCCCACAACCGTCGCGAGCCAGCGGCACCGTGCTGGAATTCATAGCGGCCCGCCAGCCATGCTGGCCTTTGCGATTGGAGAGAGAAATCGATAGTCAGCCTTTTGCCCGGTTAGCCAAACCGCTCCGGCCTTTGCCAACGCAAGTCGCGGCCCACTTGCCAGAGCAAGCTGGCGTGCGAGCGGTCATTTTTGATATCTACGGCACGCTGGTGATCAGCGGCACCGGAGACGTCGGAGCGGCGGATCAGCAACCGCGAGCGGCGGCCCTGGAGGCGACTTGCCAAGCCCTGAATTACCCCTTGCCAGCATCGCCGGCTGCGGAGATCGAGCGTTTTCGTCAGTTGGTGCTCGACCACCAGCAGCGGGCGCGGGAACGGGGCGTGACGCATCCCGAGGTCGATATCGTCGAGGTCTGGTACCACTGGTTGCATGCTGGCCCGGCGACGAAGTTCAGCGATTTAAATTGGCATGCCCAGCGATGGCAACTGGCCCGCCAATTTGCCGACACGTTCGAAGCGCACGCCAATCCGTGCTGGACGATGCCGGCCGCGCTGGAGACGGTGCGGCAGCTCCAACAAGCTGGCTTGGAGCTGGGGATTGTCAGCAACGCGCAAGTCTTTACACCGACCGTCGTGGCTGAGGCGTTTGGCTGTTGCTGGCGGGAGTTGCCGTTCGCGGGCGAGCTAACTTTTTTTTCTTATCGATTTGCCAACGCCAAACCTGGCAGCAGTCTGTTTGCCGCACTGGTAGCCGCTTTGGCTCGCCGGGGCATCACCCCCGAGCAGGCGATCTACGTCGGCAATGACATGTTGAATGACGTTTGGGCCGCGTCCCGCGCGGGCTTGCGAACCGCGCTCTTTGCCGGCGACCGTCGCAGCTTGCGACTGCGCAGCGACGATCCCCGCGTCGCGGGTTGCCACCCAAATGTCGTGTTGACTGAGTTGGCACAAATAACTCAGATACTGCCCCGCACTTATTAGATCTTCGCACACAGCTTTGAGGGCTTGCCTCCATGGGCAACCACATTGGATTCGTTTCCACACGCTTCGCCGGCACCGATGGTGTTTCCTTGGAAAGTGCCAAATGGGCACAAGTTTTATGGGACCATCGCAACGTTAGCTATTGGTATTCAGGGTTGAGCGATCGCAAGGACGATGTGTCGATGGTGGTCCCCCACGCCTATTTCGGGCATCCCGACATTCAATGGATCAATCGCCACAGCTTCGGCTCGCGGACGCGAACTTCGGACGTGACGCAGCGGATCTACGCGCTGGCCGATTACCTCAAGGGGACGCTGTATGAGTTCACACGCCGCTTTGCAATCGACATTTTGATCGTGGAAAACGCACTCTGCATTCCGATGAATTTGCCCCTCGGGGTGGCGCTGACACACTTTATCGCTGAAACTGGGTTTCCCACGATCGCGCATCATCACGATTTTTATTGGGAGCGAGATCGTTTCAGCGTGAGCGGCGTCAGCGATATCCTGGCGATGGCGTTCCCACCTTCCTTGCCGGCGATTCAGAATGTCACGATCAACTCGTTCGCCCAAGAAGAGCTTTCGCACCGCCGCGGGCAATCTTCGATCCTCGTGCCCAACGTGCTCGACTTTGAAACCGAACCACCCGAAGCCGATCAGTACGCCCGCAACTTTCGCCAAGACATCGGTTTGGGCAGCGATGACATTCTCTTCTTGCAACCCACCCGAGTCGTCCCCCGCAAAGGCATCGAACACGCCATCTCGCTGGTTGCCGCGTTGCGTGACGACCGCTGCAAACTGGTGATCTCCCACGCCAGCGGCGATGAGGGCAACGAGTACTTATCGATGCTGCAAGAAATGGCCGACCACCAACAAGTCGATCTGCGTCTGGTCGATGAACGCGTGGGCGAGTACCGCGCGGTCGACGCCAAAGGGCAACGAATCTATACGCTGGCAGATGCCTACTCCCAGGCTGACTTTATTACTTATCCAAGTCTTTACGAAGGCTTCGGGAACGCTTTGCTGGAAGCTTTTTATTATCGCCAACCGGTGCTGGTAAATCGATATTCAATCTACGTTGCCGACATCGAACCGAAGGGGGCGAAAGTCATCACCATGGATGGTTACATCACCAAAGATGTGGTGGCCAAGGTAAAACGGATTATCGACGATCCGGAGTATCGTCAAGAGATCGTCGACTTCAATTACGAAATCGGCAAAGCCTTCTTCAGTTACAGCGTGCTGCGGCGAAAACTGCGCGCCCTGGTGACGAATTTTACCGGACAAGACAATCTCTGAGCTGACTCTGAGCTGCACCCCAGACGCGACGAGTGCACCTGACGGTTTGCGGTTTTAGGCAGCCAGGTAAGCGCGGCAGCCGTCGACGGTTTTCTGGGTGCGTTTCCAGTAGTCGTCCATTGGCTTGCTGTCGCTAATGTACGAAGCTCTGAGACCCAGGATAGCCTCGCCACCAGCAGTCGACCAAAATTTTTCGCTTCCTTTGATCCGGCGATTGACCTGTTTGACCGTCGATTCCATGATCGAGCTGGTCAGCGGATAGCCCCGACGCCGGTACTCCGGATAGTTCATCCGCCGACGGTGGTTTCGATAGTAAACTCTAGTGCGACGAATGATCTCCCGTGCATCCGTTTCGCTCGCGCCGTCAGGCGGTATTCCAAGTTCTTGCTGGTGCCGATCCAATTCTGCGATCACATCGTCGACTTTCCCTTGCCATATCGATGTGGCGAAACGACGGTAGCAATCCCACGATTCCGTCGGTTCACGGTGGATGGCCCGCGCCACAGCGAGGCTGTATGACAATGCGTGCATGATGTCCAACACGCTGGTGAAATTGCCAAACCACTGCTGCTGCATCTCCTCTATCGCCGAAGAACCATCGGAGACAAAGACCTTTTCAGTCGCCTTAAAGAACCCGGCATACCAAGCTGCACTAGCAGCCATCGGCCCGAACTCCTTCCACGTTTGCCCGCTGGCAACCACGTCTTTACTGAGCAGTTCGGGACGTTGCCAAGGAGGTTCGTCGGAAACGTTGCCTCGCTGGTCTTTGGGGTTTTCCCCCACAACTTTCCCCATATCAGCGAGTTTCTTGGCAATACAAACGTCTTGCAGGAAATCCGGCAGCTCCGCGTTGGGATCTTCTTGGTGAGACTTTGTTTTCATCGACAGCAGAATTGCCATTCGGCTTTCTTTCCAGAAGCTGCCCGACTCGGGTTTCGTACTGCCGCGATCAAATCGCTGGTACCTTCCACCGTCGCTCATCACTACCGCTAGTTCAGGAGCGTCTTTATCAGCGGGGCCGGAATTGTTTTGATCGGGAATGGATTTTTCGAGGAAGGCATCCCGCAAGATCTTATCGAGCTGTTGCCGAGCCTTGCCGTTTCGCAGCGTGGCCAGTCGAATCCGTTCGGTCTTGATGTCCAGTTCAGCAAGTTCTTTCAAGTCGTCGCTGGCCACTTGGTAGCTGGCCTTGTTGGCTCCGGCGTAAACCATCTTGCGTTCGACCTTAGGGCTGACGGTGGCTTCGACGCGGAGAGCCAATTCAGCCAGCCGAGGGAAAAAAAGACCGGCGACATCGCCGGCAATAGTAGCCTTGGTTCATCCACTCGACTTCACCTCGAGCGGCCTGAATGACGATCGGTTCGTTGTCGTCAGGATCGTGCGGCTTGGGCACGGCCTTGCACTTTGGACAGCGAACGGATTTTTCTTCCTGGGGTAGATCCTTGGCAGACTCATTCAATGCCAAGGAGCTAAGCAGATCGGTTAAAGCATTGGTTTCGATCTCAAGCTCATCGAAGGTCTTGGGGGTTCCGTCGTCGTGGTAACGGCCACCATTAATTTCATTTAGTTCCTTGGCGAGCTGAAGCGCTCGAGCACGATTTTCGGGTGAAATGGCCATCCTAGCCCTCCTGTTTTACCGACATTCACGGGGAAAACCAAGATTCTGATCAATCGCCCGACTAAAGGCCATGCCAATTACAAACCGTCAGGTGCACTCGACGCGACGGCTGGTGGGTTCTCCTGTTGACCGAGGCGGCGATATCTTGGTACAGCGGGGAACTTGAGAAAAAACGTCCGGAATTTCGATTTTTCTTTGTTGCCCACGCCATGCCAGGACTAGACCGCCGCGCCGCCAACTCGCTGGCTGATTCCCAGGAATCAGCCAAGGGCTACGCGTGCAGAGTTGCGCTGCGGCCGGCGTTATTTCTCCTGCTGGCACCCCTGTTGGGGCTTGCCGGCTGTCGCAGTCAGGCCCATCAAGATGTCTACAACGAAAAATTGATCGCCCAAGTCCGCTCGCTGGAAGACCAGCTAAACGCCGCAGATTACGAAAACAGAGTCTTACATCAGCAACTCGAGCGACAACGCGAAACCACTCAGCAAGATGCCAACCGCTCCGATTT
>CAZHTX010000408.1:0-5492 GCA_964535475.1 uncultured Pirellulaceae bacterium
AGCCTTATTCACGGGCTTGCGTTTTGCCGTCCAAAACCAAACGATGCGGCACGTGCTCACCCGGGTGGCGCTGTTTGTGGTTCCTGCCAGCGGCCTGTGGTCCCTGCTGCCGCTGGTCGCGCACGACTTGCTCGATTGGGATGCGTTGGGTTACGGCATGCTGGTCGGCGGCATCGGAGTCGGCGCGGTGGTGGCGGCTGGGTTTATGCCATGGGCCCGCTATCGTTTGGGAGTCCCCGGAACGTTGCTGTTGGCACATTGCTTGGCCGCGATCGCGCTCTTGGGGATCGCGGCGAACTTGGGCGGACCATTCACGCTGGGGCTGATGCTGGCCGCCGGGGCTGGCTGGATGATGGCGCTGACCAGCCTCAATTCAACCGCTCAATTAGTTTTGCCACGCAACCTTCGAGCCCGCGGCATGAGCTCGTACTTGGCCGTATTCGCCGCTTCGATGAGTGGCGGTTCGTTGCTCTGGGGGGCGATCGCCCGCTTTGCCGGTCTGCAAATTTCCATCATGCTGGCCGGCTTGGCGGTCTTGCTACTCGCCGTGATTGGCCGGATGTTCGCCGGTGTCGGCACCGATCACTCGTAACCCTGCCACATCCAAACCAGCGTATCAGCCAAGGTGTGCTCAAACACCTGTTGATCACAATGCTTGCTGGCACGGCTGAAGACATAGCGATAATCATAGCCTTTGGCCTTCAGCGCGGCGGCCGTACGTTCGTTGGCCATCACCCAGTTGTGATAACTTTCTTCGGGATCGTTAGCTCGCAAATCATTCTCCGAAACGTGCGTGAAAATCCGCAGCGGTTTCCGCTCGCTGTTCTCGATCAGCTTCATGCTGGAATGATATTCCCAAGCACCCAAGGGATAATCAGCCTCCTCCGCCGCATCATCATCTTGCTGATCGACAAAGGTGCCCGAGTAAGTGATCAAGCGACGAAAAAGATCAGGACGAAACCAACCCATGGCCAGCGCCGCGGCGCCTCCCGAGCTGCAACCCATGACGGCTCTGCCCCAGGGATCTTTGGTGAAAGCCAAGTTTGGATAGGCGGCTTTGATCTCTGAATTTGCCAGCACGGCGGGCAAGACTTCGTCATTAATAAAGCGGGCCAAGCGGTCGGACATCGTGTCGTATTCCAGACCGCGTTGACTCCCCTTGCTATCATCACCGCCGTTCTGCACTGAAATCACAACGAACGCAGGCAAGCGACGCGCCGGGTCTTTGGAGATGGTCAAATTATCGAGCGCGTGACGCACCAGGTTTAAACGACTCGGCCCATCATGCATGACTAAAATCGGCGCCTCGGTACCCGGTTGATAGGCGGCTGGAACATAGACAAAGATCTTCCGCTCTGTGCGGACCTTTTTCTTTGGATCCAGCGTAGCATCGTCGCCGCGGAAGATGGCACTCTCCGCCAAGGGCATGCTAAATTCAAATGAGCGACCCCGAGGATTACCACGATCGGCGAGATCGGGATCAAGCCTAAAATCAGGACCGACGACGAAATTACCATTGCCCAAATCACTTACTGTCGCTGCCGCTTGTTCATCGGCAACAGCGGGTTTCGCGGTGAAAACCAGGCTGGCAGTGAGGCCCAAACTGGCACAACACAAACTCACCAAGAAGGCTCGCTGGGGTAGTACTCGCTGGGGTAGTAAAGATGTCTGCGATGGCATGAGAAGGGAACCCTTGCATGATGGGGGAAGAGGAGGGGAGTCAGAAGATTGACCAGGGACACAGTTTAACTGCTGGCGACGCGGATGACTTCACCGGATTGAATCTGCTGCAGTTGACCATCGATCAGGACACGCAACGCGCCGCTGGGATCAATCCCCTGGCACAACCCGCGGAGCCTTGCCGGGCCCTGCTGCAAGGTAATTTCTTTGCCGGTCAAGAAACAGCGAGTTTCAATTGTCTTGACCAGATTGGCAAACTGATGATCGAGTTGAGCGTCATCCGCACCGCTGAAAGCCGCGAGGTGATCATCCAGCCGCTCCAAGATCAGAGGCAGCAACTCGTTACGATCAAGTGGACGATTAGCAATTCTAGCCAGACTGCGGGCTCGCTGGCCAAGCTGGGGGTCGACCGCGGCAACCGCCGGAGTGGTGAGATCGGTCGCCACGTTGACACCGACGCCGATGACCACGCGGTGGTCACTGCCGGCAGCACTTTCCACCAGAATCCCAGCGGCCTTACCGCCCGCCACGTAGACATCGTTGGGCCATTTCAGACTGGCACGCACCGGCGGTATGAATTGCTCAATGGCTTCGGCCACCGCCAGCCCCGTGATCAATGCCAACCGCGATAGCTGCGATTTACTGAATTGCAACCGCTGGGCCGAATCGAGCAGCGAGAAGGTCAGCGTACCTGCGTCGGCGAACCAACTGCGCCCGGCGCGCCCGCGACCGCCAGTTTGCAGATCGGCGAGCACGAGCAAAGGGAGATCCTCAGCTGGGATTTGATGGCTGTATTGCACAGCCCAGCTGTTGGTCGAATCACACTGGGAGAAATGCTGGACCGTCGCCGCGTAGGCGGCGGTCCAGGCAGTTCTGGTCCCGTTCAAGCGGTGCGAGCCTTGGAACGCGATTCTCGCAAACCACGGCTGAGAATATCTCGCAACATGGGCGAATAATCTTCGTACTTTGCTTGATCCGGAGCACCCGAGGAGAATTGATAAATTGCGTCCCGGGGTTTAACGCCGAGCGCAATCAAGGTGCTGCTGACCGTGCCATGCTCGCGACCACGCATAACCATGCTGGGGCGTCCTGGACCAACTGGCGAACGAGCAAAAACCTTGCTGGCAACGGCCAAAAATTTGACCGGCGAATCGAGTGTTTGCAAAGTCAACAGCCGCCGCGCCATCTGCACGCGCTCATCAGTCGGATCGTTCAAGTTGCGTGAACCGACAATGTTCAAGCCTTCTTCGAGCGGCACAACTTCTTGCTCTTCTTCAGAGTGAATCACGAAGCCTGCTTTGCCATCAGCGATCACCACGTTACAACCTTCGTAACGAGTCTTGCTTAACTCGGTCAACGCCTTGTCGAGCGCCTTACGAGACGATGTGCAACGAAGTAAATCAAGGCAAAGTTGACCGCGTGAACGATGTCCAAACAAAGGCATCACGGTGGCCCGATTGCAGAGCCCCACAAACAAACCGTTTTGGTTGACTCCCAACCAGGTGCCACCAGCACGCTGGTCTATGCCAGAGAGTACTCGCGGCTTGCCAGACTGAATCGAGGGAGGCAGACTAGGTCGGTCATAATACTCCTCACGGTTGGCGGCAACTAAGATTGGACTTTCGGGAACGAGCTGATACTGAACGGCGAGGAGGCACATCTCGGCTTTTCTTTCGCTTTCCAAAGACCAATGAAACAAGGCATGCGAGCCCGATGCGGAAACGGTTGTTGGTTTGCAACCAGCTCTGATCGAACGGGACCTAATTTAGCCGTTTTACCTCGTTAAATGCACCCCCCACAGAGGGGCTAGCAGCAATTTTTCACGCTATTTCTGGCAAACTTTAAGGCTACCGGGTCGAGTTTCCCGTCTGGACTGTAGTGAATGCCGGCAATTTGTCGATGAGAAGTCTCAGGAACGGCCTCTGACGAGGCAATTTCGTCCCAAAATGAGTACTCACTAGCAAGAAGCAGCCGATTTTCATGTCGAGTGTCCCAGCCAGCCACGAAGTGCCGTTGAACGGTTATCAGCAAAGCGTGCTCGAGGTGCGAGCGACGGTGGCTGTGACGTTGGCGCACAAGTCCGTGCCACTGTCGGCGGTGCTGGAACTGGTTCCCGGCGCGATGATTCAGTTCGATAAGAACTGCGACGAGCCGTTGGTGCTGGAAGTCGGTGGCCATCCGATCGCGACGGGGGAAGCCGTCAAGGTGGAAGACAAATTTGGGCTTCGGATTCGCGGCTTTGAAATCGCCCCGGAAGACGATTAACTGCCACAATATTCCGTCAGACTCTCCCAATCGCTCGTGCTCTGGCCAATTAGTTCAATTGACGGCAGCCACACCGGGAAGCGGCAACGCGGTGTAATTGATGAGAAACGAGCGATTGAGTTCTGCGACACCGCCGGCCCCGGCCGCTTCGATCCATTGCTGGGTTTTGGCGATACGTTGCACCAGCAATGTCAGGTCGATGTCGGCCGTCTGTTGATCGGCGGCCGTGGTCACCACACCCAAATTTGCCGCTGCCCATTCAGCGCTGGATTGCCGGCGTTTGGCGGGCGTGATGAGATCACGACACCAGTGATCGATGGCGACGAGATCAGCACCCAGGGCCAACAATTTGACGATATCTTGTTCGTCGCTGTCGGGCGGTGGAATGACGGCCAACTTGACAGCCGCAGATTCGACTTGCTGCAAACGATCAGCGGTTGCCGCGACCACTTGCAGAAACGTGAATGCTTGGTCTGCTGGCCAGCGATCAGCCCGCAAGCAGATCAGGTCCGGTTTTGCTGGGAGGACACGTGCGAGGTCCGTGGCCGCGCGGTGAGCTTCGATGCTGACCGCGATCACGGCGGCTGGATTGAGCGATCGGAGTTGCTCGACTTTGCCTCCCAGTTTTCCCACGTCGGCCACATCGGGAGGCCAGCAGAGTGCGTCGAGGTCACCAAAGGCCTGCATTGCCTGGTCCGCCATGCGAGCTGCCCGCTGATCCCAACGCCGCATCGTGTTTGCCGAGTAGCGTGGCAACCCGGTATTAACTTGGCGTGGTAACGTGAACCGGATGTCAATAATGCGGGCGTTGGCCAAGTCATCAAAATGAAGCCCGAAGCGTTCCGCCCGATACGGGCAAATCGTTAACTGCAACGGTGGCGGATCGGCTGCTTGTTCATCGTCGGTATGATGAAACTCGCTTTGCAAACCAGCCACCGAAACTCCCAAACCGTCGAGATTATCGGCCACGTAGCGGGCAACTTCGGGAGGACGTTCACACCAAGGCAAATCGTAGGCGATCAGCGGCAGGGGCAACGCAACTTGTGTCGACAATTGGACGCGGAGACGGGTCGATACGCTGCGGGCGGCCGCTTTTCCAAAGGTCGGTCGAGTCAGCTCAAGAAAGTCAAACATGGTGTTGTCAGAGAAATTGTGATCGAGCTTTAACGGTACTCAGCGTGAGCCCGGGAACTTATCGCCAACTAGGATTAATCTCACCGCGTGGGCGGTTGGCTTCCTCACGCAGCGTAACCTCGGAAACAATGCGGCGAAAATCTTTGACATCTCCCCGAATACCGGCATTGATCAACAACAACCCGAGCCGCAATTTCTCGCGTTCCCGCAGTGGTGCTTCGCGGACACCACGCCCCAGCATGTTGGCTTTACCGCGAATAAAGATAGTCGCACCGCGCATCGAGTCGCCCAACCCTCCATCCGCATCACCACCGATCACGATGGTGCCCCACAAGGCTCTGGCTGCTGCCTGCGGCCCGGCGTTGCCGCGAATAAAGATCTCCCCACCCCGCATGGCTGCTCCGCAATCAGGA
>CAZHTX010000409.1:0-5470 GCA_964535475.1 uncultured Pirellulaceae bacterium
CACTTCCTGCGATCCTCAATTGCCCCCACCGAAGCAATGCACGATGAGGTCATTTCGACTTGGAAAGCAACACGCCCTCGCGTGATTGCCGATGATCTTTCATTATTGATTGATCATCAAGAAGCTACGAAGATTGAAGCAGACAACCGCAGAATACGACGTTTGAATTTTGATGATCAAGTTGCTGCCACACAAGCCATTTTCGGTGGAAACGGCTGGGATCATTTTGAAACCGAAACCTTTTGATGACGACCTTTACGATTCTTTTTATGTGAGACTGCGGCAGGTCTTGTGCAGCGGTGTCGGATCATCCTGCTTGCCTTCGATGGAGTCCGCAACGAACAGATTGCTACCGTGGTTGAACTTGGGTAGAATCAGACTGGTCTCTAGAGAAGGCGATGGCGAGACAACTGGCAGGAGCTGATTCAGATCGAATGCACAGACGGAAAGGCGGCGTTGACGAGAGCTATCAAAGAACTTCTCAGCGACGAGAAGCGATCGGGACGGCCTCCGCGAATTACCTCGGTGCAACAAGCACAGCTTACGGCGAAGGCTTGCGAGGCCCCGAAAACATCAGGACGGCCAATTAACCGTTGGACCAGCGATGAGTCAGCCAATGATCGGATGATTGCCGGAATGATCGAGTTCGACGGCGAACTAGGCAAGAAGGGTGTTCGTGGGATACTCTGATCGACCGCCACTCGCCGAGAGTTTCTAAGTCGCAAAGAACATTGAATCCGGTGCGTCTACACGCCTCGTCATGGCAGCTGGCACAATCAGATAGAAATGTGGTTTGGAATCGAATATATCCTGGGTTCACATCGGCGATGTAAATCCCAAGCATTCGGAAAGTCGCGAGGATTTTCCCCGGCGGCTGGCCAATTTTCTGCGAACGCTTCGGATTTTTCTTCCCGCCAATCCCGCCACACCTCTTCGGAATAATTCGGTGGCCGATCCAAGTAGGCCTCACCAAAGTCGACGATGAAATGGGGACGAACGACGCCCATCTCGATCGCGAAGTGGGCGTCGTCATAAGCAAGCAATCGGGGAACCTGGTTCGCACAAACTTCGCAGACCTCAAGGTCTTGAAGTTGAAGATAGACATCGACTTCGCGGTCATACGCCACTTTCCGGCGGTGAAATTTGACGGCGTAGACGATCGGGTGACGTGGACATTGTGCGGTGAAAACGGTAACTTGGGTCCCGGTGGTGAAGCGGTCGTCGAAACCATCATCGATGGCCATTCGAGATATCTTTCCATCGGAGTACTTCAAGCGCACTCGGGTCAAACAAAGCGGATCTCCTCTAGTGCGCTTCGCCTTTGACGCGTCCAGCTTCAATGCCTCGTAGGCTCGCGAATACTGGTTGTTCAAGATGGCACGTTCCTTGACTAAAAGCTCATAAGGAGGTTTCTCGTTTTTTACGTTAGCGGCAAAGTTGCGAACCTTCCGTTTCAAACAAACATCTGTGACGAGTCCGTGGCCCGTTTCAGGATTCACCCGTGGAAGGTTGCCCGCATCGGAGTCACCGTTGGGGTTGCCGTCCGTGTGTCAAACAGGAAAACAAAATCGTATCGGTGGTCCATGACAAATCCTTGCAAAGGTGAAACGAGATCGAGAAAAGGTTGTTGGAAGCATCGCCACTTAGACGAACGTCGCTTGAACATCTCATATTGCTTCTGTGGCGCCTCTTCCCCGCTGAGGACTTCGTAGTGAGCCTCGATCCGGTAATCGACGTTTTGCAGCAATGTCGTGGCTCGTTGTTGCCGATCGTCTTCGACAACTTGCATCAGCGGATCGGTTATCGTCCCACCAAGGGTTGCAACCCAATGGTTTGTCGCCAAGATTCGTCAGCGTGCTGCGGTCCAGATAAAAGTCTTCGCCGAACAGCCTTCTTGACTCCGCTGACTTCGCTACTCAACACATCAGGGCTTCGGGTAGCAAAACGCCATCCACCTTCAATAGCGAGAGTCCGATTTTTTCGTCGTACAAATGTGGTTGCGTGAGGTTGGCGTAGCCGTGAAAAGTCAGCACCGCGCCGGCGGTGTCGAGCTGGTCCATTTCGTGAGGGCGGCCGCCCTGGTCAACATGTCCTTCGCGAGTACAGCGGCCCGCCACCTGGTAAATATTTGGCCTGACTCTAAATCCGTGAGCATTGGTAAACCTCTTGGCGAGAAAGAGCATCTACAATTGTCGCGGAGCGATCCATTCTAATTGACGCCCTACGATTGTACTGTTTACGCTGTACCGGCTACGAAAATGACATTTCCAATTTGGGGTTATCTCAGCTCTTTAATCCTCCAGTTTTGGAGGTAGTTGATCAACTCGGCCATCTGCTTCGGTGTCAATTGTTGCTCGAAGCCTTCTGGCATCAGTGAGCGGCCGGTAGCTTGTAATGACTCGATCTGTTCACGGGCGAAGGATTGCGTCTCGCCATTTTGCATCGCCAGTGTTACCGTCGCTGGGGTAGCATCCAATAGACGCCCTTCAAAAATACGCCCATCGGTCGTCAGCATGGTATAGGCAAAGTAATCGGCATCGATCGCTATGTTGGGATTCAAGATCGCCGTGACAAGCTCGTCCTCGGTCTCAATGCGAAGGTCTGAGATATTCGGCCCCACGTCATGCCCCACCCCGTCAATGCGATGGCAAGCGGCACAGTGTTGAGCAAACAGCTGTCGCCCCGCAGCTAAGTCGCCCGCAGCGGAGCCCGTTTTCATGGCACCCAGGTAAGTGGCTGTCAACTTGCCGCGATCTGACGATTTTATTTTCTCGCTGATCTCGCTCGCCAAGCTTCGGACTTTTGGATTTGCGTGGCGTTTCAATAGCCCCCACGAAACCGGATCAATGTAGCCGACCGGCAAAGTTCCAGTGCGGATCGACTCGACCAGCGATTGGCCCCAGGCGTCTCCACGGGCCATGGCGGCGATGAGCAAATTCGTGCTAGCGGTTGGCAAGTCGGAAAATTGATCCAACAGTGTTTTGGCCATGTCGGCATCGTCCAGCCGAGCCAATCGCTGAATCGCAGTTGAATGGTACTCCGCAGGATATTCTCGCAACACTTGCAAACATAACTCGCTGGCGTCGCGATCGTCTCCCGCCAAAGCCAGCGTGAGCGCCCAATCACGCTCCGCGGTGGTTCGCCACGAATCGCCAGCGAGGGTCGCGGCGCGTTGCATGGCTGCCGCCCAAGCTGCTCGCGGGGATCCAGCCCCCGCAAATGAATCAGGCAAAGACTCAGACAACGGCTCCGGCAATTTATCCAACAGTGTTGTCATACTGCGGCCCCGACGATGCATGCCGCTGACATACCGTGCCAGCAAAAAATCACCGAGCGATGAATCGCTGAACAACTTTACTTGACTCTCAAGAATCGCCACCAACACTTGCGGTTCCGCTTGCCAACCAGCTCGCTCCACCCAAGGTCCGAGCAGGTCAACTAGCGCTGATTGTTGAGCAGCAGAAAGTGGCGACTCTCGTGACAACTCTGCCAGCACGGCGGGTAATTGCTTGGGGCTTGCCAGGGACAAACCGTTAGCCAACCACTCGCTATCGTGATCTTCGCTAGGCTCCCGACTGGAGCGTCGTACCCATTGTGCCAATTGGGAAGCGGTCGCGTCCTCAGCAAATTGCACTAGCCACTCAAATCGCACGCCGGAATCGGCATCATCACTGCAGCGATCGAGCAACGGTGCAATTGCCGCGGTGACGCGACCGCGAGCCAGCTTTAGCGATTGCCTGCGGACTGCTGGATGCTCATCACTGAAAGCGTGCAGCAAGATTTGCTGATCGAGAGCATCGCTGGCGGCCAACAGCCAAAGTGCTCGCATCGTACCGCCGCTTTTGGTGACTTGTGATTGCCTGACATACTTGCGCAAGGCACCGAGGATTTGCTCACGCACTTGGGCATCTCCGTCACTTGCGCGTTCATACAACAGTCTTGCCGATGTGGTGCGTCGCCAACGATTCTGATCACCAAGTTGTGAGATCAGTTCGCCGATCGCAGCATTTTCCAGAGATATGTTTTTTTGCGCTGATTCGTTGGCAGGCTGCGGTGCGCCGGTGGGAACAAGTCGATAAATCCGCCCCGCTTGGTTGCCCCAGCGCTTATCGATACTCGCTTTCCAAGCATCTGGCACCCATTGCGGATGCTCAATTACGGCCCGATGCATATCGACGACATAGATTGCGCCATCGGGCCCATCCGTTAAATCCACGGGGCGAAACCAAGGATCGCTGGAAGCCAAAAATTCTCGCCCCCGCTGGGCTCGCTCCGTGGTTGGCAGCAAACCGAAACCAGTCGTTCGATAACGGCAAACAGCGCTGGCGGTCGGTTCGCAAGCGAAGAAATCACGCTCGAATTCCGTCGCCAGCAAATCACTCTCATAGCGAAACACGCCGCAAGCAGCAGTGAATTGTCCCGCATGTAAATTGCTGGTAGTCCAAGCCTTGGTCAGCGAGAAAACTTGACTCGCTTCCGCGGCAGGAATGACGTCGACAATCCAGTCAGCTTGAGATAACAGCGGGTTCGCCGCAATTCGATCGGATTCGGCCAGAATGATTTTAGCCGGATTCCGATTGGAGCAGACGAAACGATTACCCAGCGAATCCTGAAAGAAACCGAACTGACTGTTGCCGGAGACCGCTTGGTAACGGCCCCCATCGGGTTGAAATTCAAAATCACGGGCGGCCAACGCCACGGGCTGTGAAGTCGTTGGCCAACGACTATCGACGGCCGTGATCTTGCCGCCTCGCAAGCCACTGGCTACGTGGATCGTATTCTCCAGCGTCCAAGTGGGATGATTGGCGCGCAACTGCTCGTTCTCCTCCGCAAAACCGCTGAACAAATCATTTTGGATATCACACTTTAAATCACCATCGGTATCAGCCATCCAAGTGACCCGTCCGGCATGCGTCAAAATCACGCCGTTGCGAAATGGCATCACACCAGTGGGAAATTCCAAACCGTCCGCGAAGGTCGTTGCCGTTTCGTAGTAATGATCCCCATCGAGATCTTGCAACACCTTGATCTGACCACCAAACTCCGCAGCGCCGCTCGGTCCCGTTGGATAATCCCGCATTTCAACCACCCACAGTCGACCCGCCCCATCAAATGCCAGACTAACCGGATCGACGACTTGCGGTTCGCTGGCGACCAACTGCACGTCGACTCCGGGAATCGTGTTAAACAATCCCACAGCCAGCTCGGGTGGGAAAGCCTGTTGCCGCAGAGCTTGCCGAGGTGCTGCGGGAGCTGGTTGTGCAGGTGCGGCAGCTGGTGCTGCTTGCTGATGTAAGTGATTCAGCATCTCCAATAGTTTACCGCGAAGTTTTGGTTCGGCGTTTTCCTCCAGACAGCTGCTGCGAGCTCGCCAAGTCGTATAGCCCCCTAACTCGAAGTGTTCGGGTGGCGGCAAATAGCCTAAGTAATCGTTCGCCCAACCGATATTCATGGTATCAGGAAACGGGCT
>CAZHTX010000410.1:0-5468 GCA_964535475.1 uncultured Pirellulaceae bacterium
CTCTGAACACTCTTTCCCTACACGACGCTCTTCCGATCTCTTGTTCACTTTTCAACCGCAGCAACCAGCCCTCTTCGACTTCTGCCGTGCGACGCAGCGTCAAAATTGCCGCGTTGAGTTCACTTCCATAAGGACCGTAAGGCAGTTTATTTAAGGTCCTCAGGCGGGCTTCCCAATAGTCCGACTGGCCGTCGTAAGATGTGTGCTGCGCGAGCACTTGCTGAGCTGCGAGCAATTCCTGGCGGCTCTCCAGCACATCAAGTTCGAATCCGACAGCTAACTCCCGAGCCCGCCCCGCATAAGCCGCTTGCATCGCTCGCACTTGATTTAAGGCTGTATTGGGATCGCCGGCCAACCAAGTGAGACGAGCCGATTGAAGCTGAAAAACGACCGACATTTTGTCCAGGCTGATCGCCCGCTGGGCGTGCTCGAGAGCTTGCCGCCACCGACCCCTGGCGGCCAAGAATACCGCGTATTCGTATTGGGCTACCCAGCTGAGCGTCATTTTCGGAACCCGCTCGGCGAAAATTCTCTCAGCCTCGATAAAGTCCCAGTCGGCTTGCCAAGCTAGCACGGCGGCGGCCAATTCGGCCGTGTTGGAATCGACTCGCAAGTCGCGAACTTGAGCCACCGCTTGGCGAGCTTGTTGGATCAAATCGGCCCGCTGCTCAGCAACCGCCTGTTCCAGCAAAATCATCGCCGTCAAGGCGATTCCCGCGTGGGCTTCGGCGAATTTTGCATCCTGCCGCACCGCGCTGCGGAAACAACCTAGTGCATCGCGTAAAGCTTTGGTGGAATCCGGGTCCATCC
This sequence comes from uncultured Pirellulaceae bacterium, assembly GCA_964535475.1. GTDB lineage: Bacteria > Planctomycetota > Planctomycetia > Pirellulales > Pirellulaceae > Laterigemmans. The sequence goes on from CAZHTX010000410.1 coordinate 811, forward strand.
GCGCGTAGCCGTTGACCAAGCAGTGGTAAGAAGCGTTGCTGCGAGGCTCGCCACTGTTGTAACCGGCCAGTTCCCGGCCGATCCCGGCGGCTACCTGGTCGGCAATCTCCTGCTGCTCGATCAGATTCGTCTCTTGCTTGACGCGTGTGTTGTAGCTGCAGAGCTGAAACCCACTTTGGGAATCAATTAACTGCACATCGATGGTTTGATAACCATCCCCATCCGTAATCACCGTGCCAATCAAGACGGCATCCACTCCCAATTGCTGGCCAATCTCTTGATAGCGAGCCAGTTCGAGTTTCAAACCTCGCGAGACAACCGCTGGCGGCTGGATGCTGGGGCCCTGCGCTGCCTCGCCAGCGTGCGGTGCGTTGCCAGCAGACCCGTTGGTGGCAGAGTCATCGGCAGGTTCACCGACCAGATCCGCCGCCGGATCGTTACGCAGCGGCAGATAGGGATGGACGCGAAGATCGGGGATTCGCGTCAACTGGTTGGCGATCGCCGCCGCCATCTGTTCGCCGATCCGGAGGTCGCGCGTATTCATTCCGGCCAGCGGGGTCATATCGAGCTGCAAACCATCTTCCAGCGGCATCACGGCGATCGATTGAATCTTGGCGGGCTGATTCAGCCAACGCCCCAGGCTGCTGGATGCGGCGACTCCGGCAGCCACCAGGCCGGTCCAGCCGGCCGCTTGGAAGAACCGTCGGCGGGGCAAGCGATGGGCATGGACGGATTCGTCGACGGACGGTTGCCGGACCACCGACTCGGTCGGCCGGTCGGCGATGGCGGTCGAGACGGGAGTCCGGTTGCGTGAGGTTGGCCGTGGATTTATTCGAGAGTTCAGGCGGATTGCCGCCGGGCCAGGCAAACAATCGCCATCGCTAGTGATATCGCCCCGCAGTTGGCAGGCTAGTCGCTGGGCATCAGCCAACCGCTCGCCAGGTTCCTTAACAAGGCAAGCGGCGATCAACTCGACCAGTCGCGGGTCGTCGGCGACGCGAGTGGTTTCGTATTCGGGCTGCGCGTTGATGATCGCGGCTAACGATTCGGCGAAGGTCTCTCGCTGGAAGGGGCCGTGGCCAAAGAAGCATTCGTACAGAACACAGCCGAGGCTGAACAAGTCGGCCGCCACGCTGACTTGGCCACCCTTGGCTTGTTCGGGCGACAGATAGCCGGCCGTCCCCAGGATCACCCCAGAAACGGTTGCCGCGTCACCCCCTCCGCGGGCACTGTCGTTTCGCGACAGCCCGAAGTCGAGCAGTTTGACGCGACCTTCTTCGGTGATGAATAAATTTTCTGGCTTCAGATCGCGATGGACGATCCCCATGGCGTGAGCCGCGGCCAAAGCATCCGCCGCTTCACCGCCGATGAACCGCGTCTCTCCGGGGCTGAGTGGTGCGGCTTGGCGAAGTCGCTCGCGGACCGTGACCCCTTTGAGTAATTCCATCACGGCGAAAGGGCGGCCTTGGTGTTGGCCCACGTCATACAGACTGACAATGGCTGGGTGGCTGAGCCCGGCAATCGCCCGTGCTTCGCGGTCAAAACGTTCGAAACGCTGTTGGTGATCGGGCGAGCCGTCAAGTTGTTCGATCAACACCTTGATGGCCACGTCGCGGTCGAGCCGCGTGTCGCGGCCCCGGTACACCTCTCCCATGCCGCCGCGGCCGATGCGAGCCTCCAACAAATAGGGACCGATTCGCATCCCGGGTTGAAACCAATCCGCTAACCGCTGGCTGTGCCCCACCATCTCCGCCGCGACTGCCCGCAGTTCGGTTTCTAAGACTTCGCGATGTTTGCCCGCATAATTGTTGAGAGTGGCAGCAATCAGGCTCTCCAGCAGATCTTGAGGCAGCCGCTCGCTCGACGCCGCTTGGCTGGCCTCGAGGCGGCCACGCAGCGATTGCTCGAATTCGATGCTGAGGGAATCAATTTCAGCCAAATGCCGGGCGGATAGTTGGGATAATTGCATTCGTTATTCCTTGGAATCCGACTCCGTTTCTGTCCAAATCTTGCGGATTAATTGCAAGCGTCGCTCGACGGCCCGTTTGCTCATTTCCAAAATCTCGGCGATCTCGTCGACTAAGTATCCTTCCATCCGCATCACGGCGATCTCTCGCAAGGCGGGATCACCCAGCGACTCCAGCAACGTCTCGGCCGCTTCGGCCATTTCCGCTTCCCAGGCTGGGCCCTCGTCGCGGCCTTCGATGCCGGTGATACCCGGCCCCGGCTGAGCTTCCTGAGGAGCCAGAAAAACCGACTCCCCGCGGACTTTTCCACCGCCCCGCTTCTGCCGTGAATGATGCCGCATGTGGGCCTGCACCTTGCGGCTGGTCAATACAATTAACAATCCCCAAAGATTGTCGGGCCCCGCCAAATTCGGAAATCGGTCAGCTTTCACCCCGGCGACAAAACTGTGAAAAGCCGACAACGCCACATCTTCTTCGTCGCGAATCCGCCGCAGGGAGGTCGGCAAACGTTTACCCGCCAAACGAACGATGCGGTGGTAATACTGCTCCCATAACGTGTTGGCCGCCTGCTCGTCGCCCGCGCGCAGGCGAATCAACAAAGACTCGAAGGATTCGCCCTCCTCGGTCATAACGGTTCATCCTTCCGGGAAAAACAACTCAGCGAGCTCGCACAGCTTAAATATTGTAACGAAAACGAAATAACAGGGGGGCGGTGGAGAACAAAATTACCCCCGACTGCGAATGGCCGGCAAATGGCCATGTGAAAACGATTGTGAACAGGACGCATCGACAATTTTCACCGCACATCTCGCCAAATTAGCCTTGACAGTCTGCCGCGGTTCCCCATACTCGTGCGACTCCCTCAGAGCAAATTCGTGCATCATCCGAGCGGTAGCCCTCTTTAACAGAGGCTACTTGGTCGGTTATATTACGTCGAAGCCGCCTGGTATCCAATCAGACGCTGCTGTTTTTCAGTCGCTAACGCCTACTGCAATCGCTTTCCCAGCGTTGAACGCATTCCATGCCAACGATCAATCAACTCGTCCGTAAGCAACGTAAACGCACTCGTAAGCCGAGCAAGAGCCCGGTGCTGGACCGTTGCCCCCAGAAGCAAGGGGTTTGTTTGCAAGTTCGTACCATGACTCCCAAGAAGCCCAACTCGGCTCTGCGGAAGATCACGCGGGTGCGTCTCAGCAACGGAAAAGAAGTGACTGTTTACATTCCGGGCGAAGGTCACAACCTCCAGGAACACTCGATCGTGCTGATCCGCGGCGGACGTGTCCGTGACTTGCCGGGTGTACGTTATCAAGTGGTTCGCGGTAGCCGCGATACGCTCGGTGTTGACAAGCGAAAGCAAGCCCGTTCGCGTTATGGTGCGAAGAAGAGCTAGTAAGAGCCTTGAGGGCTTCACCGCCCCAAGAGCTGTGCAGCCCTGAAAGCCCAGCCGCAAAGAAAAGCCAAGTAGTCTGTTACCTGACAAACTACGTTACTCCCCCACCATTCATTCGTTGCCTGCAATAAGTCGCCATGGGAAAGATCACCGCCAGTCGGACTCAGCTGAAGCCCGATCCACGCTTCGATTCGCTGTTGGCCAGCAAGTTTATCAATTGCTTGATGCTCGACGGCAAAAAGACAGTTGCTCAGCTAGTCTTTTTCCGGGCCCTCGATGAAATCGGTCGCAGACTGCCTGATGCGGTGCCGATCGAAGTGTTCGAACAAGCCGTTGAGAACGTCAAACCTTACATCGAAGTTCGCAGCAAGCGAGTCGGTGGTGCCAGCTATCAAGTGCCGATGCAGGTCAACCGGGCCCGCCAGCAAAGCTTGGCCTTCCGCTGGTTGCTCGCCGCCGTTCGTGACAAGAAAGGTCGTCCCACCCACCTGAAGTTGGCTGACGAATTGCTCTCAGCTTACAAGAAAGAAGGCGTGGCTTACACCAAACGTGAAAACACCCACCGGATGGCCGACGCGAACAAGGCGTTCGCTCACTTTGCTTGGTAAGCAAACTGCTCGTTGTCACCTCGTGGTTATTCCGCTAATCGAGCCGCAGCTTCCGAATTTCGGAGGGTGCGGCTTTTTTCGTTGCGCACAACCCGTTACAAGTATTGCAGTCGCTACAAGTATTGCACCCGCTGCAAGTATGCATTCCCGTCGTTGCGGGACCTGGTAACTGCTCACTGTCCCGTTCGTTTCCTCGCCCACAATACCCGTATGTCGCTCAGCAATCTTCGAAATATTGGCATCATCGCACACATTGACGCCGGTAAAACGACCGTCACCGAGCGGATGCTTTACCTCAGTGGCGCGAAACATCGCGTCGGTCGCGTCGACTCCGGGACCACCGATACTGACGATGACCCGGAAGAGCAACAGCGGGGGATTACGATTTTTTCCGCTTGCGTGAAGATGCGATGGAACGAATTCAGCATCAACTTGCTCGATACCCCCGGTCACGTCGACTTTACCGCCGAAGTCGAACGTTGCCTGCGAGTGCTCGATGGCGCGGTGGTCGTGTTTTCTGCTCGCGAGGGGGTGGAAGCGCAAAGTGAAACTGTGTGGCGACAAGCCGACCGTTACGAAGTGCCCCGCATCGTCTTCATTAACAAAATGGACCGTGAGGGAGCCGACTTTTTTGCCGTCGTCGGTGATATCGCCCCGCGATTGCAAGGTGCGCCGGTGCCGGTGCAAATTCCG
>CAZHTX010000411.1:0-5453 GCA_964535475.1 uncultured Pirellulaceae bacterium
GGTGCGGTTAATTTCACCGTCGAGAATTTCCACGCCGTGACGCTTGAGGGCTTGGGTGGTGACCTGTGCGATGGTGAGTTTTTGTTGGTTGATAATCGCCGCGATGCCGGGATTTTGTTTCATCAATTCGGCGTTGCCGTAGACTTTGACGACTTGAGCTTGCTGACGCAGTTCGCTGAACAGCACCGAGGCTTGGCTGCGGACTTTTTCATCGCGGAGGCGATCGACGATTTGATCGCGAATGGCTGGGAAAGCTTCTTCCGTGGGAGGTGTTGCGGCGAGTTTCTTGACGCACTGCAGCACGATCCACTGGTCGCCCAATGCATAAGGTTCGGAGATTTCATTTTCTTGCAAGCTGAAAGCCATGGTCTCCAAAGCTGGATCGCCCATGTGATGACGGATTGGCGGAATCAAACCTCGCACGCTGGCGCTGGCTTCGTCTTCGCTGTGCTGGGCAGCCAGTTGGCCGAAGCTTTCCGGATTCGCTTTCGCTTGCGCCAAAACCTGTTCCAGTTGCGGGCGGTCGGCCATCATGATCATGCGGCACTTTATCGATTCACCGTATTCCGCAATGAAGGCTTCGTTAAATTCTTCTTGCGTAATTTTCACCCGGTCGGCAACGAGCGCTCGCAAGGCCAACATCGGCCAAATCACATCGCTGCGGTATTGGTCGGTGGTGATGTCTCGTTCGGTTTCCAGCAACTCCAGATAGCTTTCCGGGGTCAACCCGAATTTTTTGGCGATGCGGCCGATCTCGTTGTTCACGTCTGCCGCCGTGATCTCGATGTTGGCTGCTTGGCAAGCTTGCAGCACCAAGTAGCGATCGACCAAGCTGTCGACGATCTCTTCGCCATAGCGAATCATTGCTTCGTTGCCCACGTGGCGAGCCGTGATCGTCTGATCGTTGACCACCGCCAGTACTTCGTCTTTGCCGCTCGATTGCTGAGCAGATGCGGGCAGCGTGATCGCCAGCATGGTCCCCGCGAGCAGGGCGACAGTGCCGATGCACCGCCAAGTTGATTTCGAAAGCAGTTGCGTCAAGCTCATTTCGGTCCTCCCTGAACCGCGGCAAGATCTATCGGTTGCATGGTCGATCGTCCGTCCGTAATGTCGATCACACAAGTAACATTCAAAAAGAGAACGAGCAAAATAGTTACTCGCGGGGGGAGTCTAGAAATCTCGCCAGTTTGACTCAAGATCAATCCAGGAAAATCCGACGGGCCCAGCCTGCGGCCTCCGGACCTGCGAAAAACAATCTGGACTTGGCTGGTCGGTTCCGTCTAGCATCGCCAACCTGTAGCTCACCAATCGCGATTGGATGGTTGAGCAAAAATTCTTGGGGACGACCGAACGCAAGCGGGGAAAGCACATGGACGTAAACTTCTTCTCATGGCTGAGAAATGGTGTCAAGCAGTCGGTTTTGCTAGGTGTTAGTGACGCGATTGAAGACCTGGGGGTGCCGGAGAGTTCCGATGATTTGCATCCCGGAGTGGCCGCGTTGCTGGGTGGTGAGTCGGCGACTGGTAAGCGGACGTCGGCTCGCGGTGGCAGTAAAGCCGGCACGCGCAAGCGACTGGGTAAGTCGCTGAAAGATATTGAGACCACGCCCCAGCCAGCGACGGCTGCGAGCGGTTCTTGATGATCGCTCAGCGGGTCGGCTGGAGCGGAATTTCGATGCTCCAGTGGGTCCCTTGGTCCGGCTGCGTTGTCAAGTGAGCTTGGCCACCAGCCGCTTGAGCTCGTCGCACTATCCCGCTCAGTCCAAACGAGCGGCTGCCGCCGGGACGAGCTTGTTCGGCAGGTATCTGAAAGCCCCGGCCATCGTCGCTGATTTCCAGCCGCAGCCGATCGGCTGCCCGCCGCACTTGGCAGTGAATTTGCTCCGCCCCCGCATGTCGCAGGGCGTTCCAGACGGCTTCGCGTATCAGCCGGTAAACGGCGGCTGCGGTGAGCTGTTCAAGTGGCTCGGTATCGGCGGCAAAATCGAGTTCGAGCGTGGGCTGATCGGGGCCTAATGATTGCCGAGTCTGCTCGAGATCGTGTCGCAGTGGTTGTTGCCAGCGACCGTCGCTCAGTTCCGGTCCGTGCAGCCCCTGCATCATTCGCCGCGCTTCAGCCAAACCGCGGCTGAGTGTTTCCAGCAGTGCGTCAAATTTGATTGGCTCGATCTTTTGCCCCTCAGCCACTTGGCGACGCATCGCCTCGGCTTGCATCTTGGCACCCACCATCCACTGTACGGGACCGTCGTGCAACTCGCCAGCAAACTGCTCAGCCAGTGCGTCTAGAAGCTGGAGTTGCTCCGCCCGGAGATCGGGGGTTGGATCAGGCAAAACAATTAGCGTCCTTTGGAGTCAAGGCTGACGATCGCCTGTTCCTCACTGTCGCAGATCTTGAACAGGCGATTCAAATTGGTAATCTTGAAGACATCTAAGACCGAAGGAACCAGCCCGCACAGCCGCAAAGGAACGCTCTTCGCTTTGCAGTTGCGATCGAGCACGACCAGCTTGGTAATCATCGCGCTGGACATAAATGTCACGCCGCGAAAATTTAACACTAATTGCTTCGTGTCTTTATCTTCCAACGTCTCACGCAGTTCTTGGCCAGCCAATTCGATTCTTTGGCTATCCAAGATCTTCGTGTCATTAAAGTAAACGAAGGCAATTTCGTTGCGGTGTTCTACGTTTGTCGCCGGCATGGCCCAACGTCTTCTCGGCAAATGAAAAGAATTAAAAACTTTGCTAGGTCAAAGCCTACTGGTCACCGCCATCACCTGCAATCGACTGCTCGCCTAAATATCAAAAGCGTTTGAATCACGAACCTGCTAGGCGCGTGGGCATCCAAGCGGAAATCGTCGATGCGAAACATCGCCAGCCTGCACCATTCGCCGACATGCTGCCCCCCCCGATAGTGAGCGGCCACGCAGCCCGCTCCCGCAAATCGGTACCTGTCCCCGGCGGCGGGATTCCGCATCGGCTGGGGGCTCGGCCGGGATCCGGAGATGAGCCGGCGGGCTAGATGTCAAACGCGTTTAAATCGTCTACCAACGCGTCGAGCGGATCGCTCGACTCCGCCTCGACATCGGCGGTTCCCGCTGCGGGGTGCCGTCTTGGGGGGGCGGGATGCTCTTTCGGCGGCTCGCTGGTGGCTGGGCTTTGTTTGCCAGAGGGGTGGTTCCTGGCGGCTTCTGTTCGCACTGTCGCTGGGGACTCGGCTCTCGCCGGTGAGTCCGTCGCCTGCTCGTCCGGTCGGCGACTGGAGTCGCTCGAGCCTGCCGCGAGCGAGCCGAGCGAGATTGTGGGGGTCCGTCGCGCGAGTAATATTTTTTCCAACCCCGCCCGCACGCTGGCGATCGAATGGTTCCGCAAATTGACGCAATAAATCCGCCGCGGCGCCGGCTGATTCGCTCCTCCGGTATTAATGGTTTGGCCCGCAGGGGTGGCTGACTGCTGCGCGGCCGGCTCGGGATCGAGTTGATGCGGCGCCCGGTAGCCAGGCACCGAGGCGGCCGCTAGATGCGCCAGCGAGACGGCCGGCTCGTCCCACGCCAGCAAAGCAAAGTCGCCCGAGAGACCGTCGATCACTAACTGATCGGTCGCTGCTTGCCCCAATTGCTCAAGTGGCCCGATCAAGCTCAGGTCCATCCCGGCGGAGCCTATTAAATGCGCGACCAACTCCCCCTCGAGATCGCGGCCGTTGGCGATCTGGCTGCCAGCTTGCGACAATACAATACTTAGTCGAGCGCTCACGGAGATCCCTGTTGCTTGATGCGGTTTTCAAAGTCGTCATAGAGCCTACCCCAAAGCTCGCGAAAATTCCCCCCTGAAGCTTGCCAATGGGCGGCAAAATTTGCCAGCAGCTGGGGGGCGATGGTGGGATGTTCGGCGAGCAGCTCAGTGGCCAACTGGTGAGCAATCTGCACGTTAGGGCGGGTTGCGATCAGCACGTAAAAGCCGCTCGGGGACGCGTGGCTGGTGACTAACAACCGGACCTCTCGCCGCCAGCAAATGCCTCCGCAGAGCAGCCGCAGCCACAGACCGACTTGCTCCCAGCCGTCGATGACCAGCAAATCGCCGGGCCGGAGAACGCGTAATTTTGCCCGTAATTCTCTCTGCGGCTGGCCGACTTGCAGTGTCACCCAGTGCACAACGCCACGAATTGCCGCTGCCTCTTCGTTCCTTTCCAAGAGCCCCACCAGTTCGACCAGCAGCGTCGTTTTGCCCGTCCCGTGCGGTCCCACGATTGCCGCTCGTCGATGCTCGGCCAGCTGGCGCGCAAGTGCAGTCGTGCCCTCGCGTGTCGGTCTCCCAGCAATACCACCTATCTCCGCTGCAGGCCAGCGAAACGTCAAAGCGCCGGCGCGCGTTTTCGCGGAACCGAAGGGATTGGCGGGGCGAGTCAGTGGGCACATCGCAGCAACCGGATCATCGACCGATCGCGCCACCGGTATGGCGGAGCGTGCTCATGCGGAGCGGCTGCTCGGCGACAATCTCTTTCCCAGCGGCGAGGAATAATCGCAAGCGAATGCACCAGCGAATCCTCAGCAAATGACCTTCGTAGCTGAGCGGACTGGCAGGCAGATCAGTGGCAAACGTCTGCGGCAACGCCAAGTTCAATTGAGAGAGGCGAGCGGCACTCCAGCGATGAAAAAAATGAATCGCAAAATCTTCGTCCCCTTTGCCTTCGGTGTACCACAGCACCGAAATCTCCAGCCCCTGCAGCTGATCAGCTGTTAACTGCTGCAATTGCCACGTGCAGGCGAGCTGTTCACCAGGTTGATAACAGCCATCACTCCGACAGCATCGCAAGCTTATCGATGGTCGTGATTCGAGCGGTCGCGCAACGGGTGCACGACGACGGGGAAACTTCGGCAGAACGATGGCCAAGGTCGAGATTCTCCAGCGACGATGATTTTCCAATGAACCGCATTGTGCGGACTTTGAAAGGAATGCATAGCGTCCAGGGGCACTAGCATATCAAATTCTCGCTCCCAAGCACCCTTGGAGTCGATAGAAACGTTTTTTTCGTTACAAATCATTAATTCGCTGGCTAGATGTTTATCGGTGCGAACATCAGTGCCTTGCCGGAAAATCGATTCCTCTTCACAGACCATCATGACGCGCAAACGCCGCAACCGCAAATTTCCATACTGCACGACATACAGCCGATAGCGGTTGCCCGGGTAAAGTGGATTATCGCTGATCTCCACGATCGTTGCGCCCACCCCAGCGGCTTCCCGCAAATGACGAAAGAAATAACGCACACTCCAGACGCTGATCGCCCCCAGCGGAATCAGCAGGAAAGTCAGCACGGGGCGGGGCGTTTGCCACCAAAAACCGGCGGCCGAAACGGCGACCAAGACAACCCAAGTCCCGCTCCAAAGCAAAGCCAGCAGGGCGGCCGCCGCCACGCGAATCACCGGTGACCCCGTGGCCGGCAAGCGATAAGTCAGATGG
>CAZHTX010000412.1:0-5449 GCA_964535475.1 uncultured Pirellulaceae bacterium
TAGTTGCTAGTTGCTAGTTGCTAGTTGCTAGTTGCTAGTTGCTAGTTGCTAGTTGTTAGTTGTTAGTTGTTAGTTGTTAGTTGTTAGCCGCTTTGGCGCTAGCCGCGGTTCCCCCGGGCGCTAAGCCCAGCCCGGAGGGCGACACATAAAATAAACTCCATTCACAGCGAAAATATGCCGGCCTCCAGCCTGGGCTTATGGCTAATTCGCCTCGACAATAACTTGATATAAGAAACTGCCATCGGCGATCTCGGTAATCATTTGTTTGGCTGCTGTCTGCAAAGGAGCTTGACTGAGCACGCTGGAGGTGGAAATATCAACGAGCAACTGCCAAGTGGTACCCTGTCGTTGCCAAGTGGCGGCCACGCGTTGCGTTTCCGGAAACGTCTGCCGCAGTTGACCAAGCAGCGACACTTCCAATTCAGCCGCCATCGCGTTGCGCCCTGATTCGCTGGCGACAATGTTCCCCGGCGAGTCTGTAAACGTACCCGGTGATGTGATTTGAACCTCCGGTTGTTCATACCCCAGCTCGCCGCCAGCGGTCGGATCCGCGCTGGGCAAAGTGTCTGGACGAACCAAGCTGGCACGAATCTCCGGCAGTTGCTTGAATACCATCCGCCCCTGCTCAAACGTGAGCCCGTACAGAGGCATCAAAGGATCGCCACAACATGCTTGCACACTGCCCCCAAGCGTGGTCGGGCAACTCTCATAAGGCAAGAAGCCCAAGTAGCGAAAGCCATACAGACGTTTGCGTCCATCTGACCCTTTGCCAATCACCGATTCATAATATCCAAGTGGCACATCGCTGGCGGGAACCTTAAATTCAATGTTGCGGTCCCCTTCGTCAACTTGTTTACCAGTCGGCACCACGCTGCCAACCGCCCTGATTAAGTCTCCCGCAGCCCGCACGTTCTCATCGGTTTGACTATCTAAGTCTTGGCTGATTTCAGTCAGGTTCCAACCATCTTCCAGCTTGAACGAGACGTCGGCGACGCCCCAGCCGGAACGCACATCAATGGCGTACTCTTCAGCAAAGTCGGGCAAATACTCGAGCGAAATGCTGACCAAACTGGGCTGAATCTCGTTCGCATCCCGACCCACTTGGACCTCGGCCGGGACCACTTTCAGATAGGGCTTCGGCCGATAATAGCGGACTCCCTTCGCACGCGGTCCCGGGTTGGGTGTGACGCAAACGCGAGGCGCACACCCTAACAGACCGATCAAAATCGAAAGGATCATCGCAACCAGGGCGATCCGTTGCTCATTCATATCTGCAATCCCTTGCCGGAGACTGGGGTAACACCCCCTATATCGGCAATTCCACCGACTCCAACTGCAAGGAATTCGCACCTTGAACGGTTCCCAACGATCGTAACGATTATCCGGCCTGTGAATTGCCGAAGTTACGAACTGCTGAAGTTACGAGCTGCCGGTGCTCAGCTGGTTCGATAACCATGCGGATGCGCTTGGTGCCAGCGCCACGCAGTCTCGATAATCTGTTCGATATCCGTGAACTGGGGCTTCCAATCGAGCAGTCGATTGGCCAAGCTGGCGTCGGCGACCAGTTCTGGGGGATCACCCGGTCGACGTTGGCCGATCTGTTCGGGGATTGGATGCCCGGTAATGCGACGACAAGCGTCCACGATCTGCCGCACGCTGTTGCCCCGTCCCGTGCCCAAGTTGACACAGATGCCGCGACCGTCTTCCAACCGCTCCAAGGCTTTCAGATGAGCCTGTCCTAAATCATTGACGTGCACATAATCGCGAATGCAAGTGCCATCGGGCGTGGGATAATCATCGCCAAAAATAGTCACCGATTCGCGTTGCCCCAAAGCGACTTGCAACACGATCGGGATAATATGACTTTCCGGATCGTGATCTTCACCGATCTCCCCGCTAGGATCCGCACCGGCGGCGTTAAAGTATCTCAGCGCGGCGTACCCCAGCCCATAGGCATGCGCATAATCGGCCATCGCCCGTTCGATCACTAGTTTGGTAAAGCCGTAGGGATTAATCGGATCCTGACGCGTGGTCTCGGCAATCGGAATCACGTCGGGTTCGCCATACGTGGCGGTCGTGCTGCTGAAGACCAGCCGCCGCACATCGCAATCTCGCATGGCATCCAGCAATTCCAGGGCGGCAATCACGTTGTTGCGATAATACTTGGCAGGATCGGCGACCGATTCGCCCACCAGGGCGAAGGCGGCAAAGTGCATCACGGCATCAATCTTTTGCTCTCGGAGCACCTTCCGCAGCAATTGCCCGTCGGCCACATCGCCTTCGATTAAGCGTCCCGGACGTACCGATTGCGGATGTCCAACGGAAAGATTGTCATAAACGAACACTTCGTGTCCGGCATTTTCCAAAACGCGACAGGCATGGGAACCGACGTAACCGGCACCACCGACAACCAAGATATTCATACTTGAACTCATATATTCCCCACAACGATTGCGATCCCTCATCAAACACTTGCCGCACCGGCAGCACGCCCGGTGCGTCGATAACGAAGGGTAGTTTAGAAATCTCAGGAAAAAAAGTGACCTTGCTAATTATGGCAACATGAATGCGGCAAACTAAATTACAACGCCTGCGTCAGGAGGGTCCGCCTAAGTCACCGAGCGTTGCCCAACGCTCGCATGTCGACGACTTCTTAGCTTATCTTCGCAACGAGTGCCATCTTGCTATCAACACGGTCAGCGCCTACGGCAACGATCTCAGTAAGTTTATGCAGTGGCTGGGCAAACGACGCGTCGATTCGGTAACAATTAACGAACTTTCTGATTATGTCGGCACTTTAGTCGATCTGGGCCTGGCGCCCTCGAGCGTAGCGAGAAACATTGTCGCGCTGCGGACCTTCATTAAATTCCTGCAGCTCGAAGGCGTGATGCTGGAAAACCCCGCCGACCTGTTAGTTACCAGTCGGATGTGGGAACGTGTCCCCAAGGTGCTCTCCCCACGACACGTCGACGCTTTTCTCGCCGCCCCGCGGAAAACGGACAGCTTTTGGCAGCGCGACAAGGCGCTGCTGGAGGTCTTATACGCAACCGGATGTCGAGCCAGCGAAGTCTGTCATCTGAGACTCCGCGACATCGACCTGGAGCAACGTCAAATTCGTTGCGAAGGGAAGGGGGAGAAACAGCGGATTGTGCCACTGGGCCGGCAAGCGATCACGGCTTTGCAAGTTTACCTAGGTGAACTGCGCACGAAGTTACTCAACGACCGGATCGCCACGCCAGACGAAGTCTTTCTCAGCAGAACCGGGAGACCGCTCGACCGGATCCAGCTGTGGAGATTAGTCAAACGATACGCAGCAAGAGCGGGGATCGATCCGCAAGTCAGCCCCCACACGCTACGCCACAGTTTCGCGACTCACCTCTTAGCCGGCGGCGCTGACTTAAGGCTGGTGCAAGAGATGTTGGGGCACGCCAGCATCCAAACCACGCAAATTTACACCCACGTCGATCACTCGCGTCTCAAACAAGTTCACCAGAACTTTCATCCTAGAGCGTAATGGAAGAGTGAAGTGTGAAGAGTGAAGAGTGAAGCCATGACCAGATTGTCGCGCGGCAACGCCGCATTTCGACTTACTGCTTCGGCACCCGCTACGTTGCTTCGATTGATGACGCTTGTCAAAGCGTGTTCTTATTCGCGCTCATTCGCGTGATTCTCGGGCGGATCTTGCCGCCATCATCGCGGGTACAGCTCATCACCATGTGTCTTTTTGGGTGCTAACAGCCAACTGCTAATGAGGATGTTGGTGGGTTGGAGCTTGGAACTGCTAACCGAAACGCCTGCGCCTGCGGGTCAAACGGCTAATAGCGAGAACCGTGGCTAGCGCCGAAACGGCTAACGATGGGAACCGTGGCTAGCGCCAAAACGGCTAACGATGGGAACCGTGGCTAGCGCCAAAACGGCTAACGATGGGAACCGTGGCTAGCGCCAAAACAGCTAACGATGGGAACCGTGGCTAGCGCCGAAACGGCTAACATCGAGAACCGTGGCTAGCGCCGAAACGGCTAACGATGGGAACCGTGGCTAGTGCTAAAACGGCTAACGATGGGAACCGTGGCTAGTGCCGAAACGGCTAACGATGGGAACCGTGGCTAGCGCCAAAACGGCTAACGGCTTTAAATTTCGATTAAAAGTTCTCCCGCCCTCCTTGATGACCACAATCGCATCTGCAACAGTGTTGCAGAAGGCAAGCATGTGCTTGTGCAGATTGTGTACGAAAAATCAAGGAACTGCCGATGAAACGTTTGGCTTACCTCGCCCTCTGCGGGCTCTTTGGGTTGGCGAACCCCGGTGCCGGTTCCGCCGCGGAAACGGCCAAATTGCAAGCCCGCGTCTTCGTCCAGGACGAAGCCGGGGCCAAGCTCCACTGGGCCGATATGGCTCGAGCGACCAATGCCGACCAACCAGCGCCGCATCCAGTGAATTTAGGCGAAATCGAGGGGTTCCCTCAGTTGGACCCCGAATACCAGTCGCTGGTGCAGATGCGGGCGAGCGGCAAATTTCTGCTGGTCGCCGTCCGCGATAACGACGATGGCGATTTCCAAAGCGGCTGGGTGCTGATCGATACCGGTGTCGACTACGAAGCTCATGATGATCATGGCCATTGGTACTACAAACGTCGCCCCCGCGTGATCGCCTCGATGCTGGATGATGCCCAGGGAAACCCGGCGCATGTCTACTGCTATGAGGATGTCTTTTACATCGCCAATGACCGCAAAAACGGCTTCACGCGATTGGACCCCAGTACCATCGGCGAAACCGATGATGCGTCGGCGATCAAGTCCAAGGCGGTGTTCTACTCGGGTGGTGGCGGACACATCACGCTGGCCGCAGCCGGGCAGCTCGTAGCTAGCACCTGGATTGACCGCGAAGGAGATAACGCGGGCCGCGTCGACCTCTGGGAGATCGGTAGTGAGCAATCGGGCGAGTCGGCAGGAAAAATGCGTTCAATGCAACTGGAGTACAGCGGGCTGCACGGAGCAACCGCCGCCGCCAACAAGTTTTTCTTTGCCCCCAGCGATGGTGTCTGTTGGCTTGCCCTCGATAGCGCCATAGCCGATGCGAACACTCCGATATCGGTCCAGCACCTGAGCTTGGGAAAACAAGACGACACGCCGCTGCGGACTGGCGCGTTTACGCCCGTCGGCGATTCGGTATTACTGGTAACCGGCAAGGGCCCCGCGACAACTCTGGGCATCATCAACGCGGCCAGCAAATCTCCGCAGCTCAGCAAGGTTGCCATTCCCGTGCATGACGAGAGCCGCGCTTTCGGGCCGCTGGTCGTTAAACCTCGTGGCCAATCACCTTTGGCGATTTTGTTTCATGACCACGCTGCCACGGCCTCCGCGCCACACGTTGCCACGTTAATCCAGCTCGATCCCAATCGCGATGGATCGTTCGCTGACGCGGAGATCCTAAAGCAGATCGAGGTGGG
>CAZHTX010000413.1:0-5430 GCA_964535475.1 uncultured Pirellulaceae bacterium
TTAGCCGTTTTGGCGCTAGCCACGGTTCCCGTTAGCCGTTTTGGCGCTAGCCACGATTCCCGTTAGCCGTTTTGGCGCTAGCCACGGTTCTTTCCTATCATTATCTTTCTCATCTTTGGTGCTTTCATGGCTGCACGCCAGATCGTTTGTCCTAAGTGTAATACCAAGTTGCAGATACCGGCTACGTTGACAGCCGGCAAAGTCAAGTGCCCCAAGTGCGCGACGGTTTTGACCATTCGCGCCCCCGCCGCTCCCACGACACCGCGGCCCGCACCGATAGCCGCACCGATAGCCGCACCGATTGCCGCACCGATAGCTGAGCCGTTAGGGAAGCCGATTGCGAAGTCGAGTGGTGCAGCCGGGGCGGGGTCGGCTGGTCAGCGGGGGACTCCATCGCCGTCGCTTGATCCCTTCGATGATTTGCCCTCGCTGGGCCCGGCGTCTCAGTCATTTCCGGCGTCGCAGTCATTTCCGGGGCCGCAGTCATTTCCGGCCGGTCAATTTGGACCCCCTGCGGGGCAGGGCTTTCCAGCTCAAAACTTTCCCGCGGGTGGTTATGCCCGCGGGCCGGCTGCGGGAAAACCGGCTGCCGGGGGTAAGAGTGCGCTGAAGATTATGGGCATTATTGGTGGCATTGGCTTGTTGGGCGCGTTGCTGTGTGGCGGCGGGATTGTGGGCCTGGGTGTGCTGGGCTCAATGAGCAGCGGCTGGAAAACCGAAACATTCCGTGGCTTTGCGATCAGCATGCCGGCTGGTAAAGATCGTCAAACGAAGTCGGAGCAAACTCCCAACGCGGTCGTTCACGAGCTGATTGCCCGTCGCAAAGAAACCGGTTCGCAGTATTCGTTGGTGGTTGTCGATATACCGCTCGCGCGAAGTGCCGACATTTCGATCGACCAGCTGGTCAGTAATATGCAAATGCAGCTATCCAACAAAGCTGCTGTCACCAGATCGGGCGTGCCAGGTATCTCTGGGAAACTTGTCGCCGGGGCGGTCGGCTTCAACGGTGCGGAGGTGGAGTTGTTTTTGCATCAGGGAACGTTCGTGGTCGCCACTTACGCACCTTATTCGGTGATCAAAGACAGAATTGGCGGGACGCGTAAACCTCGCACCAATGAGCGCAAACTGGATGATCCAGAGGTGTTTTTTAGTTCGTTAAAATTCCCTTAGCACTTCGCAAACTGCAAAATCCCAACTCATCGTCAGGCCGCTCGCCGGTGCGACGAGCGGCCTGATGTGACAAGTATGGGAAGCGTTGGCAGGGAAAAATCGCCATTAAATCCAGCGGTGGTTCGACCGAAGGAATTGCTGGTTGATGAGAAAGCAAGCAGTGCCCCGTGGGACTGATTCGCCCGTCAACTCGACCCACTCTAGTACCGGAAAATCAAGTCCACTTGGATGCGATCTTCGAGAACGTCTTTGAATTCCGTTAGCGGGAATTCATAAGCTAAACCAAATTCATAATTGCCGCTGGGCTTGTACTTGACGCCCACGGACTGCGTTACCAGGTTGTTGCCAACCACGTTGTTTGCGGGCAGGTTGAAAATGTCCTGTCCGGCCACTCCAGCGTTGATCGTTCCAGCGCTAGCATCATCGGTCCAGTGCCACCAGACCATTTCTGAAACGAGGTAGACGGTTTCAGTAACTCGCAAGTCGAGGTGATTGCTCCAGTGTAACGATTCGGTTTGCGCACTACCGTCAATGGGCAGGCGCCAGCCGAACGTTGTCATGTAGTGAGCGTCACCGCCGAGCAGGCGCTGGGCAAAACTGGTAAACATGTGGAACTCGCCATCGGCGACCGACTGTAGCGCGCGGTCTGAACCCATCGGAATTTCATAAGTGAAACCTGATGAGGCCAACGTGCCGCTGTTGACATCACGCAACCAGTTGTATTTGAGACCAGCCGATACGTCCGCCCAGCCGTCATCGAGCAGGGTGGCCATCGGGCCGTCGTTCTGGGTCCAAATAAATCCGTCTTTAACCGCAATCAAGCTGAGTCGCTCGGTCAAGGCAATTCGGAATTGTGCCGCCAGCAGTTGCACGTCACCACCGTTAATACCTGCGGTGCCCATCCGATTGGGCAGGCGATGGTGCAGGAAAATTGGGCGCAATTCGGTCAGAGTTCGTGGATCTTCAAAGTGCACGAAGTTTGACATCGGGCTGATGAAGTCGTCGAAGCAGTGATCGCTTTTGCGAAGATTCAGGCGGCCAAGCAGGCTGCCGCCACCAATACCGTCACAGCCATCGTCACAGAGGCTGTCACAAATGGATGTGTCACACAGGTCCACATCGCAGCAACCGCTGTCGCAGTTGCCATTCATGATTTGATCCCACAAACCGGCTTCCGCATTGGTGCCCGTGAAAAGCATCGCAACGACCGCGGCAGCCGTACAAAAAGTTTTTTTCATCGCAGCAGTTCCTTCCTGCAGCAGGGACTTTGAAATTTTGACCCGACCCCTGCGTCGAGTCGACAGCAAGCTGCCGGTGAGCGTAAAGCACGCTTTACATTCTTATCGCTCATTCCTCCCTGAAAAATGACCAATCGCTCGCCAGGTGTTATACTTTACGTTGATCATTCAGGCAGATTCCCCCTGGTCTGGTGTGCCGGCTGTGCGGAAGCGAGCGGTATTGGCTGCGGCGGCAGCGGAGCGTGCGATTGGGCACGCAAAGCTGATGTTTCGTATACGTTTTGCCAACGGTTTGCCCCGTTGCCGCTTGATTCTAAGTGCTGTTCCAATTACCAAATGAAGAACCTGTCCGAAAACTGTGAGCCGACGGCGCCGGCGGCGGGCATTTTTGAGGTGCTCGGATAGGTTCGAATTTTCCGCAACGCTTGTCAGGATGCTGAGGCGAATGGATTTCACCGCGATTGATTTTGAAACGGCCAATCACCAGCCACAAAGCGCCTGTCAGTTGGGAGCCGTCGTTGTTCGCCAGGGCCAGGTGGTGGCTCGCCATTGTTGGCTGATTCGGCCCCGTCCGTTGCAGTTCAATCGTCGTAACATTGAGGTGCATGGGATTACCCCCAGCGATGTTTGCGATGCGGCCGATTTTGGTCAGCTGTGGCGTGAGATGCAGGAGGCTTTCGCCAATCAAGTGTTGGTCGCCCACAATGCGCGTTTCGATCTCGGCGTGCTGCGAGCTTGCTTGACGTTTTATCAGCTGCCGGTGCCCGATCTGCAGTTCACTTGTACGCGGGCGATAGCCCGGGCAGCTTGGCCCAACCAAGCCGGCTATGGGCTGCGAGCGATTGCCGATCGATTGGGGATTGTGTTTCGCCACCACGACGCTTTGGAAGATGCCGACGCTTGCTCACAGGTCTTATTGGCGGCCGCCGCGGATCGCGGTGCGGAAAGCCTCCCCGCCTTGGAAACAGCCTTGCGACTGAGTCGCGGTCGAGCTGGGGATTGGGGAATCGGCGGGCCGCAACAGCGTGGCGGGCGCCAACGCAGCGGGTCCACGACCGGTCGCGGTGGCTGGCGAGATCGTTTGCGGGGCACGACCACATCCGTATCGGCGACCGCCGCACATCGCGACGGCTCAGTCATCGTGCAGCAACGACTCTACTTTCGCGATCCGCCAACCGCCAGCTCGCCAGCGGCAAACCATGACCAAAACAACACGCCAGCGGGCGACCAGCCAGCGGGCCCTGCTGGGACTTTGGCAAAACTGATTGCGACCGCGCGCGAGGGGCAACCGTTGAGCGGGCAGACGGTCGTGTTCACCGGGCTGTTGCAACACTTGGAGCGGGGGCAAGCAGAGCACTTGGTGGAGGCTGCCGGCGGAGTGTTGGCGGCCAACGTGACTCGCAAGACCACGTTGTTGGTGGTCGGAAAGCCAGATCATCGTACGCTGCAGGCCGGTCGTCAGATCAGCACGAAACAGGCGCGCGCCGAGGAACTAAAGGCTGCTGGGCAAAACTTGGCAATCGACTCGGAGCAAGCTTTTTTGATACGCTGTGGGCTCCCCGCCGCATCATTGTCGGCAAGCTGAGCCGACGGCGCTAGCCGCGGGCGGAAGACGTCGCTAGCTGCAAGCTGAGCCGACGGCGCTAGCCGCGGGCTGAGTCGCGGGCGGAAGATTATTCTGCGCGATGTAACCAGACGCACTGGTGAGTTGGCTGTGCGGCTGAGAATTGACTATTTTGTAGGAGCTCCGATGTGACAAGGGATTGTCTTTTTTATCGACCGACGATGCGTCTCCGATTTTCTTGTCTTCTTTGCGTGAGCTTGATATTTGTGGTTGATCAACAACAAGCGGCGGGTCAGTCGGGCGAGGAGCCAAGTGAAAAGAATGAACAGGCGAACCCCGTGGAGAGTGCGTTGAGTGCCGTTCGTAATTTTCCATTGCCAACTTTGGGAGGCAAGCAGTTTTGGACTGACTTTGCCTGGAACGATGGTTGGCGACTACAGCAAAACGCAATCACCGAGCATTGGCGTTTGCTCAGCCCCAAGAACGTGCGATACGCTTGGGGAAATCGCTTGGAGTGCGAGTCGGCCATGGAGCGACATGTCACTCCCCCTGAGAGGCAGCCCGACGCGCGGATTATCGTGATGTTGCATGGTTTGATGCGGACCAGTGGGTCGATGTCACAGGTGGGTAAGGCTTTAGAAGACGCTGGCATTGAACGCCCGGTCTGCTTTGAGTATGCCAGCACGCGGCGTGGTGTCGCCGCCCATGCGGCGGCCCTGCGGCATTGGTTGGAAACATTGCCCGGAGAGCCTCGCATCGACTTTGTCGCTCACAGCATGGGCAACATTGTCATTCGTCATTTGATCATGGACTTGCAACGCGACGGCGACCCGCGAGGGTTACTCGCCCGCAGTGGCAAGTTTGTCATGTTGGGGCCGCCCAATCACGGCGCGAATATTGCCCGGCAATTGGGGAAATTAGGACTATTTGAAACCGTCACAGGGCAGGGCGGCATGGAGTTGGGGCCCGCCTGGGAAGCCTTTGAGCATCGCTTGGCGATCCCGCCGTTTCCGTTCATGATTGTCGCTGGTGACGTGCAAAAAAGTTGGCTCAAAAACCCGCTGGTGGAAGGCCCCAGCGATCTCATCGTGCGAACAGAAGAGACGAAACTGGACGGTGCGGATGCTTTTCATGTCCTGCCGGTGATGCACTCTTTGATGATGAACGATTCCACTGTCCAGCAGTTGGTCGTCGATTTTTTATCATCATAAGTTGAGTACTAGTCATTCGATCGACTGTTAGCGGTTTTGGCGCTAGCCACCGTTTTTGGCGCGCGTCTCATTCGGTTCAAAACGGGAACCGCGGCTAGCGCCATTGCGGCTAACGGGAACCGCGGCGAACTGTTAGCGGTTTTGGCGCTAGCCACCGTTTTGCTGCCCGCGATGAGTTCGGTTCAAAACGATAACCGCGGCTAGCGCCATTGCGGCTAACGGGAACCGCGGCTAGCGCCATTGCGGC
>CAZHTX010000414.1:0-5428 GCA_964535475.1 uncultured Pirellulaceae bacterium
TCTTGGAAACTTCCGGTCGCAAATTGTTCCGCACCGTGG
Source organism: uncultured Pirellulaceae bacterium (assembly GCA_964535475.1). Taxonomy (GTDB): domain Bacteria; phylum Planctomycetota; class Planctomycetia; order Pirellulales; family Pirellulaceae; genus Laterigemmans. The sequence goes on from CAZHTX010000414.1 coordinate 40, forward strand.
TCGGCGGGGGTAGCTACTTGTCGCAGTCACCTTACACGATGTGGTTTGGTTTTCCGGCGGGCGAAACGATCGAGCGACTCACGCTGGTTTGGCCAGGCGGGCGAGCGCAACAAATCGCCAGCCCGCAGATTAATTCCCGTCAGCGTTTTATTGAGCCCCGCGAAGATGCTGGGCCCCGATCGCCGCTGACTGATGTTGCGGAGTAAAAAAGCCGCAGGGACCAACTAGGCCGCAAAATTCTTAGCGACTTGATTCCAGTTGATGACTTTCCAAAATGCGGCGATGTAGTCGGTGCGACGATTTTGGTATTTGAGATAGTAAGCGTGCTCCCAAACGTCGATGCCCAAAATGGGCGTTTGCCCCATTGATAGCGGGTTGTCTTGATTGGCCGTGGAAACGACCGCCAAACCCTGGCCATTTTTCACCAGCCAAGCCCAGCCGCTGCCGAACCGCGTTGCGGCCGCTTTGCTGAATTCCGTCTGGAAATTTTCCAGCGACCCAAAGCTGGCCTTGATCGCTGCGGCCAGCTCGCCACCGGGAGCCGCCGGTCCTCCCACCGGCTGCATGATTTTCCAGAACAGCGAATGGTTGGCATGTCCACCGCCGTTGTTCCGCACGGCCGTGCGAATTGCCTCGGGCAGCGCGTCCAAATCCTTGAGTAGCGACTCAACGGATTGCTCAGCCAACTGGGCATGTCCCTCAAGAGCCGCATTGAGTTTGTTGACGTAGCCTTGATGGTGTTTGGTGTGGTGGATCGTCATCGTTTGTTGGTCGATCACGGGTGCCAACGCGTCATAGCCATAGGGCAGCGCGGGTAACGTGAAAGCGGCGGCGGAGGCAGTTTGAGCCACCGCGCGGCGCGACGAGCCTCCCACCAACCCGGCGGCCGCCAAAGCAGCTGAGCCGGCGGCGAGAAAGCGACGGCGGTTGAGTGATGAAGCAACTCGACTCTGGACATGCTGTACGGACATCAAAATCACCTTCTGTGAACATCTCGGAAAAACGGAATGGACTGCGGCAACCACTTTTAACCTCTCATGCCTATCCCAAACCGGCAGGGCTTCGCGGGTGGCGGCAAAGGCGGCAAATGGCGAGGTAGCTAACGGTTGCTGGCAGGTACCCCAATTCTAACAGACCGCAAAGCCCCGCATAGATATTCAACGGCACTTAACAGGCTGATGCATAGGCTTTGCAAATAGGTGGTGATTCGCTAAACTGCCACCAGACCAATGGTCGAAAGAGTCTTTAGGGATCAGCCGAGCGGAGCAAAATTGATGGCGGTGGAACAGCAGAATAGCGTCGGCGAAACCGCCCAGCAGTCGGCGTGCGCTACCTCGCCCCCCAGTTGCTGTCAGCCCGCCGGGAGCAGTCGAAATCAGGCCGATCGCTGGGGAATTCTCTGCTCGGCCAGCTGTGCTATCCACTGCGCAATCACACCGTTGCTGCTGGTCGCCCTGCCGACGCTACCCGCGCTATCCTTTTTGGCCGATCCGCTTGTCCATCAAGTGGCTGCCGTGGTGTGTGTTGCTTTGGTGGTCGAGGCCATTCTGCCTCGTTGGCATTACCATCGCAATTGGCTGGTGGTGACGCTCGCCAACGGCGGGTTGGCGATGCTGTTGATCTCCGCTTTCCTGCTGCCTGATCAATGTTGTTTGCTTGCCAACGGCCCACAACAAGCGGTCGCTTCACAGCACCCCGCGCCTCCAACTTCCAGCTTGACACTGACTTCTACCTCAACAGTTAGGTTGGTCAGTTGGTCTGCGGCCGATGACAGCGACGCGGTGGCTCCGCTCCCACAATCGCATCGCCAGGCGTGGGGCCGGGCGTTGTTGACGGAAACGCAATTGCGGTCGCTGGTGGGGCAACGGATCAGCCAATTTTTAATGGCCGGCCAGCCGTTTTTCTCACCGCTCGGTGGCCTGTTGCTGATTCTGGCTCACTGGCTCAACCTCCGCAGCTCCGGTCGTTTCCTCGGTTCCCGTTGATTGCACCGGTTGCAAGTTGGGAAAGATGGTGATCGAGCGTTTAACGGCGGAAGGATCGATCTCGCGACAACGTTGCAGCGCCTCCACCGCCGAGGGTAGCGGGCAGACTCGCAAATAATTAACGACTGGTACGCGGACAAAGGGATTTTTGTCATCCGCTTGGGCGTACAGTTCGACCATCCGCTCGACGTGCCGCCAATCTTCCATGCGAGCCAAATCGGGAATGATCAGATCGGCCAAGTCGCTGGAGCGGAGCAAGCCGCTCATGGCAGTCACCAACTGTTGCCGCGAAAATACTTGCAATTCTTGCGCGTGGACTCGCAGCGCCAACACGGCCGCGTAGGTGTCGGGATAATCTGTTTTTTCGTTGAGCAGGAATTCTTGCTTGACGAATTTCAGCGCTTCGTCGCCACCGAGCACGAGATAACAGGAAATGGCAGCGTCCAAGCCAATCGTTTGCTCGCTGCCCCGACGTCGCTTGAGCAGCTTTTGCTGGATCCACTGGGCGTCGTCTGGTTTGCCACACAGGCTCATCAACGTCCAGTACAGCCGGCGGCGATTGATGGGGGTCTCCTCGAGTTCAATCCGCCGCATGATTTCGGAGCGATCGAGCAGCGGTTTGACGGCGTCCAATTCGGCTAAGGATGCGCGGGCAAACTCGTTGTAGGCGTCGTCGGCTATGATTTGCTCGCTAGCGAACAAGTGATCGAGAAAGAATCCCATCCGTTGCTTGGCGGTCGCTGCGGGCCCGGGAAGATTGAGCACGTATTTCTGCACCACCACGGGCAGGCGATCCGACGGGGCCCAGTCCAAAATACCGGCCTCGACAAAGCCCAGCAGCAACACCACATCGCCCGCTTGATGCGGTCGCAGGGAGTGCACTTTAACTTCCGTATCGACCGCCAGCCGATACTCGGCCACTTCCTCGCTCGCTTTCAGCACGGGTTGGATGCGAAAGGTGTGTTGGGGGAGATAGTCAGGTCCGCCCTCCAGATTGGCCGACACGCAGACCGCCAGCACGGCCGACGGCGCGCCACCGAGTTGCTCCGAAAAGGAACTGGAGAGTGCGTCGCAGAACGGACAAGCGGTCGCCGGTGAAGCCCACAGGCTGAGGACCAGCAACCAGGCGGCCGCGCCAGACCCTAGAGCCCGCCGCCAAGCAGTTCGCCGCCAAGGGTTGGAAAGCGTCCGGAAAGCGGACAAGAATTTATTCATGGAAGCACGCACGACTGGTGGGTTAGCGGCATTCGTTGCAGTGGCCGCGCAATAAAATTTCGGTGATTTCGCCAACTTGACTGCTCTCGCGGAGGCTTCCTGCCGTCAACTTCACGTCATCAAGACACGACACGTTGCCGCAATCAACGCAGACGAAATGGGGATGCCCGCCACTATCTTTGGCGTCCGGGTTGATCGCTTCAAACCGCCAGACGTGGTCACCCAGCTCGGTGCGGCGCAGTAAACCTGCTTCGGCCATGTCGTTCAAATTGCGGAAGACCGTCGCTTTATCGACTCCGGTCGCCGCCAAATGCTCAGCCACCAACGCGTGGGTCACGGGGGAGGTCGCGTTCCTCAGAAAAGCAAGCGTCGCCATCCGAGCTGGTGTGGCGCGTAATCCAGCGCGGCGAATTTCCAGCTGAATTTCTTCCATCGAGGCAGACAATTCGCTCATCGAGTTACCTAGGGCAGGCTGAATATCGGGAGTAATGGGGCTGAGAAGAATACGTCATGTGGTGCCGGTCGGCGAACGATTATTTGGGTGGATCATTCCAGAGCATGCAGCAACGCGTTGGAAACCAGCTGGAAAATGTGTTCGTCGGCCAGGGCATAGTAAACTCGCTTGCCAACCCGTCGGGAACGGACAATCCGTTCACTCTTGAGTAACCGCAGTCGCTGGGAGATCGCCGGCATGGGCTCGTCGAGCAACTGAGATAGGTCGGACACGCAGTATTCGGACCGTTTCAATAAACTGAGCATCCGCAGCCGACGGGGGTCCCCCAAGGCTCGGAAAATTGCCGCCGCCCGCTCGTAGGCTTCGTCATCCAGTTCGTGTTCGAGGTTTTGACCAACTGGCTGATCAGCGGCCACTCGCACACCGCCGGTCGTTGATGGCGGTGCGGTCACTCTCACGACTGTCAGCTCGATCTCGCGATTGGCGGCTTGCTTGTTCAATTGCATAGTTCTGCAAATATACAACTGAGGAGGGTGGCGTCAAGTCCGCAAACGCTGCTCTCCCTAGGCGATTCGGGGGTTATCACCTACGATTTCTACGAATGACTCCCCAGTCCACTTCCGCCGTGGCCATGCCTCGATGTCTCGTCCTGAAATCCTGCTGATTGTTTATTGCCTCCTCATCATTGCCTCTTCGGTTGCCGGCGGGCGATTGCCACGCTTGATGCAGATGACCCACCTGCGGACCCAGTTGCTGATGAGCGGCGTGGGGGGCTTGATGCTGGGGATTGCCATGTTGCATTTGCTGCCGCACGCTACGGAAATCCTCCGCTCTTCGGCGAAAAGCGGCGCGGCGGCCCTGATCGGCCTGATCGGCATGTTCTTGGTAATCCGCATCTTCCATACCCACAGCCACGATGTCATCTCCGAGCCGAGCGGTTGTAGTGGCCATGATCACGACCATCAGCATCACGACCATCAGCATCATGATCACTCCGGTGACGAGCCGCAGCACGACACCGATCGGTTGCAGGAGCGGGGTATTGGCTGGATGGGGATGTTCTTCGGGCTGGCGATGCACACGCTGATCGACGGCGTGGCGTTGGCTAGCAGCGTGATTGCCGACTCGCAACATACCGTCTGGCTGGGGCTGGCCGGACTGGGGACGTTTCTTGCCGTGGCTCTCCACAAACCGCTCGACGCCTTTGCGATCACCTCCGTGATGAAACGCCAAGGTTGGTCGATCCCCGCCCAGAACCTGGCCAACCTGCTCTTCTCGCTGGCTTGTCCGCTGGGGGCGGCGGGTGTTTATTTTGGTGCTAAAGTGTTCTTCTCGGACGGCCAATTCCTCGGCTGGGGTTTGGCCATCTCGGCAGGCTTTTTTATCTGCATCGCGCTGGCCGATTTGCTTCCCGAAGTGGCTTTCCATAATCACGACCGCGGCAAGCTGACGGCCGCCCTGCTGCTGGGTGTCGCCATCGCTTTCGGAATTGAAAACCTGCCGGGGCATGAACATCAAGTCGGCAATCCCGCTGCGCACGACCATGACCACGACCATTCGCACGACCACGATCACTGACAGGAGACATCATGATTTCAACTCCGCAAAGACTGATTAAGGACCTATCCGAAAACCATAAAAAAGGCCCGCGGCTGGTTGATGATTGTTCGTTCCCTTGCCTAAACTTTTTCTGACAGCATTTCAAAAGCTTACAAAAAACGGTCATTTGAGAAGC
>CAZHTX010000415.1:0-5364 GCA_964535475.1 uncultured Pirellulaceae bacterium
GGCGGTTGGTAACGAAGAGCCGTTGATTCGCGCCTACTTGGAACACTTCTTGCGCGATGCTGACTCGACCGAACTATTCAAAAACCTGATTGATAACGGCTACCTGACTCGCGTCTTCGCCGAGACCAAATTGTTATATGGAGTCGGTAACCCCGAGCGTTGGTATGGCGTGTTATCGGCCGACCTCCGCAGTCAACTGACCGATCGCGTGGAGCTGACTTTACCGCCCACCAACCCGGCATACACCGATCCAAACAGCCCAGCTTCGCTACAAGTCGATCTCAAACATGTGGACGAGTTGATTGTTCGCGTTTATGAGATCAACAGCGAAGCCTATTATCGCAATACCAATAAACTGATCAATACCGACATCGATCTCGATGGCTTGGTGGCGACTTCCGAACAGCGTTTCAATTACAGCCAACCGGCTATCCGTCGGCATCGCGAATCGATCGAACTACCCAGCGTCTCCGGACGCGGTGTGTGGGTGGTCGACCTGCTCGGTGGCGGGCTCCGCGCGCGGGCCATCCTGCGTCGTGGCAACTTGCGTTTCACCGAACAGCTGACTCCCAACGGCCAGCAGTTCGTCGTCTTGGATGAAAACCGCCAGCCACTCAATCAGGCCCGCATGTTAGTCGCTGGCCAGGAGTTCTTAGCAAACGACGAAGGGCAAATCACCCTTCCCCCAGTCGACCAAGCGTTGACCCGTCAAGCGATCCTGCTCGATGGTGAAATTGCCGTCCCCGTAATGTTTATGCACCAGGGGGAACAGTACTCGCTGCAGGCTGAGATGCTGCTGAATCGCCAACAATTGAGGACTGGTAAAACAGCCAACATCGCGATCCGCCCGCGATTGTCCTTCAACGGGGAACCGCTCGATGTCGCCGATCTGCAGAACCCCGTGTTGACGATCAAGGCTGTCGATCACGACGGCATTGAAACGACCAAGCGGATCGAAGATTTACAGCTCAGCCAACTCGAAGAAACCTTAGTTAGCTTTCGCGTGCCCAGCCGCTTGAGCACGCTCCAAGCCACGCTCGCTGGCAAACTCAAGCGCTTGGCTACCGGCCGTGAAATGGAGGTCAGCGACGTTCGTCAGTGGGATGTCAACGCGATCGATAAAACTTCGCGAACGCACGACTTGCACCTCACTCGCGACGGCCAGCAATGGGTCGCGGAAGTGCGTGGGCAAACGGGTGAACCTGGCGAGGGAGTGGTTGTCCAAGTGGCTTTGACGACGCTGTTTCACAACCAGCCAGTTACCAGCACATTGGAAACCGATGCTCAGGGACGAGTCTATCTGGGCGAGCTAGAGAATACTTTGACTGTGCAGTTATCGACTGCTGAAGGTGGCCAACTGGTGCGTGATTTAACGTTGGCCTCGGCTGTCTGGCCCGATCGCTTGCATGGCAGCGACGACCAAACATTGCAACTGCCTTTAATGAACGACATCGACGAGCTAGGTAAAACCTTTCAATTGCTTTCGGTGTTGAACGGCAAGATCAAGGAAGACATCACCGCCGCGGCTTTGCAAATCGAAGCCGGCATGCTAAAGATCGCACCGTTAGCGGCGGGCGATTATTGGCTGATTTATCATCACCAGGAAGGTGTTTACCAATTGCCCATCTCGATCACGTCGGGCCCGATTCTCTCAGACATTGCGGCGGGCCAGATTCGCCATCTCAACGTTCACTGGCCCGACCCGGTCAGCGTCGCCGAACTCAACCTGAATGACTCGGGATTGCGAATTCAGCTCAGCGGCGACACCTCGGCGACTCGCGTGCACGTGATCGGCAGTCGCTATCTGCCCGACTATGATCGATTCGCGCTGCCTACCATCAGACCCTCGCGACGTGGGATCCAACTCGCAGAAAATGGCTACGTCAGCGATTTGCGATTGGGTGAAGAATATCGCTACGTGCTGCAGCGGCAGTATGCGAAAAAGTACCCCGGCGTGATGTTGGGTCAAACATCCTTGTTGCTGGCACCCTGGGTGACCGATGAAACCCAGAACAGCACCCAAGTCGCAGCCAGTGGCGACTTAATTCCCGAGGCCGAGGCGGCCGCGCCCGCCGACATGATGGCCGATCGGGCGCGGCGCCGCGCGGCACGTGGTGGATCGCCAGCAACACTCTCGCAAAATCTTAACTTCCTGCCCACCGAGGGAAGCTTACTGACCAATCTCCGCCCAGACGCGGACGGGAACATCAACATTCCGGTGGATCAATTAAACGATGCGATTATCTTTCGCGTCGTGATCGTGGACCCGGTGCACACCGTGGAACGCACCGCCTCGCGACCGCTAACCACGCTGGAATCACGCGATCTCAGGCTGACGAAACCCCTCCCAGCCGAGCGACCGCTGGCCTTCGAGCGAACCGTGCTGGTTGCCGGTCCCGACGCGCCGTTGGACATGAAATCGATTGGCTCGGCCCAGTTGCAACTCTACACCAAGATTGGTGACCTGCTGCAACTTTTCCGCACCCTCGCGGGCGATCCCCGCATGGACGAATTTGTCGAGCTGGGACGCTGGCATACGTTGTCCGACATCGACAAACGCGCGTTATATGGCAGACTGGCTTGTCACGAGCTGCATATTTTCATCAAAGCACATGACCCCGAGTTTTTCTCCCAAGTGGTTCGCCCCTACCTGGAGAATAAGAAAGAAAAGCAATTAGTTGATCACTGGTTGCTGGATCGCGATCTCACACCTTGGACCGACTTTTGGCGTTACTCGAAATTAAACGCTTTTGAGAAAGCGCTGCTGGCGCGGCAAGTCCCAGCGATTCGTGAAACAGTGCTGCGGGAAATGCGCGAGCGGATTGCCCTGGAAGATGTCTCGCCAGAAGAAATCCGTCGCTTGATCGAAGTCGGTTTGGCCGGCCAAGGCTTGGCGGCAGGGAACGAGTCAAGCTTGATGCTGAGTAAATCTCAGACGCTCGGGGCAACAGCTGACGACGAAGCCTTTGGAGAAGCCTTTGGCTTTGCGGACAAATCGGTGGCTGTTCCGTTATCTCGCGATGCCGAGCAAGCAGAGACTCGCGCGGGTGGATATGGCCTGCCAGCCGATGCGGCGCCCGCGTCGCCCGCTGGCATGGGCGGCGGTGGCATGGGTGGGTACGCCCCCAGTCGTGGTAACCAGCGGGGAGCAACTCGCGGCGGTCGGATTGCGGCGGGTCGCAGCCCGGCCAGTCCAAAACGCTTTTTCCAACAGCTCGACGCCACCAAGGAGTGGGCCGAAAACCATTGGGATCACGTTCGCGTGGCCGATGCCGGCGAAGCACTGATTCCCCTCAATCCGTTTTGGCTGGAGTGGGCGGAAGCGGCCGGAGATCAACCCTTCGTCAGTTCGCATGTGTTGCGTTCGACCGGCAACCGACACGCCGCTTTGGTCGCCTTGGCCCTGCTCGGTTTGCCGCTCGACAACGATGGTGTTGAATTGCCCGGCGAAGAGCAAACGGTGTTCGCCCCGGACCAACCGGTGGTGATCATCACCAAGCGTCTGAAGACTCTCCAGCCGCTCGATGGCAACGCTTCGCTGTTGGTTGGTCAACGGTTTGAAGCGGTCGACCAACAACCGTCGGACAACGACGATAGCGAACCTAAAATTGCTCCCGCAGAATTCCTCACGGGGCGCGCCTACCGCGGTCAAATTGTCTTAACAAACCCGACGCCCAAGCCGCGGACTGTCGATTGCCTCTGGCAAATTCCCGCCGGCAGCATGCCACTGGCCGGTTCCCAAGCGACCGATAGCAAGACGGTCGTGATCAAGCCCTTCGAAGTCCAACGGATTGAGTATCAATTCTATTTTCCGGCTGCCGGAGAGTTCCAACATTATCCCGTTTGCCTTTCCAGCAGTGGCCAGGTTGTGGCTCGTGCCGAACAACAATCGTTCAGCGTCGTATCCAGCCCCTCGAAAATCGATGAAACCTCTTGGGAACAAATTGCCCAAGCAGGTTCAGCTGATCAAATCGCTGAATTCTTGACGACCGCCAATCTTCGCAAGTTAGATCTGAGCCTGGTGAATCACCGCATGCGGGACCGAGCGGTCTACGATGCCGTGATGGGTGTCGTTGATAACGCGCGTGCCTGGGAGCCGAGCCTGTGGGGTTATGCGTTCCTCTATCGCGATCTGCCTCGCATGCAGTCTTACCTCTCGCAACGGACTGATTTCGTCAGCGTGGTGGGACCAGTCCTCGATAGCCAATTGTTGACCGTCGAGCCGATTTCGCGCGGGCTGTACGAACATCTTGAGTTTGCTCCCCTGGTCAGCGCCCGGATTCACTCCCTGCGTCCTCAACCAGAGATCTTGAATGATCGCTTCTTGCAACAATATCGCTCATTGATGCAGGTTATTGCTCACCAATCTCGTCCCAGCGACGAACAGACGTTGGCGCTTTGCTACTATTTGTTGCTACAAAACCGCATCGAGGAAGCGATCTCGCGTTTCGCCACGATCGACCGCGAGCAAATTGAAATGGCTGTGCAGTATGACTACATGGCCGCCTATTTGGCGTTGCACCAAGGGAATGTGGAGCAAGCAGGTAAGTTCGTCGCTGCTCATGCCGAACACCCGGTGCCGCGATGGCGAGCGAGATTCCAACAAGTCCAGGACCAACTCAGCCAACGCCGCGATTTGCTCAGCGGTGCCCAGCTGGTCAACCAAAGCGAATCGCCCGCAACCGCAGGTGTGCGCGAGGATGCGGCCGATTTGGCACTGCTCGATCGCGAGCAACGCCAAGCCGACAGCGCGGCGACGGCTCCTGATGTTCGCGTGCGTGTCGAAGGCGATGCCTTGGTGATCGATCATCGCAATACCGAAGCGGTGACGATTAACTTCTACGGAGTCGATCTGGAATTGCTGTTCAGCAAAACACCTTTTGTCCGCCAAGGCCTGCAGCAGATGGCGATGGTCCGCCCCGGTCGCGTCGAGTCGTTAACCGTCGGCAAAGGCGATGGTAGCTCGCAGTTCCGCTTGGATGATGTGCTCTCGCGTCAGACGTTGCTGGTGGAAGTCGTTTCCGGAGCCTCGCGTGATACCACGCTGTATTACGGCGGTCGCTTGAAAACGTATCTTTCCGAGGGCTTCGGGCAACTGCAAGTCAGCGACCGGACAACCGGGCAACCTGTCGAAACCGCTTACGTGAAAGTCTATGCCAAGACCCAGGGTGGAGAGGTGGAGTTCTACAAGGATGGTTACACCGATTTGCGCGGTCGTTTCGATTATGCCACGTTGAGCACCGGGGATCTGGCGAAGATCTCCAGCTTGGCAATCTTGGTACTCGACACCGAGCGGGGGGCGACCCTGCACGAGGTGGCTCCGCCAACACGATAAAGCGCTCCACGATAAAGCTCTCAGCAGTT
>CAZHTX010000416.1:0-5358 GCA_964535475.1 uncultured Pirellulaceae bacterium
AGTCGCGACCCAACTTCCTGGATGTCAACGGCAACAACCGGATCGAGCCGATCGACGCGCTCAAAATCATTAACGAACTCAACCGGCAGAGTGGCGGTGAGGGCGAAGCGACCGTTAACACTGGTGCGACGCCCGCCGGGGGACTGGGGATTTGGGAAGCCGATGAGCTACGGAAACGGGGCCAGCGGGGAACCGAGTTTACGGGGTGGGAGCTCGGGTTACTGGGCTACCTCAGTGACCAAGGAGCGGAACTCTAGTTAAGATAGGCAATTCGTACCGGGAGCAGATTGCTAGGATCATAGTGGATAGTCGGAATCGCTGGTTAATGCGGGATGTTTCGTCCGATGCTGATAGCGAGCGACGATGAAAATCTGTCGTCGTTTTGCAATGAAGCATACGTAGTTCCACCCTGGAAGGGATTCCCGCGATGAAACGTCTGACTATCCTTGCCGCCGCATTGGTCATGCTGGTCGGCGCTTCGGGTTGTGCGAGTACAAACTCGTGCAACTCCTGTAATTCCTGCAACACTGGTGGCGGCGGCCTGCTGGGCAAGCTGGGTGGCTGCAACAGCGGCAACTGCAACGCGTCGACTGGTTGCCGCGCGGGTAAACTCGCGTGGCAGCAAGGTGGCTTGGACTATTCCGAGGGCCTTGCGACCGGCAATCCTCGTCACGCCCAACCGGGTCGCCAATCACCGATGGTCGCTGGACCGCCAACCGCCGGGACCGCTTATCCGTACTATACGGTACGTGGTCCGCGTGACTTTTTGATGGACAATCCACCATCGATCGGTCGTTAGGTTATGCCTCGTGTTTGCTTGACTTTCACTATGTTTGCCTAACTAATGACAAAGCGCCTATCCGAAAATCGTTAGCCGCTTTGGCGCTAACCGCGGTTATTTCGGGTTTTCGAATAGATTCAAGGCACCTATCCGAAAATCGTTAGCCGCTTTGGCGCTAGCCGCGGTTTTCGGATAGACACTGAGCAATGACCGATCCAACTGTGATTTAGAGTTGTTTGACTATGGCGTCTGATTTTCGTCTCAAAGCTCGGTTACCTGAGATCACCGATGCGATTGTCCGGACGTACCGTCCCGACGACGGAATCAATCATTTGGGGCACTGCCCATTGCCGAGTTATGATGCGGTTGTGGAGGCGATCGAAGACCTCCGCGACGTGTTGTATCCGGGCTATCGCCGCCGGGTTGGATTGCACGCTGGTAACATTACCTACCACGTTGGCAATCTCGTCGATTCGCTGCACGACAAGCTAACTGTCCAGATCGGGCGAGCGCTGGAACACGAGCATCGCGTCGCGCTCAGTCACGCCGATTGCGAATCGCAAGTTGATTTCGAAGCTAAGGGCCAGGCGATGGCGATCGAGTTCTTGACGCGTCTGCCCAAGTTACGAGCGATCTTGGCAACCGATGTGCGAGCCGCTTTTGATGGCGACCCGGCATGCAAGACGACCGATGAGATCGTTTTTTGCTATCCGGGGTTCGAAGCCATCACGGTTTATCGCTTGGCCCACGAATTGCGGCAGTTGGCTGTCCCCTTCATCCCCCGGATGATGACCGAATGGGCTCACAAACAAACCGGCATTGACATCCACCCGGGAGCCACGATTGGCAATCATTTCTTTATTGACCACGGCACCGGTGTGGTGGTCGGTGAGACGTGTGAGATTGGCAATCATGTCAAACTCTATCAGGGCGTTACATTAGGAGCAGTCAGCTTTCCTACCGATGCGGATGGCCAATTGATTCGCGGGAACAAGCGACACCCCACGATCGAAGATCGAGTTGTCGTTTATGCCAACGCGACGATTTTGGGTGGGAACACGATTGTTGGTCATGATTCGGTGATTGGCTCGAGCGTCTGGATCACGCGGAGCGTCTCACCGATGACGACCGTGACGCTGGAGAAACCACAACTGCGAGTGCGTGGTGCTGGAGAAGATCCGATTCCCCCCACGGCCTTGAACTTTCAGATTTAGGCGAATCCCCCGTGTCCAACATCGACTTGGCGATAACCGCTGCCGCCGAGTTAGCCGACGAAGTCGACGGCCTCCAGTTCGGTCCACCGGTGAGTTGTGTCTACAACCCGCTGCGATATGCCTGGGCAGCCCATTGCCAATACCTTCGCCTGTTAAATCCAGCCGGCGTGAAGACAATCTTCTTGGGTATGAACCCGGGGCCCTGGGGAATGGCGCAAACCGGCGTCCCTTTCGGTCAAGTCGCAGCGGTGCGAGACTGGTTGGGGATTGACGCGGAGGTGGGACACCCTCACCAAGAACACCCCAAACGGCCCGTTGAAGGGCTGCAGTGCCCACGATCCGAAGTCTCCGGACAGCGTCTGTGGGGTCTATTTCAAGAGCGATTTGGCACGCCTAAAGCTTTCTTCAAACAGCACTTTGTGGCGAACTACTGTCCGTTAATCTTCTTGGAAGCGTCGGCGCGAAACCGCACCCCCGACAAACTGCCGGCCAACGAGCGAGCCCCCCTCGATGCCGCCTGCGATCGTCATCTTGGTCGTTTGCTGCAAATCTTCCAACCACGTTGGCTCGTTGGCGTGGGAGCTTACGCCGAAACCTGTTTGCGCCGCGTTTCTCAAACAACGGACGATGTCGGCACGGGCCAAGTGGTGCGGATCCTGCATCCAAGTCCGGCCAGCCCGGCGGCCAATCGGGGCTGGGCCGAAGCGGCAACCGAGCAATTGGTTGCCGCCGGAGTTTGGAAGTAACGCCCGCCAACCCCGGCGTCGGAAAAACAGGTATCCAGCTGGGCAGCATCACGTCCGGGGCTCTCGAAAATACGCCCAAACCTTGACCACTCGTATACCGTTCGGTATACTGGCGGGGAGACATACCATTCGGTATGCAAATGATTAATTTGGTTTCTCCTCGGCGAATGATGGTACTGCGAATGAGTCGGTTAACTTGCGTTTTATTCATCACTAGTTGCATGTGTGTTGTCAACGCCGCCGGTCAAATCGCGGACCGCGCCGATTTTCAATTTGATTTGCAGGGACTCGATGGCCGTCGCTACGAACTCTCGCGGAATGACAAGCAAATTGGCCGAGCCTTCGTTTTCTTATCAGCATCTTGTCCTATTTCAAACTCCTACCTATCTGAACTCAATCGACTAAGCCGAACATTGCCACCCGGTGTTGAGTTATACGGAGTCTTATCGGAGCCAAGCACGACACGAGCCAGCGCGATTCATCATTTCGCAGAATACGAGGCGAGGTTTCCCATCCTCTTCGATGCTTCGCAACTCATGAGGTTGGCGCTTGAACCCACGCACGTTCCCGAAGCATTCGTCTTAAATTCCGCCGGAGAATTTGTTTACCGAGGGGCGATCGATAACGCTTATGAATCGGTTGGCCGCAGGCGAGTCAATGTGGAAAATCGTTACCTCGCGGACGCGCTCGACGCAGTGGCTGCGGGAAGCGTGCCCTCGGTTCGCCGCACCCGGCCGGTTGGATGCGTGCTCTCACCAATGCGCACGAAGCGATCGGTGGGCGAAATCACGTATGCCCGTGACATTGCCCCGATCTTGCGGCAGCGTTGTGAAACCTGTCATCGCCCCGGGCAGGTTGCCCCTTTTGCGCTGACAAGTTATGAGGAAGCGAGGTTGCATGCCGAAATGATCGTGGAAGTTACACAGCGTCGGCTAATGCCTCCTTGGATTCCCGGCGAAGAGACGGCGCATCGGTTTGTGGGGCAGCGACGGTTGAGCGACCGTGAGTTGGATCTGCTGGCCAACTGGGTCGAGGAGGGCTGTGCTGAGGGCGACGAAGCGGATCTACCGCCGCCCGCAAAGTTTGCTGAAGGTTGGCAATTGGGAGTTCCTGATCTCGTGGTCAAGATGCAAGAGCCTTTCGCGGTACCGGCAAGTGGGCCGGACCTACTTCAGAATTTCGTTCTGCCCATCGAAATTCCGAGTGACAAACTGGTGGCTGCGATCGAGTTCCACCCCGGTAACAAACGCGTGGTTCATCACGCGGTTTTGTTTCTCGACGACCGGGGGCAAGCACGAGCGCTTGATGCGGCTACACCCGAGCCAGGCTATGCTAACTTTGGCGGACCTGGCTTTTTACCAAGCGGGGCGCTCGGCGGTTGGTCCGTCGGCAATACGGCACGACGATTGCCGAACGAAATGGGGAGATATCTGAAAAAGGGAAGCGATCTCGTTGTGCAGGTCCACTATCATCCGATCGGCAAAGCCGAAATGGATCAGTCGGAAGTTGGCCTTTATTTTGTCAACAAGCCGGTGGAGGAATCGCTGCAAGAACCTGCAAAACTCGTTGGCAGCATTTGGATGGCGAATTACGAGATGGACATCCCCGCAGGCGAAGCCAATTATCAACGGGCAACATCGTACATACTACCCAAAGATGTGATCTTGGTGGGCATTGTTCCTCACATGCATCTGCTTGGCAAATCGATGCGAGTTACGGCAACACAACCGAATGAGCAACCGGAAGTGCTGATCGATATTCCGGCTTGGGATTACAACTGGCAAGACGAATACTACTACGAACAGCCGATTCGCTTGAGATCAGGCACAAAGATCATCGTGGAAGCTGTTTTCGACAATTCGGCGGGCAATCCATCGAATCCATCATCACCGCCGGAGCGTGTTACTTGGGGGGAGGAGACCACCGACGAGATGCTGTTCTGTTTCTTCTTGCTTACCGCCGATAAGACAGAGGATCTGATCCACACGATTCTCGATAACCTGGGACACGATTTGAAGCAGAATCGAAAGCATGTGAGTCAAACTCAATGAGCACCCGTAGTGAGGCAGCAGCGAAAACACGTCAACGGTTGCTTGACGCGGCGCTTACTTTATTTTCGCAGCGGGGATATGCAGCCACCGGCATTCGTGAGATTTTAGGTTTGGCTGGAGTTACCCAACCGACGTTGTACCATCACTTTGCTGACAAGGCCTCCTTATTACAAGCCTTGATCGAACAGCACTACGGCGATAGCCAACAACGGCTGGCTGAGATCTTCGCCACGGAATCGAGTGTAGCCGGAAAACTGACGCTACTGGTGACATCATCCTTCGCGCACTGTTGCTCCGATCCTCGCGTTCCCAGGTTGATGTTTCAGACATATTTTGGCCCGCCGGTCCCAGAAATTGATGGCGTTTTGGACCAGTTGACCGAACAGCGATTTCGGTTGGTTGTCGGAGCCATGGAACTTGGTATTCGCAGCGGAGAGCTTTCCAAGTCGAACCCGGAGTTCCTCGCATTATCTTTTTGTAACTTGGTAGATCAACCGCTAAACCTATTTTCTCGCAAACCGCGTCCCCAGCAATACCTGACACCTGAACTGGCTCATGCGATCGTG
>CAZHTX010000417.1:0-5329 GCA_964535475.1 uncultured Pirellulaceae bacterium
CCACAGTTTGGGTTTCGTAAGTGGCGAGAATTTTGCGTTTGCGTTCTTCCAGCATCGCTTTGAGCATGTCGATGCTGGGGCCCAGGCCGGCGATTTGGCTGGGGTCCAGTCGCACCGCGCGAGCCAGTTCCTCTTCGCTTAATTCCCGATACGAACCATACATCATGGCATGTTCGAAAGCCGGGCTGACCAAGTCAGGGGGCGCCTCGGTGGGACTGGGGAACTGGCGTGGATCATACTTTTGATAAGAGTGGATCACACCGCCGGGACGGTAGGTCGCTGATTTAGATTTCATATTCAATACGACCGCGCTTCGAGGCGCGACTAATGCGGTCTAAACTGTATAATCCAGCCAGCACAAATTCGACGCACGAGGCGCGAACCGCCTCGTTATCACTGGCGTTGACTTCGAAAGCGCGGTCCCAAATTGGCGGCACACTTTGCAAGCGTTCCGCGTAAGCCTGACTGGCCAGCAAATCACCGACTTCGACCCGCACACCACTGCGGAAAATCTCAGCGATCTCTCCCAAGCCATGCTGATCGACATATTTTTGAAAGACGACTTTGATGGCTTCGGCCGTGACGGCGTCCATCACTTGACGTTCCGACATCTGATGGGTGCCCATCATGTCCAGTTCGAGCTTGCCCAGCGAGCTGCTGTAGATGTGCCCCAAATCGCTGATCCGGGGAACTGCCGGACGCTCGTTATGGATGATGCCGCGTTGCCGAGCCGAAGCGACCAAGTTGCGGAAATTGGCTAATGAGAAACGTGCCGAGACCCCCGACGCTTGATCGACATAGCGGCTGGCCCGCGCCTGGACGGTGATCTCTTCCACAATCTCATACATGAAATAGGGGACCGTGACAGGATAGTCACCGGTTAAATGTTCGGCCGTTTCTTGACGCAAGATGTCGATACCGAGATCTCGCTCAGCCGGGTAGTGCGTTTGAATGATCGACCCGATGCGGTCCTTCAACTGTGGAATGACCTTGCCCGAGCGATTGTAAGTGCTGGGGTTTGCGGAAAAGAGAATCATCACGTCGACGTCAAAACGAATGGGAAAACCGCGGATTTGCACGTCACGTTCTTCGAGGATGTTGAACAAGCCGACTTGGACCAAGTCATCGAGTTCTGGCAATTCGTTCATGGCAAAGATGCCGCGGTGCATCCGCGGGATAAGGCCAAAGGAGAGTGCCTCTTCAGTGCTCATGCTGACGCCGCCGGTCAGTTTCGCCGGATCAATTTCACCAATAATGTCGGCGAACTTGGTTCCCGGACTGAGCCGTTCCGAGTAACGCTCGTCGCGGTGCCACCAGCCAATGCGAATATCCTCGGGGTCGTGCCTGGCAACCAGCGCTTTGCCGGCAGAGGTAATCGGATTTTCCGGATCTTCATGAATCGGCAAATCGGGGTGATCGATGTAGGGAACCCACGGATCAAGAAACCGGGTGAGCATCCGCATGATGCGGCTCTTGCCTTGACCTTTCTCGCCCAAAAAGAGCATGTCGTGGCCAGCCAGCAGAGCCAAGTTGATCTCGGGAATGACAGTGTCGTCATAGCCAATGATGCCGGGAAAGAGTTCCTCGCCGCCAGCCAGCATGCGAATAAAGTTGTCTCGAATTTCCGCTTTGACTGTTTTTGATTGCCAGTTACTTTCGCGTAGCGATTTCAGGGTGGCGGGCATGCTTTCGAGCGCAAGCTGATTCATGGAACTGGGGGGAACGCGAGTAACGAAGGGGAGCGAAACATTTTCCGCTGGGAACCAAGCACGCTTCCATTGTAGAGCTTGGGGAAGATCGACCAGTGGCTGGTCTTGCGTTCCCTACTTACTGCGAATCTCTGCCTTAACTTCGTTTGCGTCCCAGCCGACGGCCCTTTTTGTTGCATCGTCGTGGTGAAGAGGGAGCAATTGGCCACTTTGTGCGTCACGAAAGACTAACTGACAAACTGGAAAATCCTCACCAGACACTTGCCAGACAATTCGGTGTAGCCCCACACCCAACTCGACACTTGACTGCCAGACTTGCCCAGTCGCCGTGTTGCCCGCCGCTTCAGGCGGCAGCCAAGTGACCTCAGTGCCATCGATCGTCAGGCTCATCGTGTTGCGATTTGCCAGGACATTGCCAGGTTGCGCAGCATTGCCCGGTTGCGGTGCACTACTGCCGGGCCCCCGCATGGCGATGTTAATATTGGTGGCGGTTGTTATCGCCAAGTACCCGTGAGCTTCCAGTTGCACGCTGACCCCTTGGATCGCTTGTAGATTTAGAGCTTCGTCGATCGCGGAGCGGGGCAGGGGAGTGGCGGGGGAGAATCGCAGGCCCACTCCGGTAGCTTGGCCGTCGACTGATAGCCGGGCCAAAGTTCCGAGCGTCTCGGGATCGGCCGGCGGAGTGGAGTCGGCGTTCATCGCCGGGGCCGCGGCGTCATTGTCCGCGTCATTGTTGTCCGCGTCATTGTTGTCCGCGTCATTGTTGGCGGGCACGCCGCCATTTTCTTGCAACCACTTACGAGCCTCCGTTAGATCCCAGGGGACCAAATCGCCCGGCAACTCTAGGTCGAGCTCGCGAAGCTGCTTTTCAATTTCAAGTCGTTGCAACCCGCTGCTTTGCGGGACCGCATCGCTGAGCAATTGCCGAGCGTGCAGCAGGAGGCTATCTTGCATGCGTCCACTGCGTTGGGAATCGGCTGCCTCCAACCAACTGTCGGCCAGTTGTGATATTCCGCTGACTTGCCCCGCGTTGTGAAACACTAATTCATCTTGCGCACATTTACTTAACCGACTGATTCCCGCCTTCGCCAGCCAAGCTAGACCTTGCTCCCAATCGCGCATATTTAAGCACAGGTGACGAGCGACCATGGCCGCATCTTGACGATTGGCTAGCTCCAGCGGAGCCCTCGCCATGGATTCTCGAGCGTTCGTCGCCAAACGCTCTGCCGTCGTAATTGCGTCGCGGCGTTGCCGAAAACGGCTACGTAATAGTTCGTCGTTTAAACCTGCGGCGATGGATGTACCTCGCAACGCGGTGGCTGCCGCCGCGGTAAATTGTTCGCTCAGTAATTGTTGATCGGAGAGCCGCAATGCCCAGCGGCAAACGCGTTCCCGCTCGGCAGCCGTAACGGCGTTCGTTTCCAGTTCGATCAACAGCTCAGCCGCCAGCGTCAACCGATCCACTTCGTAATGTTCTGTCAGCCAGCCGAGGACTTCCCAAGCAACTTCAGGTTTGCCGATCAAAACCGCCTGCTCAGTTGTGGCCAGGCCGAGAGCGATCTGAGACGCCGAGCCACCGCGGGCTGTCTGAGTCTGCTGCCACAACGTAATCGCTTGCGGCAAGCCGCCGGCTGTGATCGGGCCGTTCCGCAGCAGTGATTCCCGCAAGGTCTGGCGCGCTTGAGCAATTTCATCGGCTGGAGGTAGCGGGTGTCTTATCGCCTTCGCCAAGTCGGCGTCGAGCAAATCGCCCAGCGGCGTCGTCGGGCCTACGTTCATCGGGCTCGGTACATCTGCCAAAATCGTTGGCGACTCCAACCAGTTAGGCGAATCGTCGAAGTCGGCCGGGCCCGCTGGCTTTTCAGCCGCATCTGGCTCGTCAGCTAAAGCGGGCTCTTCAGTTACAGCGGGCTCGTCAGGTACAGCGGGCTCGTTGGTGACAGCGGGCTCGTTGGTGACAGCGGGCTCGTTGGTGACAGCGGGCGCTCCGGCAGCAGAGTCGATTGTTGGCTCCGGTTCGACAGATGGCGTTGGTTTCGCAAGCTGGCTGTCCGCAGCAGTAGGTCGGCTGTCCGCAGCAGTTGGCTGGCTGGCACGTGAGGCGGGTTGGCGGAACACCGCCAGCAGCAACAGCAGCAGCAAGCCGGTCAGCATCGCTGTTCCCGCAGTCAGGATGGCAAACCACACGAGCCGATTGTTGGCAGCCCAATTGAGCACCCGCCGTCGCAGCGAACGCCGAAACAATTCCGGAGGCAAGTCGCGGGCAAGTCGCATTGCATGGCTCTTGCGACTGGCATGGCTCCTGCGAGTTGTCGCACTGGCTGTCGTCGCGGGCTTGGTGTCCGTTTGTAATTCGGCCAGCATAGCCAACATCCAGTCGTCATCGCCCGGGTCATTGTTGGCAGCTTGATTCTCCGCTTCTTGAACCTCGGCTTGTGAAGAGTCTCCCCACAACCAAGTTCGCACTGGCGTCGGCTCGGCCCGCACCAGCTGTACCCGCTGGACGAGATCTTGGCGGCGACGTGGATCGAGCAAACGATAGACGCTGGTGACAACCTGGGCCAGTTCCGCTTCGGAGGTCACTCTTTCGTCACCGGGGAAATCGGCGGCGGTTGTTTCGACGCGAGCGGTCACCGACGACGCACGCTGCCGGGCCGCCCGTCGAATCACGGCGACTCTGGCTTCGCTCAGCCCCAACCCTAATCGGCGAAAATCATCGGCGCGGAGTGGTTCCACGGAAGCATCGCCTTTCTGCGGTGGTAATAAGGTGGTCGGTTGCATGATTATCGTGAGGGTTAAAAAGATCAGACGCGAGTCACCGCAGCGAGGTTCAGCATTTCATCTCGCGATCTTGAAATCCCTTCACTTGTTCCAGTGTACAGCAATTTGTGGGGGCGTTATTTACATTTTTTTCGACATTTTCTCGCCAAAACGCCCTCCCCAGTGATTTAACCCCGGGCGAGAAAACGTTTCGCAAATGCTCGTTAGTTCTTTTGACGTGAAGTCCGCGGGGCGGTTCCCCACAGCGGAAAAATGGCGACCGTCGGCGCGGCTTTGCCTACAGGATCAGGCCGAACTATTTACCTGACCGGGCGCAGAGACAATTACTTGTCGCAAGATTTGATCCCCAACCACTCGCTGGCAAACGACTTAGACCAACCGTTTTTCCCGAGTGACAGCTGGGCAGGATCACTCGTCGGTAACGCAGCCTTCGCTAGCACTCTTGACGTTTTTGATATATTTGTACAGCGTGCCGCGGGTTGCTTTCAGGGGCGGAGCTACCCATTTTAACTGCCTGCGGAGCAGTTCGGTTTCGTCCACTTCGAGGTCGAGCGCATTGGTCTCGGCGTCGATAGTGATCGTGTCGCCATCACAGACCAGCCCCAGTGGTCCCCCCTCTTGAGCTTCGGGGGTGATGTGGCCGACGATAAATCCGTGCGAACCTCCGGAAAAGCGTCCATCGGTGAGGAGTGCCACGTCGGCACCGAGACCAGCTCCCATGATGGCGCTCGTTGGCGTCAACATTTCGGGCATGCCGGGGCCACCTACTGGGCCTTCGTCACGGATGACCACCACGTCGCCTTTGACGATGTCCTTGTTTTACAGCGCCGCCAACATTT
>CAZHTX010000418.1:0-5327 GCA_964535475.1 uncultured Pirellulaceae bacterium
GCGGGATCGCGCTCAACGGCTGATATTACCAAATGACTTATGTCGAGCTGCTTACAGTGGGATAAACGGGAGTCTCGCTGCCGTGGGTAGGCCGTTGTTGGCGCGCAAGGCGTTGGCTCGCACCCAGCCCAACGGATGGCCTCGCCATGTTACCACAGTCCAACCAGCCGGTCCGGCGGCGAGGGGATGGCCTTGCAGAAATTGCCGAGCATCCTCATCAGTTAACTCCATCGTCCGCTCGGGACGCCAGTTGGGATCACGCCGCATGGCGAGCGCATGCGATGGCATCCACTGTTTACCGGGTTGATATGCTAGCTCAAGGCCGCGTTGAAACAGTGCCTGAACCGAAGCGGGCGAGTCGCTGGCGAATCCAAACATCTGCTGGCCGGCCGACGTCCACTGAAAATCGCAAAGCGTGCCAATGGTTTCACCCGCGAGCTCGAATGGCTCGCAGCACTGAGGCCGAGTCGAATTTCGTTCCTCACTCGACTGCCCAGTCTCAGAGTTGGCACCGGAATCCTCAGCTTCGTTATTGCGCTGCAGCAACACGGCATAAGCTCCCGCGCATCGATCACGATGAGGAAACAAGCGGTAGCCCCCCGGCTCTAAACCGCTGCGCCAGGCTGACAAGTCGGGGATGTCTCGCACGCACCACTGCGGGTGCTCACTCAAAAATGCGGCGACAACATGCTCGTTCTCTTCCACCGCAAACGTGCAAGTGGAATAGACGAGTCGTCCACCCGGCCTGACCAATTGCGATGCGGCTGCAAGGATGCGACGCTGGCGAGCGGCAGCATGTGAGATCTTCGCGGCGGAAAATACCAATGATTTTTGCTTGCCCCGCCCCAACAAAGTCTGCCCGGTGCAGGGCGCGTCGACCAACACGCCATCAAATTGTTCCACCAACTCTGTGGCCAATGCTTCCACATCATAAGAACTGACGGCGAAACGCGGAAAACCGACTCGGGCTAAATTCCAAGCGAGTGCGGCGAGCCGACCTCGAATCGGCTCGTTGGCCAACAGAAAACCGCCACCAGGCCCCACCACCTCGAGGATCCCGCTGGCTTTGGCGCCGGGCGCCGCGCATAAATCGGCAATCTGCTCATGTGGTTGCACATCCAGCAATCGCAGCGCTAACAAAGACCCGGCATCCTGCACAAAGAAAGATCCAGCCGCGTGCTGGAGAAAGCGTCCAGGCTGGTGCGTCTCCGGGGCAAAGTGCCCACCCGCAAACCACGGTACAGGTTCCGTAGCAAATGGAGGCGGCAGCGGCTCGGCAGCCCCCAAAGCAGCAACCGGTCGCCACCGCACCGCCTTAGGTGGTTTCGCCAACAGAGCGGTCTGGAGGGCCATCCATTCTTCCGCAGGCAAGACCTCTTCTGGTAAAGCCTCTCCGGCGCTGGCATTACCAGCCTCGAGTACTCGCTTGCCCTTACGTGACATCAATCATTCCGACCAATAAAAGTTCAAATTACAATGACAACCTCCCACCGACAACGATTCGATTGGCCGGGCAATCAGCCGCAGCTGAATCAGGCCAACGCCTCGCGAATTCGATCCACCAAACCATTATCCCGATCACCACTGCCGGGCAACAAATAAGCGGCTGCGGCCAAATAACTATCGCGGAACTGAGGCGAGACAGCGCGATAGTCCTCCAGCACGGCCGAGCTAAACTTATAATCGTGCGAGTCAGTTCCCTTGAGGAAGACTAAGCGTCGAGCCCCGGTGATGACATCTTCCGCGCGACCGCCGCTGGAAAGAAAATGTAACAACTGGTCGGCTGCACCAGGTCGATTGTTGCTGATCGTGGCGAAGATGGTGTTCACGTCGGGTTGCTGAGCATGCTCGCGTGGCTGAGCAAATTGTTCAATGCGTTGCTCGCCAACATCGCCGCGAGACTGCATCGATTGCCGGAAGTGGGGCATGAAGGCCGCATTTTGCAACAACAATCGCAACCGCGTCTTACGGTTGTGCGCGGTCCGAAAGGCATACTGCATCGCATTGGTGGTTGTTGATGAATGCAAGGAAATAATTCCCGGCTGACGCATCAACATTTCCCCGGCCGATAAGAATAGCGCATCACTAATCGACTGGGGATGCAAACCACCCTTGATCAGTTCAGCCGTAGCTCGCACGGCTTCCTGCGGGGAAGCCTCGCGCAGCAAGGCCAAGTGATCGACGACTGCCGACTCATCTTGGGTGCCGCTGTTCCATCGCCTGTCGAAACTGTCGATCAAACTATCGGTCACTCGCCAAGCTGCGTCGGCTGGCAAATCGCTGTCCGCCGGATTGTCCTCGCCTTGATGGTTCAACAACGCGTAAGTGAGCGACCGCAACACCGGCTCGGCGTAACGCCAACCGATACATTGCAAAGTGCGAAAGCCATTGGCTACGAAGATCGCCTTATGACCGATGCTGCGAAAATCACGACAGCCATAATGGGCCATCAATTCAAATACTTCGTTTGCACCGGCCGAACGCACCAAGCCAGCGATCGCCACATCGGCTGCCTCCACGTCCCACCGCTCCATCGCTTGGCGGAACGCTTGACGTGCTCGATGCGGTGGCGGGACCCTGGCTTCATCCACCGCAGCCATCGTCCAATTCCCCTCCTGGACATCACGCGCCTGCGAGGACTTGAAATAGTCGAGTGCCCAAAAGATGGGCAGCCAGCGATCCTCGGGTGGCGATGCCTGGCTAGCCAAGTGAGCCGAGTTTACGACCAACACGGCGTGGAATTTGAATCCCACGCTCGGGCGAGGCTCCACATTTCGCACCCCCGCCAACAACAGCGCGGCGAGCACTTCACGATAACTAGTGCCATCATGAATTTTGCTCGCGAAAACCTGAACCACCCGCTCCCGAGGCGTTTCTTCCAGCAATCGCACGAGTGGTTCGATGTCATCATCAAACTTGACGAACTGCTGATCCAGCACGGTATCTGCCGCCGAGACCGAGGGCAGATTGCCCAGCATTTCCAGTTCCGGCAGAGCAAGCGCGGCTGTCACGCCCCCGCAAGCACGAAAGAATTGGCGACGCCCGGCGGGATGTTGAGGCTGTGACATGCGGTTACTCCGTCCAATGAAGTCGAGGGGAAGCAAGTCGCCGGAGAGACTCCTCTGCCGAACAACTCGCTGGCTGTTGATCCCATTGTAGCCGCTTCTTCAGCTCAACTCCTACCGCCCCCCTCAAAAGCGATAGAGAGTCCGCTCGTGGGGTGAGCACGAGTTGTCAGGGTTTGACATTTACTCGCTCAAACTTCATCAAGACAACCGATTTGTCTTGATCTGCCTCGAACGCCTGTGGTCGCTCCCCCGAGTTGTTTGCATTGCGAAAGCAAATTTCAAGCTTGCCGTCCTTGAAGCGAAGAATCCCCAACACCGGATTATCCTCGTCCGGAGGCATCAGATCGAAGTGCATGGGTGACTTCATCGCATCGAGCTTATACTTGCAATTGACTTCGCGTTCATCTTGAAAATTACCACGCACAAGCACTTCGTCTTTCTTGAACGTCATCCGCATCAACTTCACCGCTTCAGGTGGTGCTTCTTTACCAGCCTTCTTAATGGAAGTTGCCTGCCAAACGCCGAGAATTTTCTCATCGAACTTGGGTTCTTCAGCCAGGATGGAACCGGTGGTTGCAAACGGCAAGCTCACCGCGGCAAGGAACAATAATGCCAGTTTCATACAATCACCCTTGCAAATCGTTTCAGGAAATGAGAAATATCAATCACTAGGCGAAAGATATCTACCATGTAGTGAAAGATATCTTTCAAACATACTAACAGTTAGCCGCAGGCGTACTCTTTCGCATACTAAGCACATCATCAGGAATCATTCGTTGCACTTGTTCGTCGTAACCCGAAGCGTAAGTGAGGGATTCACACTGAAATCCCTCGCTTACGCTTCGGGTTATGAACATAGGCCGTCGAGTTATCCGGAATGAGTTCACGGAACGCGCTTATACTGCTGCTAAGCAACGTACGCCTTTGGCTGACGGTTAAACGACGTTTATGATCCTGTTCGAAGTTAGTCTTATGGTCTAACGTTAAGCCTCGGTTTTCGAGTGCGGATTAAGTCACTTTCATAAGCGCGTCGATGGGAAGCTTGGCGTGCGGGAGAGTCTTTAGGGAACACGTGCAGTTCCACCGTTAAATCTTGGCCGCCATCTTTTTCCAAGTAATCTGCCAAGCCTTGGCGGTCGCTGGTGCGCAAATGTTCGCTCAGCCGCTGGCGGAGATCCTTCGCTTCGCCAATATAAAGATAGCCAGTCGCGTCACGAAACAAATAGACACCAGGTTTTGCGGGAATCGCTGTTTCGTTTTGTCGCAGTTCTTGATAGCCGTGGATTTGAATTTCACGCTGCCAATCAACGACGCGCGCCACCAGTTCGGGGCGAAGCCGACGCGACTTGCGCAGATTCAGCACCCATTTCAGCGCCGCATACGATTCCACGTCGGGACTGATGCGTCGCGCTTCGCGGAGAAATTCCGCTCGTAAGCTAGGGTCAGCCACAATCATGTCGGTCGTGACTTGCTCATCGGTCGTGGTTTGCCGGCGGTCGATGACGAGTCGAGCGGCAATTTCGGCCGCGGGGCGCCAACGTGCCGCGGGGGGTTGGCCGCGACGAGTTGATTTAATTTGCAGCTTGCCCGCCTTCCGCAGACGCAGCAACGTCTCATTGATTTCCAGTTCGGATAAATCAGGAGCGTGTTTTCCTGCGGCTTCGAGAAAGCGGGCGCGACGTTGATCATCGAGCAGAACTTCGTCGGCACTCCAGCCGTCGTGGGACTGGCGAAAAGACTCCAGCACGATTTGGTCAGCTGACAGCGTGGGCGGCGCGGGTTCCTGCTGGACGAGGGGCATGGCCCAAAAAACCGGCAACAAAACCGGACAAACTAGCGCAAACATGATGGCATCCAGGCCCCGAGCCCGCACGTCGGAAACCGAGTTTAACGAGGGGCTGGTCCCGTGCGACCTGCGGTGCCCCACAGAATAGATGGATAATCTACCACCAAAATAAACCGCCGCCAATCAGTTGCGGTATACTACCGCTCGAGAGACGCGACGCCCCGCCGGGATTGATCCAGATTTGGAAGTTCGCTGGAGAAACTGAGGCGAACGCCCCGGGAATCGTGCAAAGCAAGTTGGCTCCTTGCGAATCATCGGGGGATCGATACCATGCTGCGTCGGAAGTTTGTTAAGAACCTATCCGAAAACCGTTAGCCGCTTTGGCGCTAGTCGCGGTTATTTTGGGTTTTCGGATAGTTTCTAAGAGTTGCTTGTCTGGTTGCGGTTTCGAGTTTCGATGATGCGAATTGTGC
>CAZHTX010000419.1:0-3780 GCA_964535475.1 uncultured Pirellulaceae bacterium
GCAGTGAGATTTTTGGACGTGCCGAGGAGGCTCCTCAGCACGAACGAACGCCGATGCGGCCGGTCACTCCGTACGGCGTCGCCAAAACGTTCGCGACCCAGATGGTGCAAGTCTATCGTGATTCCTTTGGCATCTTTGCGTGCAACGCCATCTGTTACAACCACGAATCACCCCGGCGGGGCGAGTCGTTTGTGACTCGCAAGATCACCCGTGCCGCAGCGGCGATCGCGCGGGGTCAAGCCGACTCGATCAAGCTGGGTTCGCTGACCGGCAGCCGGGACTGGGGGTACGCCCCCGAGTACGTGGAGGCGATGTGGATGATGTTACAGCACCGGGAACCTGACGATTTCCTGTTGGCGACTGGGACAAGTTACACCGTGCGTGATTTCCTAGAGGCAGCCTTCGCGGCCGTCGAGCTCGATTACGAGCAGTATCTCCTGTCGGACCCACGCATGCATCGTCCCAGTGACGTGGCCCGATTAGTCGGTAACCCAGCCAAGGCGGCCAGCGAGTTGGGCTGGCAAGCTCGCACGCGGGTCCCCGAATTGGCGCGCATCATGGTCCAAGCCGATCTGGAACAGCTGGACTGAAGGTCGGGGGTTGCCAATAGGCTGACAACGCACCGACCATAAGAAAAAACCTAACGATTCGTTAGGCAAAATCTAACGTATTGCCAAACCGAGACCGGAAAGCCAAGAAGTCGAGAAAACCAATTTCGTCATCGCGATTGATGTCGAAAGCGGCGTCAAAATCAGGGTCGTTCGCATCGGTTTGGAAAGCGGTCCGGAAAGCGAGAAAGTCGGAGAAGCCGACCTCGCGATCGCCCGTGACATCGCCAAAGTGTCGGTAGAAATTATCGGCCTCGTCATCACCGAACACGTAGTCACCGCCGCGGAGGCCATCACCGTCACCATCTAGGCTTTGCAAGTGCGAGCCAATAATGGCATCGCCGATGATCGTCAGTTGATAATTTCCGTCGACCAGCGACCCGTGCTCAACTTGCCCGCCGAGGAAAACCAGCGTAGCCACGGTCTGCCCGCCGACCAGTTCGGTGGTAACATCAATATCAACGGAGTTACCTGATTGGCGTTCGATGATTTCGAAAGCACCAGCGCCAATTTCCACTTCATTACTGAAGGTCACTGACAATGAATTCACTCGACTCCGCTGGTCACCGCCGTCGTTGACGACGACATCTTCGACGGTCGCCAATTGGTAAACGGGCGCGTGGGCGCGAATCGACTTGTAGGCGTTTGTGGAATACTCTAAGTCGTCGTCGATGACGAAAGTCCGCAAATACCTGGGCCCGGGCTGATCACTGGTCGATTCAAACTGGACTGCCCTCAAGATAGCCTGGACCGCTGCGGGCGTGGCCGCCTCGTTGAATAAGACATCCAGCGGCTCTGGAGCGACCCCGCCCCCAACGATCCCGACTGGGGTGCCTTCGTAGAGTACGTTGTTACCGTCGATGCGAACTTCACCGCTGCCGTCTCCTTGATTTTCAATCTTCAACACGTCCCCGGGCTGGCGGCCACCTTCCCAGTAGGTGAAGAAAAGCAGTGGTTCGGTGCCGCGGGGATCATACGTGGTCTGGTTATCGACGTAGACCGGGCTGGTGTCCAATTGATAAGCCACTGCGGAACCTGGTTGAGTCACCGTAGCAACCCCGAGCGGCACAAAGCCGGTGGTGGTACCTTCCACATTGAACCAAAACTCGGGAACTTCGGGATCGGAAGTGGTAAAGCGAACGGCGCCGAACGCTTTGCTGTCGAAGCCGTCAAAATAGGTGATGGAAAACGAACTGGACGAGCCCGCCGCGACGCTTTCAGGGAACGAGCCGTTGAGGGAAAAACCGAATGGTATTTCCGGTTCGCCGAGCAGCAACGGGCTATCGCCATGATTATGGATCGTATAGGTCTGTGAACTGCCGGTGCTGCTACCAAAATCGAAGGGTGTCGTGCGGCCCGGGTTGATGTTCCAACCCGTGCTGTCTGTCATTTTGATTTGTCCAGGCGATGTGCCATCGACGACTTCGAACGACTCACTTGCCAAGACTTGTCCATCTTTGAGCACTTGCGCGGTCCAAGTACCGGTCTCTGTTTTCCAGTTACTAGGCCCGATATACCAGTAATGCTGACTTTGCCGGCGATCACTGTCAGCTGTCCAGTTAGTGGACCACTGCACGCCGCCGCTGGGGCGGACGAAGCGAATATTGAGCGTTTCCTGCGCCAGCAAGTGTGAGAACGCGTAATTAAACACCACCGGATCGTTGGTAGCACGGCTGAACACGCGTTTGGTGGGAAAGCTCTCTCGCCAGTCGCTTGTGTGAGGTGAACTATCGTTGCTGATGTTCGAGTAGAGAACGCCGGTTTCCGTGGTGGGTTGGTAGACAACATCGGCGTCTTCGTGGTAGTAGGTTGCCGTGTCATACATGGTCTCGACCGGGAAACTAAAGCGCCGCAAGGTGTAATGAATATGGGTCCCGGTGCTGATTCCCGAGCTGCCCATGTCGCCAATCACATCCCCCGCCTCAACCGTTTGACCGACTTCAACGGCGACGCTGTCGCGGGCCAGGTGCCAATAGATAGTATTCCAATTATTTCCATGATCGATGATCACATAATTGGCATCAGACGGATCCCAATTCGTCTTGCGGTCGAAATTGCCGTCAACGACGTTGGTGACGACACCGGCAGCGGCTGCGACGAGAGGCAGACCGGCGTCTTGATCGGCAAAATTGGTTGGCCCCAGATCCCAAGCGTTGTGGCCGTCATATTGATAGATACCGCCGTTGAAGTCTTCTCGGATGCCGGGCCGGGGATCGACATCCGCATAATTATTGACCACGTACGTTTCATTGCGAGTGCCGCTGGAGGGGAACAGTAATTGGTGGTCAAAATCGGTAGGTTGATGCGGGGAAAATGTTTGCTGGCCGCTGTTATCGTTCTCATTGGTTTCGCCGACTTCGTTATTCACATCGAGCGTGACGCTGATTTCGTGCTGACCGGGACCGGCGTACCAGCCAGTGGTCCAAGCAAACCAATTGCCGTCGCCGGTGGCCCAGGTAATATCTTCCCTCACCTTTTCCACGCCATTCATGGAAAACGCGATATCGAAGCTGGTGCCGTTGGGGATCCCCTCGGTTTCAAACTGGACCATGATCGCCACCAGTTGGCCGATCGGAACGGAATCGACCAAAACCCCGCTAGCGTCACGCAGGTAGGTCGTATTTGTCAGCCGCAGATTGGGAGCAGCCCTCAAGTTGTCAGGCCTGAAGCCGCCGTCATTGCGATCAAGCCGCCCAAAACCTTCGGACTCGAAAGGAACGCCAAAATTGGCGGGGGGGTGAGGTTCGCCGTCGCGATTGTCTTCTCCAAAACCTTGGTCCAGTGGTGTTCGCCAGCCGTCGTAAACGCCACCACCAAAGTCATCCTGATCGGCAATGACGGTCAAATGTTCCGGCATGCCGTCTGACCAATCGGGTGCCCAACTGGGTCGCACCGTGGCGACCACGTCTCCCGCCAGCAATTGACGCTGTTCCAACTGCTCGAGCAAAAATTGGCGACGGCGACGCCGGCACCGTCGATCGGCCAAGTTCCGCAAGGAACCACTCGACTGAGCACCACTTGCAGGTGCGGCAAGCATGGGAGGTGTGGCAGCCAGGGAACGCCGAAAAAACAAGCTACGGAACAACATTATTTTAAATCCAAACCAACAAATAGTGAACAAAAATACCCGCAAAACACCCCTCATCCTATCACTTGTTATCCGCCAATTCAA
>CAZHTX010000419.1:3880-5323 GCA_964535475.1 uncultured Pirellulaceae bacterium
ACAAAAATACCCGCAAAACACCCCTCATCCTATCACTTGTTATCCGCCAATTCAACGGGCGTTGCCATCCCATTCAACGGGTTGCCGATTACATTTTAGGGGCGTCAGATTAACGGGTAAGGCTGGCACGTCGCTTGCTCCGAAATCTCGGGGAAGGAGGCAAACCGTCATCCGACTTTTTGCGTACAGAAACAAGTTGCACGGTATCCATCGAACTCGCGGTTTGGGTCAAAGTCTCGATGCGAGAAGATTTGTTAGGCTATTTGCTGGGCGCTTTAGAGCCTGGTGAGATGGAGCGAATTTCGCGAGCTTTACGGGCTGATCCCGTATTGAGAGCGGAACTGTCGCGATTACAGGAAAGCTTGCGGCCACTGGACGATGCTAACGATCTCTACGAACCGCCAGCCGACTTGATTGACCGCACGATGGCCGGTTTATCGACGGGAAATCGCGAGTCCGAGACGCCACAACCGCCGACCGGCGAGCAGCAAGCGGATGAAGCCGCGGGGCCGAAGTGGGTCAGTCCACGACGTGCTGGTCGCCGTCCCGTGCGGCTTTCCACACCGAGGAGGTTGCGGGCCGGGGATGATGGCCGGCTCGCTGGCTGGCGTTTAACTGACATGGTGGCGACCGCGGTGGCCGGGATTGTGATTGCGGGGCTGGTGTTGCCCAGTATTCTTCGCGAGCGGTCGGGGGCACGCCAACAACTCTGCCAATCGCAATTACGCGAGATGGGAATTGCTTTGATTTCCTACGCGACTCGCCGGGCGGACCAGCGATTTCCGGAACTGGCAACTGAGGGGCCTGAGTCATTTTCGGGTTATCACGCGATTGAATTAGCGGCCGCCGGTCTCTTACCCTCGATGCCGACTCCGCGTTGGTGTCCTTCCCTGGACGTGCCGCCTGAATGGGTCGGCAAACGATTACCGACGCGCGAGGAACTGCGACGGGCTGGCGGGATGCAGTTGATCCAATACCAAAAGATGTCGGGCGGACATTATGCCTACTCGTTAGGCATTTTAGAAAATGATCGCTATGTGGCCCCCAGGTTTTTGGGCCGCAGTCATTTTGCCATCCTGGCTGACGCGCCATTGCAGTCACTCGATGGTTGGGTGATGGCGCACGAGGGTCGCGGTGGAAATATACTTTATGAAGATGGGCACGTCGCCTTCTTTTCTAACTGGAACGAAGGAGTGCAGGGGGATCATCCTTTCCTAAACCGCGTGGGGCAATTAGAACATGGCTTAGACCCTGACGATGCGGCTTTGGCCGGCAGTCAGTATCCACCGTTCTTGCCAGCCAGAAGCCGCTGATCATTGTAAAGCGATTGTCCTCAATCGCTGGCAGCATATTGTAAAGCGATTGTCCTCAATCGCTGGCAGCATCCGCAAACAGCTGAGGACAGCGGTTCTACAATCAAACAGCTGAGGACAGCGGTTCTAC
>CAZHTX010000420.1:0-5314 GCA_964535475.1 uncultured Pirellulaceae bacterium
CCAACACAAAGCTGGCGGCGATGAAGGTTAACCAGATCATGGCGAACCGAGCAATTTCTTCGCTCCACGAAAGTGGCGTCTGAAAAACATACCTGGCAAATACTTGAGCTCCCATCACACCCAAGACAACCAGCAGCAAACAGACGGCCAAAAACTGTTCCGCTCGCACCAACCAAGTCAACCATGTCTCCGCCGTATCTCTCCAGCCGCGCTTCATCATAACGCTCCCTCAGCAGGTTCTTCCGCCGCCCTGGCTATCTGGTCGTACAGTTCGCTGAAGGCAAATCCCTCGGCAAAGTAATCGCGAGCCCGCTGCCGAAAAGCGTCTACGTTCACATCTTCGATGATTTCCATCGTGCCATCTTTTCGCCAAGCAGCCAACAACTCGCGCTCCTGCTGCTCGATGCCAGCCACAACTTGGCTGCCCAATGCTTGCACGCTGCGGAGCAACGCTTGCTGTTGCTCGTCGTCGAGTCGCTGCCATGAACGCTCGTTAATCAGCAATTGAATGGATGATTGGATGTGGCCGGTTAACACCAGGCACTTCTGCACTTCGTGGAAGCCCATCGAATGGATCACCGGGATCGGGTTCTCCTGACCGTCGGCAATGCCCTGCTGCAGGGCCATGTAGACCTCTGAGAATGACATTGGCATCGGACTTGCCCCTAAAGCGGCCCCCGACTCCTGCCAGACTCGCGCCCCGGGCATCCGCAAGCGAAAACCGGCTAAATCATCCGGATGACGCAGCGGACGATTGGCCGTGATGTGGCGAACTCCGTAGGCCCAAGTCGCCAACACGCGAACGCCAAACTGCTCTCGTAAAGCAGCCCAATGGGGTGCCATCAAGGGGCCATCGGCGACTTGCTGCATGTGCTCAAGATCGGTGAACACATACGCTGCGTCAAACGCGCCCAAGGGCGGATGCCACATGGCCAAGAAGGACGGGCCGGCAATGGCCAGATCGATCTCCCCGGCGACCAACTGTTCCAGCAACTCAGCTTCGCTGCCAAGTTGTCCAGCCGGATAGACGTTGACGCGTAGGTCAACCTGCGTCTCCGCTAATTGATCATTGAGTTGTGACGTGCCAAAACGATGGGTGGGACTGTTCACTTCGTAAACGTGCCCCAGACGCAGATCGACAGCACCCTCGCGATCGCTCGGGCGACAGCCGACCCACAGCGAACAAACAAGTGGCAAGCCCACGAATAGCAAACCCCGGACTAACAGCAGACCTGCTCGCGGCGGCCGAGAGTTCCTGTTACCAGCTTTGCCCGAGAGGAGTTGGAGAGCGGTTGTAGCTAGATTGAAGTGCATCTCGCCGAGACCAGCGTTAGGTGGGAAAACACCTACCATAACCGGCCCACAGCGATCAAACAATCACCGTTAACTTAGCTGACCAGCATCTTTTCGTGCTCTTCCCAGAAGGTGACATATTCCTTGTGGTTCTGAATGATCTCTTTGGAAAACACCGCTTTCAACAATTCTTCTCGTTGCGCGATGAAATTCCCCTCGTCTTTGGGTGAATTCGGCAGGAAGACGGGTGCCGGTTTATCATAGACAATCGTCGCCCCCTCACTGCCGCCAGCGTGGTACTGAGAAAGTCCCAGCACACGGTCGCTGACGTATAACGCTTCGTTCAACTCGTGCGTGACCATCAGAATTGTGTAGGGTGGCTTTTCTCCGGCCGCGCGAGCTCGTTGGTTGTCGGCATACAGGTTCAGTAGCATCAGCTGGAGATCTTCCCGCGTTGCTTCGTCCAAAGCGCCGAACGGTTCATCGAGCAACAGCAGCCGGGGCCGCATGATTAACGCTTGCGCCAAAGCCACGCGTTGCCGCATCCCTCCGGAAAGTTCCTCTGGGTATTTGCCTTCGACATTTGCCAAGCCGACATCTTTGAGCAATTGTCGGGCGTCGGCCAATTGCTGGTCCTGTAATTTCTTCCATTTGAAGAATTGAAATACCCTGAAAGCCGTTGTGGTAGAATCGAGTTTCAATCCAAATGCGACGTTTTGTTCGCAGGTGAGGAAGGAAAAAAGCGAATACTTTTGATAAACGATGCCACGATCACGACTGGGCGAACGATAAGGTTTGCCATCCATGATGGCTTCACCCCGGTCGGCCGGATGAGTCCCTAAAATAGCTCGGAGGAGCGTCGACTTGCCGCATCCACTGGGACCGACCAGAGCCACGATTTGGCCCCGTCCGATCGAGAAGGAAACTTCATTGAGCACCTTATTGGAACCGAACGCGTGCCCAATTCCGCGACACTCCAGCACAACGTCATCTGATCTTGCTACCATCGTTGCTGCCTTATTCGCCGAACCAAGGACAAAGTTTACGTCGCAACCAGATCAGGCCGTAGTCTGCAAACAGGCCGAACAAGCTCAACAGAAACAAATACACGTAAGCGACGGTCATGTCGGCGCGCTGGTAGAAAATTCGCAGTCGATAACCAATTCCTTCGCCACCCGTTCCCGCCATCCATTCGGCAGCAATCAAGAACACAATCGCTGGGCCAATTTGCAATCGGATAGCATCGATCATGCGGGGTAAGACTTGCTTGTAGATCACTTCGTAAATCAATTCAAATCGGCTGGCGCCGAGCGTGTAGGCCTTATAGATCAGCTCTTCGGGAACATCCTTTCTCACATTCGCCGAAATCCCTTGCGCCAGCGTGGGAACCATGCCCGCCAGAATCATGGCGATGTACATTTCAAATCCGGTGCCGGCCAGAATTAGGAAGACGGGGATTGCGCCAGTCATTGGCACTTTCGCCAAGAGTGCGAAAGGGGGCAGCAAGTACGCTTCGATGCGATCGAAGCAGCCCATCAAAATCCCAATCACCACCGAGCAGATAATTCCCAGCAAGAGGCCCACAAAGAGTCGCCTGCCGGAAACAAAGAAATCCCGCAGCAGCCAAATCTCTTTCCGCACGAAACTACCCTGCTCACTCGTCGCCCGCACCCAGCCTTCGCGGTAGAGCACGCCCCAGGTGGGAATCGAGCGATCTACCGCGTCGGGTTGCTCGGCGATGCGTTGCCATTTCTCAAGGTCGGCTTGCTGCTTGGCTGACCGATCATCGATGGCAGCCAAGCTGGCTATTTCGGTGACGGCAACCGCTCGCTGCTCACTGCGGCGTGTGGCTTGGCGCCACTCTGCCAATGCGGTGTAAGCAGCTAGCAAAGTGACGCAGCCAGCTATACCGAGCAGCAGTCGCGAGCGTCGAGAAATGGGAGATCGGATCACTTATTTGCCCGCTTTGAATGCTTCTAAGTGCGAAGGATCAAACAACAGTTGCTTGCCCGTTTCGTCGCCAAACCCATACTGTGGGTCGCTGACTAATTCCTGATCCGTGCAGAACTTATTGACCGTTTGCATCGTTTGCTTGAACTCGTCTCCCGTCATCAGTGCGAGCCCTTGATCGACATCGCTGTAAAACTGGGTCTGTTTAACAACCGTTTTCATGTCTTCCAGGCCTAAGCTGCTGAACTTTTTACCGAGCTCGACCAACACTTCGTCGCCGGTTTCGGGTTTGGCCATTTCCTTGTTCATTTCATAGAACGTAGCGATGATCGCTTGGGCAAAAGCCTTCCCACCTTTCTTTTCCAGCACGTCTTTGCCGACGACCACCATATCGACAATTTCCCCGGGGATCTTGCTGGAGTCAAAGAGAACTTTTGCGTCAGGTCGGTCATTGAGTGTTTGCAGCACAAACGGGTTCCAAACCATGATCGCTTTGTGCGTCTCTTGGTTTTGCGCCATTGCGACAGCGGCCGTGGCGGGGTCTTGGTTGCTGAACTTAAACTCGCTTGGATCTTCTCCCATCGCTTCTAGGCCCCTCACGAATCCGTATTCGGAAACGGTGCCTTTCAGACCGTAGGTTTCCACACCCTTAAGTTCTTCCAGGGTGCTGATCCCGGCGACGATGCAGGCATCGGCTCCGTTGCTGGTGCTGGTCGGCAAGATGGCCACGCCGACGCGTCCAGGGCTGACAATCAGCGCATCCATATTAGTCATGCAGACCGCATCACAATTGCCCGTGGTGAACAAATTCAGGCAGGTATCGTAGGGAGCTTCGTTGAGCACGATGTCGACATTGTATTCCTTTTCGAATTTGCCCATCTCACCCTCCGCGCCGTTGATGAAGTCCAGCTCATCGGCGACACCGAACACGGACCAGCTGGGATATTCGCTCCAGGCCAAGGTGAAAACTTCGGGAGTCCCCTCGGCGGCTAGGGCGTTGGGTGTACCGGTTTCCGCGGCGGGTTGTTCTTTTGAACCGCAGCCGTTGATTGTCAGCAAGCCGACAATGACAAGGCTTTGAAATGTGAGATACTTCATTGCGAAAAGGTCCTTGAGGTGTGTAAGTAAACTGTTGGATTTCCCGGCTAAACGCTTAGCCAAGTTATTGCTCAGGAATTTGCGTACGCTCAACGACTGGAGTTGTCTCTTCGGCTTGAGCGGCAAGGCCGATCAGTTGATCGAATTCATCATTCGCTTCGCTCGCTTGGGCAAACTCCATAAATTCTTCTTCATCACGCTTGGTGTCCAAGCCGGCAATTTCCCGGCTCATGCGAGCGGAAGCACCCGCTTTGTTGCGCAGTTCGCGGAGTTCGCGGAGTTCTTCAGAGGTGCGATCCTCGGCCAACCCAGTCATCATGTCGGCAATCTGCTTTTCTTCGGTCGCCGACAACACGGTGGCCACCGCATCGTGCTTTTCTTCGGCCAGTCGTTCGAGGTCTCGCATCTGGCTTTGAATGTTGACCTTGTGACCTTCGATATTATCCACGAGGCCGTTCAAATCGGCTTCAATTTCGTCGGCCCGCTGTTGTTTTTCGGCCAGCGTCGAGCTGAAGTCTTTGAAGGCTGCTT
The DNA here is from genome assembly GCA_964535475.1 of uncultured Pirellulaceae bacterium. GTDB lineage: Bacteria > Planctomycetota > Planctomycetia > Pirellulales > Pirellulaceae > Laterigemmans. The sequence continues at coordinate 4,873 of CAZHTX010000420.1, forward strand.
GGCAGCGTTGGTACTCGGGATCGGCTTTGACGGCAACGGGATCATTTCCCAACCGCGTCGCAACCTTGCGTGCTTTTGCAGCAGCTCCCGATTTGAGCTTTTCTAGTTTTTCAATTTCACTGGTTAGTTCGGTCAGCTTTTGCTTTTTGCTTTCCTCTTGCGCAATCATGGAGGCGATAGCGTCTTTATATTGGTTAATTCGCCCGCGTTTTTCTTGGATGATGCGGTCATAATTGGCGCTCATCACACCGGGGTTCATCCGCAGCGTTTCGCTGGCCTTGTTGATTCGAAAGGTGATCAGATACAAAAAGGCTCGCGCATACTTGCCGATCGCTCCAAACATGTTCGTCTCCCAAATTATTTAGAATGTTAATACTTAGTCGCCGTCCGAAAACCGTTTAGCCGCTTTGGCGCTAGCCGCGGTTATTTTGGGTTTTCGGAT
>CAZHTX010000421.1:0-5311 GCA_964535475.1 uncultured Pirellulaceae bacterium
ATGGCTGACCAACGCACTCTCCACCTCGATCGTGCTGAGCCGGTGTCCGGCCACGTTGATCACGTCGTCGATGCGGCCCATGATCCAATAATATTGATCGGTGTCGCAGCGGGCGTTGTCCCCCGTCAAGTATTTGCCGGGAACGGTCGACCAGTATTGCTCGACAAATCGCTCCTCGTCGCCCCAAATGCCGCGTAACATCCCGGGCCAAGGCTGTGCCAAGCAAAGCATGCCCCCTTCGTTATGCTCCAAGACCTCTCCCGCTTCATCGACCACCACCGGCACCACGCCGGGCAGGGGCCGAGTGCAGGAGCCAGGCTTCGTGGCCGTGATCCCCGGCAAGGGGCTCATCATGATCCCACCCGTTTCTGTCTGCCACCAAGTATCGACAATCGGACAGCGCTCGGCACCAATCTTTTTGTGATACCAAATCCAAGCTTCGGGATTAATGCCTTCACCCACCGTGCCCAGCAGACGCAGCGAGCTGAGGTCGTGGCGATCCACATGCTCATCGCCCCAACTGATGAAGGCGCGAATCGCCGTCGGGGCCGTGTAAAGGATTGAAACCTTATAACGTTCGATCAGTTCCCAAAAACGATCGGGTTGCGGGTGATTGGGGGCTCCCTCATACAACAAACAAGTCGCGCCCGCTGAAAGCGGCCCATAGACGACATAACTGTGACCCGTGATCCAGCCACAATCGGCCGTGCACCAGTAGACATCCTCCCCGCGATGATCAAAAACCCATTGAAAGGTTCGCTTGGCCCATAAGTTATACCCGGCGGTGGTGTGTAAGATTCCTTTCGGTTTCCCCGTGCTGCCAGAAGTATATAAGATGAATAAAGGCGTTTCGCTATCGAGCGGGGTGGCCGGTAAATCATCGCTTTGGGTAGCCATGATGTCATGCCACCAAACGTCGCGTCCCTCCGTCATGGGAACATCAAGATCATCGATCCGTCGCAACACTAAACAGTGCTGGACCGAGGGCGATTTCTCAAGCGCCTGATCGACCGTTTCCTTGAGGGGTAAAATTTTTCCGCGGCGGTAGAGACCATTCGCCGTGATCACCAATTTCGCGTTGGCATCTTGATTGCGATCGGCGATCGCCTCAGCACTGAACCCGGCAAAGATCACCGAGTGGATCGCGCCGATGCGCGCGCAAGCCAACATGGCGATCACCAACTCGGGCGTCATCGGCATGTAGATGCTGACCACGTCTCCTTGGCCGATGCCCAATTGAGTGAGCGCGCCGGCGGCACGGCAAACCTCGCGATGCAATTCGGTGTAAGTCAACTGCCGTTGGTCGCCCGGTTCCCCTTCCCAGATGAGCGCGACACGGTCACCCAACCCGGCGGCGATGTTGCGGTCCAAACAGTTGTAGCTGGCGTTTGTTTTGCCGCCGATGAACCACTGGGCGTGTGGGGCTTCCCACTGCTGGACGGTGTGAAACGGCTCGAACCAATGAAGATGCTCGCGGGCTTCGGCTTCCCAGAACGCGTCGGGGTCTTCGGTCGAGCGGCGGTAGAGGTCTTGGTATTGTTCCAGCGAGTTGATAACGGCTTTTTCGGTAAACTCGGCCGGTGGAGGAAATAGGCGTTCCTCGTTGAGAATATGGTCGAGATGCCCGGAGGAGGATTGGGTCATGGCTGGTTTTTCCCTTCGCTGGAGACTGGCAACTGCCTAGCAAGTGATCGATGTTCGACCAGGATTGTAAGAATCTAGGCACTAGAACGTCAACGAAGGGAAAAATAGTCTCCGCAGGATTGCATCTCGAGCAAACTCAGGGCCCGTGGTTGGCCCTCTCGATTCGCAAGCAGCAATCCAGCCGTTATCGCAGCAACAAGCCGCCCGCGTCGTCCTCGCCCTCTTCCCAGGCGCGACGAATTTCCCGCAAACCGTAGGCACAGAGGTCGAATTGATCGCTGAGTTGGATCAGCAATTCGCAGGGCGGACGTTCGGTCCCCCCCTCAATCTCGGCCGCGATCGCGTAAGCTCGCTTGCCCTGTTGGCAGTAATCCAAGAAGCCGTCGACCGATGATTTGCTCGGTCTGCGGAGGCTTTCTGGGTACATGCCGGACCAGAAGAGCGTGAAATCACCGATGTGACGGTGGACTTCGCGACGGGCCAAGCCGATACGTTTCTGGCCTTCTTGCAACATCTGGTAGACCTCAGTGACTGGCTCGCCCGTGCCACGACGCACTTTGCACAACGCGTCGGAGCGCACGAACCGCAGCAGCAGATCGCTGAGGTAATCCACCATCTGAATGTCGGCTACACCCAGTTTGCCGAGAAAAACAGACTCGGAAATTCCTGTGAGAAACCGATCGAGGGCCGAACGTTTCGGCTGTTCCGAGAAAGGTCGTTCTGAATTTGAATGCGAAGAATCAGGCATCGCAGCCTCCGTGGGGCTTTAAGTTGGCCAAACGAGAGGGAAGTAATCCGCCTGAACTCTACAACTAATTTGCTGAGGCTGCCGGGTCAAGCGAGATCTTGGCAAACTTGCGCAGCGGGCGTTCTTCACACGAGCTGGCAAAATGCACTTTTAGCCCGCAAAACACGATGCCAGCTGACTTATCCGGCCTTGGAAATGGGCCCTTTTGGGGTGCGCAAATTGAATAATCCGAAGATTTCATCCCGGGTTAACCCCCGTGAAGTGCCGGTGTCCGCCTCGGAAAAAATTGCTTCAAATAATTGCCGCTTCATGTCCAACACATCGGCGATGCGTTGTTCAATCGTGTTCATCGCCATCATCCGCGTGACCGTTACCGGGCCGGCGGCGCCAATTCGGTGGGCGCGATTGATCGCTTGATCTTCAATGGCCGGATTCCACCAGCGATCGAACAGGAACACGTACTGACAGAACTGTAAATTCAGGCCGACGCTGCCCGCTCCGTAGCTCATCAGAATCATGTGGCAATTCGGATCGCCCTTGAATTGTTCGATCACCCCTTCACGCTTCTTGTGCGGAATACGACCGTGATATTCAACGGGATTAAATCGCTGCAGCGCCGGTCGCATTTGATCAATGCTGTTGACCCATTGGCTGAACACGATCGCTTTCTGACCGCTGGCCGCGACCTCTTCCATGTCGGCGACGAGTCGATCGAGCTTGATGCTGGACCCCGTTACCGGATCAAAGTTGCAGATCTGTTTCAGCCTCAGCACCAACTCAAAGACGTGCTGAATGGTCAGCTCTTCCTCCAGCTCGGTGAGCTGAATCACCCCTTCCTTTTCAGCCGTTTCGTAAGTCGCCCACTGTTCGGCGGTGAGATCGAGATTGGCGTCGCGATACATCTTCGGCGGCATATCTTCCAGCACCATATCTTTGGTCCGCCGCAAGATATAATCACCAGCCGCTTTGGCCATGGTTCTCAGATTCATGTCGGTGGACAAGTATCCGGGGGCCAGGAATTCAAAGATGCCAACTAAATCATCGGTCGTGTTTTCCACTGGGGTACCGGTCAAAGCCCAGGACCGCGTACGCGGAATGGCCCGCGCAATCTCGCTGGTCGTGCTGTTGCGATTCTTGATCCGTTGCGCTTCGTCCAAAGCCACCAAGTCAAAGTGAAGATCACCGTCGGTCAACAACTCGCTGTCGCGCATCAGCAATTCGTAATTGGCAATCTTGATCGGAGCCGCCGGGTTTTTCCACAACCATTGGCGGCGGTTGGCGTCCCCTTCGATCACGGCAACAGGAATTTCCGGGGCCCACACGCTGAGCTCCCGCTGCCAGTTGGAAACGAGCGGTTTGGGGCAAATTAATAACACGCTGCTGACTTCGCCACTGCACAACAACATTCGCATTGTGCTGATCGCTTGCATCGTTTTCCCCAGCCCCATCTCATCAGCCAAGACGGCGGCGTAACGGGGAAACAGAAAAGCAATTCCATCGAGCTGATAAGGAAACGGCTCGAAAGGAAAACTCAGCTCGCCAGTGCCGACGAGATGTTCCAGCGGAGGTTGCAACAGGTAGTACAAACGATCCTGCAATTTGACGACATCTTGCGGAGGACGAATGCGAGTAAGTTGCCCGGTCGCGTTTGCTTTTCCCTGCTGACGTTGGGATTGCGGCTGGCCGCTGTCGCTGGGGGGCGATGCAGGGGCCAGTTGGTTCGTCGAGCTGGGGGACGGTTGCCCCGAGTTACCCGAATCCGATGAGCTAGCCGGATCGGAGTTGGCTTGCGTTTCCGAATCTGCGGCTGTTACCGCAGCTGCAGCAGCCTTGGTTGACTTGGACTGCAGCTTAGCCAATCCCCAGGCGGGCGATTCGGGGAATTGAAAGCCGGTCGTCTTGATCGGGATCGAGCGCAAGCGAATCGGAAATGCTTTCAACTCGGGGAAAGCTACCTCCAAAGAATCGACTTCGATTTCCAGCGGTGCCTGCTGGCGACTCCAACTCGCTCCCAACTCGATGCGCAGCGGCTCAGCAGTTTCTGGCAAAGCAGCAGTTTCTGGCAAAGCAGCAGTTTCTGGCAAAGCAGTTTGGCTGCGATCGTTTTGCGCGGCGTGATCGGTAGCGACCTGCGACAGCGACTCGGGTGCAAGGCGAATACGCGAGCCGAAGAGTTCCATGCGTTGATTACCTAGTTGAAAAAGCTGGCTCGGTTTTAGAAGTGGCGAATCACGCGAGTAAGCTCTGGCACTCAGGCGGCTCGCGTGGCGGCACCCTGCTGGGCTTCGCGAATCGCTTCACGGATACGTCCGAACGGTTCTTGCCAATCGCTCAGGTCGGCAAACAGGGGCAGTGCCTCTGTCGCCTGCTGATGCCGAGTTGGTGAGCAGTAATAAGTTTGCCCGTTCCCCCGCAGCTCTACCCAGGGAGCGGCATGCTGTTGAGATTGTTGACGGTTCCGCCAAGCGACTGCGGAATCGTTAGCGATGCCGCCAGCCAGTGGCTCGTCCCCACCCCCCGGGGTGGCCTTTCGCGGCAACAACGCCAAGGGTAGATCGAGGGTGTCCCCCAGCCCGACGGCTTCCACTTGGTCGACGCAAATTAGTTGGGGGCGAACGCGAGCACGCACGAACAACGCCTGCCCAATCGCATCACCGATCAAGTAGGTGGGGAGCGAAGCCCCATAAAGAATTTCGTGGCTTCGCGTTGCCCGCACCGGCAAGGTGCAGTGAAACTCCAGGGGGCGACCGCCAGCGTTCAAAATAAGGTACCCACCGGTCCAACCTAGGGCCTCTGAATACTCGACGGTGTAAAACCCAATTGCGGGCTTTGATTCGGCGGAAGTCGACTTCATGCGGCTCCATCGCCTGGGGAGGCGGCACGGTTGGCGGGTTGTGCGGATAATTGAAAGACTCACTG
>CAZHTX010000422.1:0-5296 GCA_964535475.1 uncultured Pirellulaceae bacterium
AGTCATTGGGGACGGCTTTGCTCTGCTACCCACCGCCGCGGCCACGATTGATCCGTTGCACAGCGGAGGTATCGCCCATGCGTTGAGTGGCGTTTGGCGGTTGGCAGACATTCTCATCTCGGCCCCCGATGAACAAACTCGCCGCCGTAAGCTGGCTGAATACGAACAGGCGGTCTTGCGGGAAGCGATGTTGATGGACCAATTCGTCGCTGGTTGCTACGCGGCACGTAATTGTTTGCCCCTCTTCACCGCGCACGCGATGCTCTATTTTGCCGCTGCCATCGCCACTGAGGAAGCCTTTGCCGCGGGGACTGAGTCGACTCATCTGTGGCTTGCAGACAATCAACAATTTTCGCAACTCGTCGCTGAATCAACCAACAGAATTGGGCAATTAATGCAGCTCACTCAGCGAACGCCCCAACAACTGGCTTCGCACTCAGCATGGACGCGTGCCCGCTTAGACCCATGGAATCACGTCGGTTTGTTAGGACCGGCCAGCCGAAATATGTATCACTACACGACGGCAGATAAATAGATGCCTGCAAACCTTGCCGGCTGGGGCTCAACCGGTACCTGATGGAAAACTTTCAAGACGTGGAAGGATTCTTTCATGGTTTGACTGAAATCTATCAAATGTTGAATGAATTCTGTCGAAAGTTGACTACATGCTTGCTTGGTAAGTCGTGGTCCGCCACTATGAATGATGTTCCCAACGGTCTCAATGCTGGCTCAATGCTCGGCAACCGGCCGCCGCAGAAAGGACAACAAGTCAGCAAAGTCTTGAGGCGTTAGTTCAGTCTCCAAACCCTCAGGCATGAATGAGCGATTTGTGTTTTGCAAGTGTTCAATCTCTTCTCTGGAAACCGTTCGTGCGATCCCGTTGGCTTGCTTAATCGTGATGCTGTTCGCTGTTTCGCCAGCTATAATTCCGGCCAGCACTTCACCACTGGTGAGCAAGCATGTGTAAGCTTGGTAACCGGGCTGGATATCGATATTTGGATCAAAAATATTGGTCAGCAATTTCTCATCGGAATGTGCGGCAACGGTGGCTAAGTTGGGACCAACGTTATGTCCCTCGCCGTCCCGCTGATGACAGTTTGCACATGCGCGCCGGTAAACCAATTGGCCAGCTGAAGCTTTCCCTGTTAGCCGCAAGGCTCCGCGATATTTCTCAATTACCTCTTGGCGGTTTGAAAGTCGGCTGCTTTCCAATAATTGCTGTGCACGCGCCGCAGTCGGCTTATCGGGATGCTGCAGCAGACGATTACGTTGGGTGAGATCAAGACTAGCTACCGGGATCGTTTGTGACTCAATACGGTCGAGCAAGTCGTGTGTCCAAACGTTCCGAGATAACCAAGCTTGTAAGGTAAGAGTTCTAATCTCAGGACTTAGCTCCGACCACACCTTTGCGAAAACCTCCGGTACAGTTGGATCGCCGCTTTGCGCTAAAGTTTCGATGACTTGGGCTTGCCTGGCCGGATCGATTTGCGGACGAAGCCACGTGGCGAGCAAGCGGACACCGGTGGAACGTGATTTACCCACGCGGCATAACAGCGTCGCGGCATGCAGTCGAATAGCTGCGGGCTCATGTTCATTATTTGCCAATCGCTCAGCCGCCACAAGCAACCGATCAACCCGAGCAACTTGCTCGGCCAGCGGACCTTGCGGGTGTGTCGGGGAAAACGCGTGTAAATCGGTTCCCAGCTGTTGGAGTAGCAACAGAAACGCATCCAAATCGGGCCAAGGGGCTTCCTCCTGCGGCCCAATTGCACCTTGCAGCAACGCGGCGAGTGAGTCTTGATCATTTGCGGCGAGCGACTGTCGCAGCAACGGCAAGCGATAAGCGGCCATGACTTTGGGGCCAGATTGAGTGACTCGGCTTACGAAGTTACCACCATGTGCCAGCGCGGAGCTCATGACTGCCGCGACCATAAATGAATCGTCGGGGAATCGAGATGCTAAGGTGACTAAGGCGTTGCTCGCCGGCGGCGTACGCCATTCACCAAGACTTAAGGCCAGCTGTAAACAGACTTTGGCATCCGGGTCATGCGCGAGCTGACAAGCGGCAGCCTGCACAGCTTCAGACGGATATTTCTCCGCCACTCGAATCGCATTTTCGCGGACACGCGGATGCGGGTCGGCCAGCGCAGTGAGCAAACTCTCTGGATCGAGGGCATTCATTCCCGCCAGCACCCAGAGTGTCTGCACGCGGGTTTGTGGACGTTTGCTTGTGGCAACCACCGCCTCCAATAACGGTACGGATTCCGGGTCGGATTTCCAAATTAACAACTGCTGCGCTTTATCGCGCTGCCAGGCATTCGCCGATTGCAACGCGGTTACCAATTCCGCCGTTGTGGCTTGGTCCAGAGCCCACTTGTTACGCACTCCGCCACCGCTGGGAACGATTCGAAAAATTCGACCATGTTGATCGCCGAGGCGATAATGGGGTAGTAATTCTTCCTTGCCCTCGTTGGGCAACCAATCGGGATGTTCGATCATGTAACGATACATGTCGGCGACCCAGAGCGCACCGTCTGGCCCAGTCCTTACCATGACGGGGCGGGACCAGCGATCCTCGCTCGCGAAGAAGTCATGAGCACCTTCGGCCAGTGGGCGACGAGCTCGATAACTGACTCCGTCCTCCACCAACACGTTGTGCTGGATAAGGTTGTGAAAGGGCTCGCAAGTGAATGCGTGATCCAACGCGTCGCTTCCAAACAACAATTCATCATTGTAGATCATACTGCTGCAGGCCGATGTAAATCGTCCCGACTGTTCAAAGCTGTGATAGCGTTTTTGCAACTCGCTGATCGGGTAAACTTTGGGGCTGCCGGGGCCAACCAAATGGTTCACGGGAGTCACCGTTGGCACGTGTGGATTGCGTCCTAGATAGCGATCGGAAAGCACATAGTGCCAGAGTGGGTTTGCATTTTGAGTACCAAACCAATGCCCCCAAGCGTTGCGATTGCGTCCATACTGGGATGGTCCCGATTCCAGTTCCAGCTCGCCCGTATCGGGTTTGAAACGAAAATCTCGGCTACCTAGCGTATGGGAGGCACCGGTGCGGTGTGACGTCACTTGAGTGCCCAAACCATGATTCGCATGGTGCCCGCCGTTGGCGCAGTAAACCCAATTATCAATCCCCCAGCGCAGATGGTTCATCCGCAATTGCTGATTGCCTTCGTTAAACCCGCTGAACAGTACTTCTTGAACGTCAGCGCGACCATCGCCATCGGAGTCCCGCAAGTATAAGATTTCCGGAGCGGCGGTAACCAGCACGCCCTCACGCCAGGTCAGTATTCCGTTTGGAAACCGCAACCCATCGGCGAAGATCTGGCTTGTCTCATACTGTCCGTCGCCATCACGATCCTCGAGCACTCGCACACGTCCGCCCGGTTTGCCGCGACCGTCCATTCCCAATGGATAATCTGACATTTCCACCACCCAAAGTCGCCCTGCTTGATCCCAATCAAAGGCGACGGGATCAACCACTGCGGGTTCCGCTGCGACGATTTCTACTTGAAACCCGCGGGGAACGTGCAGCCTGTCCAACGACTGTTCAATCGAGAGCGGTTGGCTATCGGGCGCGGGGGCTCCCAGGCTAGGTTTGTCCAGACGCGGTGAACTCCGGGGGTTGTTGGATGCGGTATCAGCATTTGAAGTGGCAAGTTGAGCCACCGCAGTCAGCTGGGAAATCTCAGCAGCGTCCAAAGCTCGATCAAACAACGCGATGTGAGCAATGTTGCCCTGCAGCGGAGCGAAAAAATCACTTCGTGCGCCGAAGAAATATTCATCGCTGTTGGTTGTTACTTCGATCGTGCTGTCAATCTCAGCTTGCGGGTCGCCGTTCAGAAAGACTTGGACGCGCTCTCCGTTGCGAATCATTACCACATGGTTCCAGCCCCGCGGCTCGATGCTTGATCGACCCGCCACCACTTGATTGCTGGTGTTGCCATTAAAAAAGATCAACTTACCTGTTAGATCGCCGCGATATGATCCCCCGATGCCAACATGGTCCCCAGGAGCCAAAGCGTCGCCACGCTCACCGCGCGAAAACAGGTACGCGGTAACGGGCCGGATATTGGTTGCCAGTTCATTGCGGAACCATAACGAGACGGAATAGGCGGGAGCCAAGCCGACACCCTTGCCAGCTAGGCGACCCGCAGAAAATGTGGCTTGTGTGTTGTCTGCAAATGAGACGCTGCCGGAGAGTTCAAGCTGCTGCGGTGCGGTTGCCAGCGGGCTGGCGATCAGCGGCTTGAGCGACTGCACGACTTTCGCATAATCTTCGGGCAACGCGAGCGGCTCGATGCTGGCCGCGGCTTTCCTCGCTATCCGCTGTCGCTCGGCGGTTTCCCGCGCTCGTTGCTGCTCGATGCCAGATGACTCCCAAAAGTCTTTGATTTCCTCGAGTGATAACTGGCGATCAAACAGGGCTATCTCGTCCAGCTTGCCTTGCAAGCCAACGCCAAAGCGAATTTCCGTAGATCTTTGACTTTCTGGCCTAAAATCGGTTTGCAAGGCTGGTTCGCTGGCCCCGTTAATGGTAACGCGAATCTTGGTGTCCGTCTTGGATATGACCGCCATGTTCCACTGGTTGGCTGGCCATTGCTGGGTGGTCACGAGCTCTCCGCAGGCAAGACTCACGCGGTGATCAGGGCCTTGTTGAACAGTCACGGTCTCCCCGGACGGGCCCATGAATAGGGAACCGCTGCGTTGGCTGGCGCCGCTCGCTTCTCCCAGCCAAAACCAGATGACAACCGAGTAGTCCGCAGCGACGCCATTGGCTTTCCCAACCAATTCACCACCGGCGAAATGGATCGCACGATTAACCCGTTTTGGACCGGAAAAGTTCCCGGAGATGAGTTGTTCCTGATCGCCAATTCCCGAGCCGCTACCCACTCCCGGTAAGTAGAAGGCGTAACCTGGTGTGAGCTTCGCAGGAGCCCCGTCGGGAACGGAATTACGAGCCATTTCCCCATCCTCGTCATTCATCCTCCAATAAGAGATCGGGCCGGCGTCGAGAATTGTGTTAGCGTACACTCCCTGTTGGTCTCGCATCACCCGACGCGGCATCCCCGTTACCGTCTCAAGTCCACTGATCAGTGTTTCGACAATTCGCGGTTCGGCGGCAACCTCCAGGCCGGCGGTTCGGGCTGGCCAAGTGGTATAACCTCCGAGCACATGTTGCTCGGGTGGTGGGATGTAGCCGACTGCTCCGTTGGCCAATTCAATGTTAAAGTGGGTCTTGCCAGGCGATCGTCCCCGCAGCTTGAGTCCGGTCAGCGCGTAGACT
>CAZHTX010000423.1:0-5270 GCA_964535475.1 uncultured Pirellulaceae bacterium
CAACGGTTGCCGCTGCGACGGACCGGCCACTGAGCCGACAACGCTAGCCGCGGGCCTTTCTCTGAGCCGACGGCGCTAGCCGCGGGCTTTTCTCTGAGCCGACAACGCTAGCCGCGGGCCTTTCTCTGAACCGACGGCGCCAGCCGCGGGCCTCTTAAACTGGCCTCGTTACTGGTCTCGATATAAAGCTTCCAGCTCCTCGCGCCAGCGACTTTCCGCCTCCGTGTTGATGTCGCGATAGACTTCCCAGCCCAGCTTTTTCTCACCAGCGATCTTGCCTGGTGAAGCCACCGTTCTCAACCCCAGCAGCAACCCACCCTCTTCGGCGGCGTCGACCCAGCGATGATAGTCATACGCCAACACGAAATCGGTTTCGCGGAGGCGATCCCAAGTGTACAATAAGGCGGCCCCCTGCAGACGCTGAGCCGGTTGTTCATAATCAGGTGTGTGATAACCCTGCTCGCTCAACAACACGCTCCGCATCTTCCCCGCCGCGTTTAAAACACGTTCCTCTTGCAAATAACGTTTGAGCACGCTCAAGTTTTTCATGGTGATCAAGGGGGTGTCAAAATCATCGCTCACGCGGCTGTCCAACCAAGTTCGCGGCTCAAACAGGTTTTGCGGATAGGGATGGTAAGCAACTCCCCAATCAAAGTCCCCTTCCACTTCGCAGAGTCGGCTGAGATGGTCGAGCAGTTTGCGGGGCGGATAGGTTCGCCAGCGTGGGTCCTCGGGGACATTCCAGTGATGCGTTAAGGAGATAAAGACTTTGGCAAATGGATTGAACTGGCGAGCCTGCAAATCGGCGATCCTCATCGACCGCACGTAGTGATCCATAAACACGGCTAACGGTTGTTCGCCCATGTTGGTCCACACCCAGCCAAAGTCGACCTCATTGTGCATGATCCAATGATCAATCCTGCCGTGAGCACCACCAGCATACCGGCCAGCCAGCATATACATGATAGCGGCATACTTTTCAGCAGCCTCGGCATTCGTCAGATTGGGCATTGCATAGATGCCGCTGGAGCGACTTTCCGGATGTACCAAGATATCATTGGCGCGCTGGGGCAAGAGAATGATTGCCGCCGCCGTGATCCCATGCTCGCTCGCATACTTGGCCGCCTGATCGACGTGTGCCAGTCTTCCCGGTCGTATCCACCAACGCTTGCCGTCAAACTCAAACGACTCAGCCTGCGGCAACTCGACCGGCTCAATCAGATTTGTCACCACAACGTTCAGAGTAATGTGTCGCACACCCAACTCACTTAACTCAGCCAGCCCAAACACCGGGGACACGCCTCCGAGTCCTTTAGCATTGCGAAGCTCCGCAGGAGGCGGCAATTTCGAATCGCGTGGTATGTCGAAGTGAGTCGCATAGGTTGCCGCACTCAACGGTATTACTCCAGCAGCTTGGCTGTCTTGCCCGACGACTTGCCAGCGGCTGAGCAGACGATCGTACCCGCCCACGTATCGTTCAACTTCGACTTCAAATCCCCGCCCGCCTTGGGCCCGATTTTCTTGAGAGATCGCATCCGCAGCCAGCTCCACGACGCTGGGACGTTTCCCCGCGACCACCGATATTTCGTGGGGCAGGACTTCAGTCAACTGAATTTTGCCCGCGTGCGCCGCCCAATCTTCATCGCTGATCGATCCGCGAATCTGAATCCGTTCGGCCGTCACCGTGACCGCATCGATGCTAGACCCAAAGGCGTCGGGTGCCAAATACTGGCTCCATTGTTCGGCCAACTGTAATTTCGCTTGGCGACGCTCCTCCGCCATTTCCATGTCCCGCAGTTCTTGCTCGGTATAGCTGCGGACTTTTACGCTTCGCAGCTTCAGCGTCTTGCCAGCTTCCATACCAAAGTCAATCCGCAAGATCTCGGCGGTGCCCGTTTTCCAAAGCGTGCGGCCCTGTTCCATTAACGGTAACGCTCCCGCAATCCAGCCCTCGGCCCGGGTCAATGAGCCGGCATCGATGGGACCGACCCAGGCCCCCCGCGGACGCCGCAAGCGAACTTCCAACGACTGAATTCCATCACTGCTGAAGTACTCAAAACCGAGAACCGGCATTTCGGCGGCTCCCGGCAGGCGAGGAAGGTCAAATTCAATGTAAGGATCGCTCCCCAACGTCCGCACCTGGTACTCGCCATCCCCCAGCGCGTTAAACTCAACCTGATTGAGATAACGGGGCTGCAACTGTAACGCCACCTCGTCGGCCATCGAAACGATTGAGCACAGAAAAGTTGCCAACCAGAGCGGTACGAACATTCGCGACATGACGCGGCCGGAATTGCCCAGTTTCAATGCCCGTGGCAAATTTCCCACGCTCTTTTCCGCGACCTGCGAATAATTTTTCGTGCCAAGCATGTGCATACTGGTGAGTGGGTAAATATTGAAGCCAACGGCGAGTATACTCGCTCTCCGCTGCTGGTCGCAAATTGGCACAGACTCTATAATTGATAGCAAGCATACTTCGGAGTGTGGCATCGAATTGAGAACCTGAGCCGTCAGATATGAATCGTCCGCAGATTATTCGCCAGCTACGTCAGCGAAATCTACACCGCAAGCCTTTGAACATCAGCGCGGTCAAACGTGACGACCCCAATTTGGTCGCGGCGGTGTATCAGGAAACACCATATTGGGGCTGGAAATCGGCACTTGAAGAAGCTGGGATCGACTACGGTAAAATTCGTGTCGAAGTCCTGCAAACCGTTGAATGCAAAATCTGTGGAAAAAGCTTTAAGCAACTCAACGCCCACTTGGTCAAGCTGCACGACATCCAGCCTGAAGAATATCGCGAAACATACCCGGGCGCGGAATTAGTCAGCGAACAACTTCGCGAGCAAATGACTGGACGCCTGCGGATCAAACCGCACCCCGAATTTTTGCTGCACTGGGAACCGATCTACACGCCCGAGTATGTGCTGGATCGGATCAACACCTATGCTCAGCTAGGTTTCTGGATGGATGTCGATACGATGAGTCAGATTGATGTCTCGTTGATCGCTGCTGCGCGTAACTATCTGGGAATCGACTGGGACGATTCACTGCGTCTTGTCGGACTCGACCCGGCGGAATATCGAGGCCTGGTTCGTGATGATGACTATACGCTGGTGGACCTTCGCCAATGGCTCGATGATCGCGAACGAGCGGGACGAAACTGCACACACGGCGTGCTGATGCTCGAATTCGACGAGTGGCATCGTCGTCCCCGTTTGTTCATTTGGGGCTTACGACAATACGGCAACTGGCAAGCAGCACTGCGGGCTGCCGGTGTCGATTTGGGCAAGCCAATTTTCGGCGGCCATCCCTTCCTCAGCAAAGAAGACGTGATCGCCGAAATCCAAAGACTGCGAGACACCACAGACGACCTCTCCCACACAACCGTTTGCCTGTTGCCTCACGGCAACCATTTGACGAATGCCGCCGCCAACTTGTTTGGAAAATGGGAGGCCGCTTTGGACGCCGCCAAAGTCCCCCAAGAGCAACGCGTGCGACGCATTACTTACGAGACAGCCAACGATGTGCTGACGGCCATTTCACTGCGGATCGAGCACCATTTCAGCCTTTCCCCAGTCGATCTCTATTTCGGCAGCCGATCGGATGTTCCGCTCTGGAAAAAAGCGTTCGAGTTTTATGGCAGTTGGCGAAAAGCAGTCAAGGAAGCGGGGGGGAAACCGAAACACACCAAGCAAGCAGCGGAGACTCCTTTTTCTACAAAAACCAGGGTCATCGCCGAGTTAAAACGACGTTCCCGAGCGGGGCAAGTCTTAGCCAAACGTGAAATGACTCACGAAGAAGTTGACAAACAGTTGTATTGCATGGCGATCGGCTATTTCGGCAATTGGCAAGCCGCCGTCCGCGGCGCTGGCTTTGACACCACAGCCTACAACCAAAAAAACCTCAACCCGCAACGAAAATACACTGAGGCTCAGGAGATCATCGACGCCATCCAGGTCCGCAAACGCCGGTCCCAACCACTGAACGCTCGCGGGCTCACTCATGGCGACCATTCAGACGCACCCCTGTTGTACGCGGCACGCAAGGTGTTCGGAGGCTGGGAAGAGGCGGTCACGGAAGCTGGCTTCGACTATGCCAAAGTGGCGCGCAAACAACAAGATTACGATGCAATGAGGCTGCGAAACTACCGGACCTATGCGACGGAAGAAGAAGTCATCAAAGAAATTCAAAGGCGGCACAAAGCCAAGTTGCCGCTGACCCACCGCGCGCTGACCCGCGGCAACCCAGACGTCATCGATAACGCCCTGCTCGTCGCCGGTCAAAAACTGTTTGCCGGCGACTGGGACCAAGCACTGGTCGCCGCCGGCCTGGAACTGAGCGACGTGCTGCCCGCCTGGGTGCTTAAACGCAAAGCAAACAAAGCAGCCAAGCAGACTTGAGGCGAATTCACCAAGCGTGCCAATGGCCAGGAGGTTATGTGGTTGCCGCTAACAGGCAACACGACAACTGTTGCAATGGCCACGGACTAAAATTTCAGTGACTTCGCCCACCCGCTCGGTTTCAAGTCGACTCTCGGGCGTTAACTCGACGTCATCCAAGCAGGTAACTTCGCCACACTCGATGCAAAGAAAATGAGGGTGCGCGGCGACGCGGCCCGCTTCGCTGACGACGATCTCGAACCGCCACACATGATCTCCCAATTCGGCCCGCCGCAGCAAGCCCTTCCGCGTCATCACGTTCAAATTACGAAACACCGTCGCGTTGTCCACCCCGATCGGCGACAACTGTTCAGCGACATCGGCGTGGGTTTGCGGCGAAGAGGCTAAGCGCAGCAACTGCAGGATGGCAATGCGGGCTGGCGTGACCCGCAATCCAGCACCACGGATCGCTTGCTTTACCGACTCCAGCGACTCGTCATGCTTCATCATCACGGAGCCTCCCGCGATCCCGCTAAGGAACGATCGGAACATGAGTATCGTCTTTCGCTCCGCAATAGGTTTGCTGGCTGGGACTATCGCGGAGCGAAAGGCGACGTTGGAAAAAAAAGAATTTTAATCGAACTCGACCGCAGATGCAATCGTAGTGCAAACGCATGTGCTTTTCGAATTGGCTCTCGGGAGGGGATAAAATGTTGCGAACGGTTCTGTTGGCGTGCTCAAGTTGGTTATTATTTGGTCCCCAGTGCTTTGCGGCCGAGCCAAAACGGTTGCTAATTGTGGTCCCTGACAAGCAAACGGCCGACACCCTGGCGGAAGCCTTTCCGGGCTCCGTTCACTTACGGGTGGCAGCAGCTTTCCGACTTCCCG
>CAZHTX010000424.1:0-3033 GCA_964535475.1 uncultured Pirellulaceae bacterium
GCGGCTAAGCACGAACGTTTCGCGCGGCTTGCCCATGTCGCCCATGACCATCACACTGGTCATCGGTTGTTTGAGCGACTCGATTTCCTTACGAATCGCGTCCGCCTGTTGTTGAAGCGATTGATACGCTTCATCCTCGGTGGATAGATAATGCTGCCGCAACGACGCGAGCTGTGCTTCCGTCCGCTCTTCGGCTGGGATCGCTAGCAATCCTCGCAACGGAGAACTGTCGGCCAAAACTTGGACTTCCACGGCCTCCAGCAATCGATTGTAGACGTGCACATCGTCCACCATTCCTCGCAACCGCGCGCCGGGGTTACGACTTCCGATCAGCAGTGGTTTCTCCGTGCGAATCGTATCGGTCAATCCGTCCTGTTCAATCTTCCATTCCCACACCTCTCCATTGACATAGATCTTAACGCCAGCCGCTTTCGATGAACCATCATAAGTGACCAACACATGCTGCCACTGGTCTGGCTTTAACTTCTTTTCGCTGACCACCTTGATTGCATTACCGGGCCAGCTGTGAATAATGTGAACCGATATCACACCATCTCCCACCAACACATCATAACCGCGGTGTGCGTTGGGGTCGTCCATTCGCGCCAACAACGCTCCACTCGAACCCGCTTTTGGATTGACCCAACCGCCATAGGAAAAGGCGTCCGTCCGCTCAAAGTCGCCCACGTCGCCAAAGTCCACGTAGCTACTGCCTTCAAACTGCAGCACCCAGCCCTGACGCGCTTGCACCCACTTGGCACCACCGTGCAGCTGCCCAAACTTGACGTCATCGCCACTCGCCTTCTCGCCACTTACCTTCTCGCCAGTTACCACCTCCTCGGCCGCAGCATCGCCTGCCGTCGCGGAGACAGCTGCGGCCTGATTGGCCACCTGAGTCCCTTCGGCCTCCGTGAACGTGACGTTCAAAACTGCCCCCGCTGGCATCTTCTCTGTCAACGTCGGACCAGTTTGCAAACGTTGCAACCATTCAGAGAACTGCGGCTCACAAGCGGCTGCTAATGATTGCATCTGCTCTTTGGTCTCAGCAAGCTGTTGCTCGGCTGCTGGCAAGCGAAGCTCTTTCTCCGGCTTGGGAATGTCCAGCTTGGGTTCAGCATTCCCGTTGCGGGTTTGCATCCCAGCATCACTGCTGACGTTAAAGTAAGCGTAGAACTGATAATATTCCTCTTGTGAGATGGGATCATACTTGTGGTCATGACACTGGGCGCATTCCATCGTCAATCCAAGCCAAACGGTCGAGGTGGTCTTGACCCGATCGACCACATATTCAACACGATACTCTTCGGCGATCGCGCCTCCCTCATCGGTCGTCCCGTTGTTTCGATTGAAACCAGCTAATACTTTCTGCTGAAGGCTGGCATCGGGAATTAGATCACCCGCGATTTGGCTCATCGAAAACTGATCAAACGGCATATTCTGGTTATAAGCATCCACGATGGTGTCGCGCCACGCCCACATCTCGCGAGGTCCATCTGCGTGGTACACACTCGTATCCCCGTAACGAGCTGCGTCCATCCACATCAGTGCCATCCGCTGGCCGTAGGCTGGGGAGTTGAGCAAACGATCCACCACATGTTCGAATGCGCGAGGTGACGTGTCGCTGACGAAAGCGTCAACCTCCTCAAGCGTCGGCGGCAAGCCGGTCAGATCGAAGGTCACGCGACGAATGAGTTTTTCGCGATCCGCCTCGGGAGCGAACCGCTTTCCCTCCGCCTGCAAGCGAGCCAGCACAAACTGATCGATCGGGTGCACACTCGAACGAGGCTCAGCCTCCGAATCGACATTTTCCCCATCTCCCACAATCAGTTGAGGGACGGGCGATTTTGCGGGGGGAACAAACGACCAATGCTGCGTCCATGCCGCACCCTCGCGAACCCAACGCACCAGCACCTCAATTTCCTCCGCTGACAACTCTTTGTGAGCATCCGCGGGGGGCATCACTTCATCAGGATCCTTCGACAAAATCCGCCGCACCAGCTCACTCGCTGCAGGGTCCGCAGCGTCGATCACCGATCGTGCATCTTCTTCGAGGTCTAATCGCAAGCCCGCCGCGCGGTGTTCTTGATCGGGTCCATGACAAAAAAAACACTTATCGGACAAAATCGGACGGACGTCACGATCGAACCTCAATGGCTGGTCGCCCGCGGCCTTGCCGGTGCCGATCACGAACACGAGCAGCGCAGAGAGTATTGAGTAAGAACGCATGGTACTCAGGTGGGGCAGGGTGGTGGGAAAAACGCTCTATTCAGTATACCCAACTCACGCCGAAGATGCGTATTCTGACCGAATTTCAAACCACGCACCACGCAACGATTCCGCGAGAGCCCGATGGAAAAAGCAGACAATCGACAAATTGTGCCAGGTATTTTCGTTACTCCCGCGGGTCAAGCCACGGTTGACCCGTCGCTGCAGGACGTCTTGTTCGATCTTGCGCTGAAGCTTGAGGAACCACTCGACCTGCCTGTCGATGTTCAACATGTTTTGGCGGCGATTGTGTTGGCAGCTCGCAGCGGAGAACTGGACTCGCGCACCCCGCTGGCGGCCGACGATCCACAGCTGGCGATTGTGTTATCGAGTCATGTGCGAAGAATTTTTTCGGAATTCGGTGGCAAAGTTGGTAAGGACGACTGAAGGCTCATGTACGCATTTCGGAAACCCAGCGACCAACGTATCAGTCGGTGCCTTGCCGCGCAGCAGCAACTAGCTTTTTCGTACGTCGGGCGAGGGGCGACCAGGAACGAAGACAGTTCGCCAGGTTACACGATCGATCATAACCGCATCTATCTTGGATCTGGTCGGGACGTATACGAAGCGGCCAAGCAAGCACTGCAAAGCTGGCGGCACTTTCAGCTAGGTTGGGTTCACAAGCACCATCCCGATCGACCACCAATTGTTGGTGATACGGTCGGAGTGCTAGCTCAAGCCATGGGACTCTGGGTGCTAAATGTCTGCCGAGTGGTTTACGTAATAGAAGATAAACAACCGCTGCGAAGATATGCATTCGCGTACGGC
>CAZHTX010000424.1:3043-5269 GCA_964535475.1 uncultured Pirellulaceae bacterium
GGGAAGAGCGTTTCCAGGTGGAATGGCATGAAGACGATTCCGTTTGGTACGATATCTACGCGTTTTCGCGTCCAAACCAACTGATCACCAAACTAGCCTACCCCTACGCACGTCGTAAGCAGCGGCAATTTGCCAAAAACTCAATGCAAGCAATGAGAATAGCCGTCAATGAGCAACTGTGTACCAATATCTTAAACGGTATGCAGAGCAATTCCGCTAGCGAACCGAGAGTTGCGGTCCAATACCCCGCGATGCATTCTAGCATGCGAGGTTGATTAAACACGGCGAATCTTTCTGAGAAGATTCGCGAGCAAAAGTAATTCTCGCGAGGGTTCAACCAAAACCTTGCGGGGCGGTTCGCGTGGTTAGCGAACCGCCCTGGTTTGGTTTCGACTCCGGTTTAACGCTTTCTGACTTCCAGCACGTACTTCATCAAGTCGTTGAATTCACCACGGTCCTTCAACACCCGCACCAGCTTGGCTGGCATGAGCGACGTTCGTGAATCAATCACCTCATCGATGTTGTCTTGCTTGATCACGATCGGCTCGACCTGTGCCAAATTTCGCAGCACCAACTCTTGGTCATTCTCCGAAACTCGGATACCAGTCAAGATCGTGCCATCCGCAGTTAACACGTTGACCTGTGCGTAATCTTTGTCGATGCGATTCGACGGTCGAAGTACGGAATCAACCAGTTCCGCAGGCGTTAACACTGTGGTTAACTTGGTCAAGTCCGGACCAATCCGGGCCACCCCTGGTGCCGGATCATGGCACGAGGCACAGGCCGCCGCGGATTTGTAAAATAAGACTTTACCGCGCTCAAAATCACCCTCTCGCATCGCCACCGCCGCCAGTTCGGTTGCTGGCATTTCCAGCAATTCATCCTCCAGCTCCACGTTAGACAAGCCATCAGGATCAATCCCGTAATCTTTCAAGATCAGCTCGGCTTCCAAAGGATGGTCGGCGAGCAACTCTTCGGGCTTCCAGAACGTGGTGCGATCACTGGTGGCCGCTCGTACCTGCTTTACCGTATCTGCGGAGATTGGTGACGAGCTATTCTCCCAAGTGTTGCGAACAAAGGTCAGCACCGCAGCAACTTCCTCATCGTTGAGCAAGTTTTTGAATGCGGTCATTGGCGGCACGCCCCGGGCTGGATCGTAAACCTTGCCGTGCACCTCCAACTTGCCCCATAGTCCATGCAGCGCCATCTTCACCAGCCGCTCTTCGCTGCCGTTGACCCATGCACTGCCCACCAATGACGGATAGACGATCCCGTTACCGCGACCGTTGGACAAGTGGCAAGTCGCACAGTGCGACTCCCGCTGATAGACCTCGGCACCCAATTCATAGAGTTTCTGATCGGCCGGACTAAGATGTTTCGGCGTCTCGTAATTGACAAACTCTATTTCCGCGGGAGCAGCAAAGCCGCTGGAACCGGTTGAATCTACGTTGTACCAGAAATGGTGCACCGTCTTGGCAGCCACCGCAACGTGCTTGGCTGGCGATTTGAGCAACACATTCAACAGTTCCTCATTCCTCACGTTGTGCTGCTGGTGCATCCAAAGGGCTTCCAACAGATGATGCGCTTCCAATTCATCATTCGGATCAAAGTCGGCCATCCACTTCTGTGTGGCGGCAATCACAGCCTTTGAATCACGACCGCTCAGCTCAACACGCGTCCGATGGCGGACACCATCCACAGGGTGCTTGAGATTCTCCAACAAAGCTTCAATGGGTTGGCCGTGAATCTTGACTGGCTCTTGTAGGGGCCGATCCTTCACGGTGAGACGAAAAATCCTGCCGTGCTGATGATCGCGGTTCGGATCGCGAATATTGTGCTGCATATGGCCGATGATGACATTGTGCCAATCGGCTACGTACAGGGCACCATCAGAACCTACAATCGCATCGGTGGGACGGAAGTTGCGATCTGAACTGTTCAATAGCTCCTTGCCAGGAGTCCCCCAGACCTCACCGACCTGACGGTTTTCACCATTTCCATCACGGTCAAGGTGATACTGCTTAACCCCCAAAAACCCAATGGTGTTACAGATCAAAAAGTCATTCTGCATATCCTCCGGAAAATGAGTGGAAGATAGTATTTCGTTCGCAGCAACGGGGCGAAATTCCTTGGTCAGCAACTCGTGCATTTTGAACCCCTTGCCCTCGGGACGCACTTGGTAGGACCGCCCGCCCGTGCCGTCATTCGCATAGCAGTAGCCCCAGC
>CAZHTX010000425.1:0-5266 GCA_964535475.1 uncultured Pirellulaceae bacterium
TGCCAACTCCCCGTCCACCGGTCACACGCCCAGCCGTGTCGCGGCCAAATGTTTCGCGTCCAAATGTTTCGCGGCCTAATTTTTCGCGGCCTAATGTTTCGCGCCCAAATTCAAACTTGCCAACAACGCGTCCCAACCTGCCGAATACTCGCCCCACATTTCCCTCAAATCGACCCGGCGGAAATGGAATCAGCGGCGGAATGAAGCCATCGCTGCCGTCACCGGGCAACCGCCCGACCACATTGCCGGGAAATAGACCCGCAACGAGACCCGAAGTTCGACCAAATTTCCCCAACTTAGGTGGCCGCCCCAGCTTTGGTGACAGGCCCAGCTTGGGTGGCCGCCCCAGCTTGGGTGACAGGCCCAGCTTGGGCGGCGGGGCAGGGCGACCTAGCACTTTACCCGGCACACTCAACCGCCCCGGCACGCTCAACCGCCCCGGCACACTCAACCGCCCCGGCACACTCACCCGCCCGTCAGTAAACGATGTGGGTGACTTCCTGGGGATTTCCGGCGGGCTAAAGCCAGCCAATCGACCCAATTTGGAAAATCGACCAGCCCCAACCAACCGACCAGCCCCAACCAACCGACCAGCCCCAAGCAAACCGACGAAGCTCCCCGGCACCTTGCCCTCGCGACCATCCAGCCGCCCCACTGGAATCCCTGGACGCCCAGGTGCCAACCCAAGACCGATCAATGTCGGCAATATCAATATCGGCAATTCCGTTATCAACAATCGGCCGAGCTGGGTGCAAATCGACAACAATCGACTCAACTCAATAAACAATCGTTGGCAAACACAAATCGGCGGGTTGCACGGTTGGGCGACAACACATCCGGCACGCTTAGATTACTGGAATAGCTGGGGTAATAAAGTGCGTCGCAACTGGCGAGGCTACGGCTACCATAATCATTGGTTTGCGGGAGATTGGTGGTACTCGTATCCCAGCGGTCTGTGCCGCTGGCATTACTACCACAGATTCAACAACTACCCTTGGAATTACTGGTGGCGGCGCCCGACTTGGGTCGTTGCCTCAGGGTGGTTTATCTGGTCGGCCCCACCCGCGGTCTGGTCACAGCCTGTTTATTACGACTACGGTAGTGGAGGAAATGTCACTTTCCAAAACAATTACGTTTTCATCGATAACCAACAAGTCGCCTCGACCAGTGAATTCGCCGAAAGCGCTGCGGCGTTGGCCACGGTAGCACCCCCGGAATCCGAAGAGCAAGCAGCGGAGGCCGAGTGGCTTCCACTGGGCACGTTTGCCCTATCAACGCATGAAGCTGACGTCGAACCCACGAGAGTCTTGCAGATTGCCGTCGATAAATCTGGGATCATCTCTGGGACGCTCTACAACCAGCAAACAGACCAAGCGGATGCTATCCAAGGCCAAGTCGACAAGGAAACCCAGCGAGTCGCATTTCGAATCGGCGAAAGCGATACGATCGTTGCCGAGACGGGGCTCTACAACCTCACACAAGATGAGGCTCCGCTGTTGATTCATTTCGGTTCAGAACGGGTCGAGCAATATGTTCTGGTGCGGTTAGAATCGACGGAGGAAGCTGAGACAGATAACGCAGCATTTCAACCATGAATTAGCCCCGCCATTTCAACACGAAACGGCGGGGCGAAAAGCAGGCACCACCTCAGCGGTAAAACCGCTGGGGCCTGCAACAATAAACTCACTCGCCCTGGCCCATGGAAAATCCTGGACTGCCATCAAAATTGCAGAGGTTTTCCGTCTTGATAATGTCTATCCCCGCAGCGGTAACTCGCTGCATCAATTCCAACACCGCTGGATAAGTAATGACTTCCGCGGTGGCTCGGAACCGGCAACGCCAGTGATCGGTGCAAAACGTCTCCCGCATGCCTTCCGGGTATACTTTGACGCCACGGTTGGTAATCAAGCTTAACTTGAGCTGCTCGGTTTCAGCGGCCAGCAAACGCTCAGCCAGCACGTTGGGGTTCCGATTCGCCTCATCCCAATCAAGGAATAAATCGACGCCCACCAAACTCTTCTGGCTTGGCTTGGGCGTGTAAGTGACTTTTATCGGATGCGATTGATAAGAAACCGGGGTTAGGACTTTCGGTTTTTGCCCCAGTCGCTCAATCACGGCATTGGCAAAATCATCGGTCCCAACCTTTTTAACGCTGAGCGATTCGCGGTAAACATCCGGCGTGTGGATGCCGTCTTCGATTGCGCAAAGCCAAGCGTTCTTAATTTTTTCCGCATGGTCCGCCAACCCCATTTGCACCAGCATTTGCGTCGCTGCGATCAACAACCCGGACGGATTGGCAATGCCCTTGCCGGCGATGTCCGGTGCCGATCCATGAACGGCTTCAAACATCGAGGCCTGCTCGCCGACATTTGCCGACGAAGCAAAACCGATCGAACCCGCAATCTGCGCGGCAATGTCGGACAGGATATCGCCATACAGATTCAACGTAACGATGACATCGAAGATCTCGGGACTGGCGGCAAGCCTCGCGGCGCCAATGTCAATAATGAAATGATTCGTCTCAATATCAGGGTACTCGACCGCTACTTCATCAAAAACTTGGTGAAAAAGACCGTCGGTCAGCTTCATAATATTGTCTTTGGTCATGCAGGTGACCTTTTTGCGACCATAAGCACGCGCGTATTCAAACGCATAACGAATGATCTTTTCGCATCCCGGTCGAGTCACCAACTTAAGCACCTGATGCACTTCATTGGTCTGACGATGCTCAATCCCCGCGTACAAGTCTTCTTCGTTTTCACGAACAATGACCAAGTTCATACCCGGATGCGATGAAGCAACCGAGGGCGAGTACGCTTTCACCGGCCGCACGTTGGCGAACATATTCAGCGACTTGCGAATCGTCACATTGACGCTTTTGAAGCCTTTGCCTTGGGGCGTCATCACCGGGCCCTTCAGCAAAATGCCGTGCTCCCGAATCAAATCCCAAGCCTCAGCAGGAATGCCCGAAGTGTTGCCACTCTCGAAGACCGTTTGCCCAACCTTGACGGAGTCCCATGCGATTGGCGTGTCTGCAGCCTCGATGATCCGAAGGGTCGCCCGCGTAATCTCCGGACCGACCCCATCGCCTTCCGCAACAACGATACGCCCTGCCATAAATGTCACTCCGCGAAGTATCAGGTAGCTGAAACGATGCCGGCCGCACCCGCCGATCGACGGCCTCTGGCACAACAGGCGTAAAAATTTTCGTGAATTCTAATGCGCTGTTCAAGCAAGGTCAATCGGAGAAAAACGCGATTATAGACACCTGAACTCCAACACATCAGCGGGCCTGTGCCTAAACATCTTCAACCACACCGGTGCTGTCAGCAAACGACTCGGTAGCGACGCCCAGTCGCTGGAGCATGGTCACGAACAGATTCGCCAGCGGCGCGTCCTCGCCCTTTGCTTTGTCCTGCCAGGGCTCTCGCTTGCCCAGCCAGGGACCACCCTGAAAATTCATCCCGGCTCGATTGACATACCGCTGGTGCTGAAACCCCAGCTGTTTTCCCCCAGCCAGGATTAGCGGATAATTCCGGGACAGGTGAAAAGCACTCGAGGCCGAACCGAACAGCAGCAGCGTATTGTCGAGCATGCTTCCCGTGCCCGCCGGTTCCGGTGTCGCCTTGAGTTGGCCAACAAAACGGCCAAATTCCTCATTGAGAAACTGGCAATAAATCCCGAAGTTCTTCCAACCGTCAGGATGCTTGGTCTCGTGTGACAACTGGTGCGCCAGGTTAAACCCGACAGCCCGCGCGAGGTGATCACTCCGCCCCACGCCGTTCTCACGACCAATCTGATAAGTTGCCACGCGGGTCGTGTCGGTCTTGAACGCGAGGTAGATCAGCTCAAACATTGTCCGCAAATAATCACGCGGCTCGTCGGTGCTCAGCTCCAGATTCAATTGATCCCCATCCACGCTCGGCAGGGGTGCGTTCAACCAGTGCTTTGCTTTCTCCACCTTGACCTCAGCCTGCCGCACCGAGTCGAGATACTCATCCAACCTTTGACGATCGTCGACCGACAGAGTCTGCCGCAGCGAGCGGGCATCAGCCAACATATCATCGAGCGCGCTACGACTGAGTTCCAATCGTTTCGCAGAGTCACCATCACTTTTGACAAACAGCATGTCAAAAATCTGCTTGGGTCGATGCTCCGCGGGAATCGGGCGCCCGTTGCGGTCAAAAGAGAGCGTGTGCGTGCCGCGGGCGGTTCCCGTTCCGCCGTCGGTCGACATCACCAACGAGGCAAGGCGTGTCTGCACCCCAACGTGCTGGGCATACACTTGGTCCAATGAAATCGTATTCTGGTATTCCGTATCGCCACCACCGGTTGCCGCGGCAGTGAGAAATTGATCGGCGTTGTTGTGCCCATGCACATTTCGCGAGCGAGCGTGAGAGAATCCCGAGAGCACGGTCAAGTCGCTCTTCAGCGGCTCAAGCGGCTGCATACATTTGGTGAACTGAAATTCGCCGTCGCTGCCGTGAGGAAACCAAGCCCAATCTTGGTAAGCTGGATCTTCGGGCAATGGCATCGGTACGCCATCGGGGAAATAAAAGCAGCCCAAGCGTTTGGGATTAACCACCTCCGCCTGCCCGCGAGCAACTGAGGATGTGAATGATCCAAACAGGGGAAGAGCCAGCGCGACGCCACTACCGCGCAAAAATCTTCGCCGATCAATTTGATGCATTTTCCAGTTCATAAAATTATCCTTGTGTCATACCTTCAGGAACGAGCGGTGTACATAGTCGCTTTTCGCTCCGCGAAAGTCATTAAACAGAACGGAATCAGCCGGAACGCGCTAGCGTCCGGTTTCGCAGAACTTAGAACCTATCCGAGAACACTGAGCCGACGGCGCTAGCCGCGGGCATTTTTGAGGTTCTCGGATAGGTTTTTAATTGGATTGAAACAACTCACTTTTCACAATGGTTTGAATCATTGTCCGCAGACCATCTCCCTGGTGACGAACTTGGGCCGTAATAGCATCGACCTCCGCGCGGTCGGCAAACGTTAACGATCGCCCCAACGCGTAAGTGGTAAGTTTATGCACCATGGCCCGCACAAACTGGTCTTGGCGATGCTCTAGCAAAAAAAGCTTTAGTCCGTCCATTCCATCAAGGGTTTGACGGTTGAACAATTCGCTCGCCGCGTCAATTGGCTTGCCCTTAATATCGTCACGCCAACGCCCCAAGGCATCGTAGTTTTCAAAAGCGATTCCCCAGGGATCAATTTTGACGTGACATGACATACAGGCGGCGTGATTCCT
>CAZHTX010000426.1:0-5259 GCA_964535475.1 uncultured Pirellulaceae bacterium
ATTCCTTGATAAGTTGCCCTCCAGCGACACGATGTATGCCGTGCTGAAAAAGTCTGACGCGGGAATGGCCAGTTAATTTGACATTGTTTATAAGAAAACGGATTTTGTAATCACGAACATCGCCACGACCACCACCGCGATCGCAAAAGTTTTCTGCAAGGTGGGGCCTCGCAAACGTGTGGCGACGATCCCGCCCAGCCACATGCCGGCAAATCCTCCGAGCATGAATTGCAGCGTCGTCTCCAGTGACAACGCGTTGCCAGCCAACACGTGCGATGTGACTCCGCTGATGCTGATCAGTACGATCACGAACAGCGAAGTGCCGACGGCTCGGTGAATCTCCATGCCGCTGAACAAGACCAGCGCCGGCACGATCACGAAACCGCCCCCCACGCCAAACAGCCCCGATAAAATTCCCGTTAACAACCCAACGGTGACCAACAGCCGGGCGCATTTGGACGTCAAACGCAAAGTCCCGTCCGCGTCCCGTTGGCAGGCACCACGGTCGGCTGCTGCTTGTTGGCTGGCTGGATCTTCGCTGGGTGGATCTTCGTTGGTTGCAAGCGGTTTGCTTGTCTTGGCCCACATCCGCTGGGCCACGACAAACATCAGCACAGCGAACAGCACCAGCAGCAAATTTTCGGGAATCAGCGTCGCCAAATAAGACCCGATGGGAGCCCCCAACATGCCCGCGACGGCAAATAGCAAGCCGGTTCGCAATTCAACTTGACCGCGAACCAGCCGGGGAACGGCACCAAACAAAGCTGTGCCGCCGACCGCTGCCAGCGAAATCCCGACCGCTTCACGCGGCGCCACGGCCAACCCATAAACCAACAGCGGCACAGCGAAGATGCCGCCACCTCCGCCGGTCAACCCCAAGGCAAATCCGACCAAGATTCCGAACAGGATAGCTAGACCAAACATTCGCACCCTCCTCGGGGTGAAGCAATGATCCGTACCGCTTGCTTCGCCGCGGCAAACCTGATCGTGCGATCCGCAACCGGGTCACCGTCGCTGGTCGTTTTCCGCATGCCGTCTCAAATATTCCGCCGCTTTGGCAAAGTGGGCTACGCCGTCAGCCCTTGAGCCCGGCCTGATGTGGCGTATCGAATTTCTGAAAAATCAGCCTATTGGCATTGTTTGTTATATCGCCACCTTTCGAGGTGTCAATGCGTTGCCTTTGGAGTTGGGAATGAAAGCGTCCTATCCGTGAAGACCTAACCGGTCACTCTGGCGACGAGTGGTACGCTGAGTGTGGAGACACCCGCTTAGCTAACTTCCCTGGTCCAAACTTTAAAGGACTGGAGTTGATTGACGCCAAACGTGGTTGTCAGCGCCACGTCGGCCGCATCCCGCCCCCGCGCCATCAACACGCGACCAATGCGCGGCACATTGTTTCGCGCGTCAAAGGCGTACCACTGGCCACCGAGGTAGGCTTCGAACCACGCGCTGAAGTCCATCGGCGAACTCGCTGGCGGTACGCCGATGTCTCCTAAATAACCTGTGCAATAACGGGCGGGGATATTGCACGCGCGACAGAAGGTGATCGCCAAATGCATATAATCGCGGCAGACGCCGACTTGCTCGTGGTACACATCCAGGGCGGTGCGGTTGGCGCGGGCCTGCTGGTAGTCAAAGCGAATATGCCGATGCACGTAGTCGCAAATGGCTTGCACGCGTGGCCAGCCCGGTGTCTCGTTTTGGAATAAATTCCAGGCTATGTCGCGGAGCTCCGTGTCGACTTCGCAGTAGCGGCTGGCAAGCAAATACAACAGCACGTCGGCGGGCAAATCTTGGACTTCGGCTTGACCCAGCTGCGGAGCCTGCAGATCGGTCAGCCCGCAATCTTCCACGAGCGCTTGGTTGCGAAACACGACGCGACCGGCAGGGGCCACCATGCGTCCGCAGCGATTGCCATACAAATCGTAATACTCGGAGATCGGCAGCGCGGGGGTCACTTGCAACCGATCAGGTTGCCGAGTGGTCGGCTCTCGCGAGGGGTGCAGATAGAGCATTAACAGCATCGGAGCCGGTTGAGGAGAATCAAATCCGATCTCGAAACCAACCTGGATTAGCATGTCGCTTTCCGTTTCAAAGCCGGCTCGCCCGTGGGAGGGCGGTTCGGCAGTATCCTTTCGGCAAGGATCAATCGACAGCATCCGCGATGCCATCCACGCGATGTTCTAAAGGAAAAAGCGAGCCGACCAAAGCCTTCCGCAGGAAAATAATGGCCGATTCAAAAGACTTAACCGAGTTCGTCGTTACTTAGAACCTATCCGAAAACCCAGAATAACCGCGGCTAGCGCCAAAGCGGCTAGGCTAACGGTTTTCGGATAGGTTCTTATTTATGTTCCAGTCTGGCGGGTTGGTCGGGGCGAGTAATATTGTGCGAAGCGCCGTGAACTTGGCCAAGGCTGGCCGCAGCCGGGTCGTGGAGGTCGCGTTGTCGCGCCGTCGAGTAGGCTAGGCGGATGTCACATTCCTGAGCCAACCATTGCGTTGCCGCGTTGTGAACGGCGACCGTGCGAGCGTGAATAAGGGCACGGCTGCTGAGCGCCTCGTCACTATCGCCGGTTGCGGTTGGGGGTTCCTTGTCGCTCAGATCTGAAGAGCGAGGTAAGCCAGCCACGTAACCCTCCGCGTACGATGCGCCGCTGCCGCGAGAATGGCCTCGAAAACGTAAATATGCCGCCGTGGCGATTGTCAGCAGCAACTCGCGGTACAGTGCAATTGCGTTTTCAACGTCAGAGACCGAGCCGTAAAACCAGATCAGGGTGCGATTTTGCTTGGTCGAGAAGTACCACTGGACCAAGGGGAAAATCTCCGTGGTGACGTACCGTGCCAGTGACTTTTCCCAGCGGCAAGCCCGTTTCCCATTCAACGGGCAGGCCCGCCGCGTGAACATCACATTGTCAACGTTATCGTCCTGGCGAATGTCTTCGCGAGTAAGATTGTGTCGCAACATCAAGGTCTGCATCATCCGCAGCGCGTTGCGTTTTTCTCCTTCGGCGCTGGCACCATTGTTGGCGGTGTTCTCCAGGGCTCGCAGCCGTTTGAGAATCTTTTCAAATTCGCCCTGCGTCAGTTCTTGTTCCTGACTGGATGTTCGTTGCGGGCCAAGCCTGAGTGCTTTGGAGTCGGTATGTTGCAGCGGGTTGGTCCAGAACGACTGCACGAAATAGCATTCATCGTCGCTGGGATCCCAAGTGTCGTGAACGACGCGATCAATGACGGTTGTAAAATGACAGGAGCGACCATTGCGTTTGGCCAAATCGACGATCACGATCCCCTTGGGTAGCGAATCGAGATTGAATGGCAAGTTACCTCCGTCTGTTTTGTGCCAGCCATTCGTTTGCAAATATTCACTGGCGAATTGCAGCTCGACGCCGTTCCGCGGTGATTTGCAGCTGGCTTGGCCAATCGCATCGTAGACACTGCGGTAAGCGGAACCGCTGGCGATCGCAATGGCGCGAACGACGCAGTCGCCCGTTGAGCCGACAAACCCCGAGGCGGCTCGTCCACCATCGTTCCAAATGAAATCCATGACGCCGCTGGCTCCCAATACCCTTTGAAGATGTGCCTGAACTGACGACTCGCCGCGGTCTGCTGGGGGCGAGTCGCGGGCAATTATAACTCTTTTGACACCGCTGGCGAGATCGTCGCGCGCGAGGTTTTTCGGAGCGCCTTGATCAGCTGCGGCAAGTAGCGGCATAGCAGGCCGGTGAGGATCAACAGCCCACCAGCCCATGTCCACCAACGGGGCGCTTCGTAACTGGGATGGTGACTCCAGGCGATGAAGACCCACACCGGTACCAAGATCGGTTCCATCAGCGTCAGCACCGAAGCTTCCGGGCTGGGAGTCGTCTTCAGCCCGCGGGCGAACAACACATAGGGGAGCGACATTTGGAAGATGCCAAATAGTCCCAGCGCCGCGTAAGCGCTAAAAGAAATGTCGAACGATTGAGTGAACACCCAAGGTGAAAGACATAACGCCGTGGCGCCATGATTCAAAGTGATTTGCCAAGCAGGATCAACGCCCCGCATGCTCCGCATGGAAATCACCACGCCGGCGAAAGTCAAACCGCTGAGGACTCCCATCAGGCTCGCGTAGATCGAGCCACCTCCCCGCAACTCCATCGTCAAAATTAACATGACTCCGGTTAAACAAAAGGTAAACATCACCACGTCGTGACGCGTGACCCGTTCTTTCATCACGCCGACGCCGATGATCAACACCCAAACGGGACAGAGGTATTGCAGCCAAATCGCGTTGGCCGCCGGTCCGTGCACCATGGCTGTCATGAATGACCAAACCATGACCACAAAACAAATCACCATCGGCAGCATCTGCCAACGCCACTGGGGGCGGCGGATGATCGGCAACAAGATAAGAAACGCAAAAAAACTCCGCCAGAACGCTAACATCAAACCGCGAATGTCGCTGGGCCAAGCATCAAACCAAGGGGACTTGGCGAAAAAGCCACTGGTGCTCCACAGCGTGGCGGCAATCACAATCTGCAAGCGGCCCCGCCATTCACTCGGTTCCGAGGTTGGCAGCTCGTCGGATACCCCAGCATCATTGGTGTTCAAGGGAATCGATGTCACTCATGAAGGATTGATGGAACGATTGATAAAACGCTATGAAATGCCGGCAGTTAACATTCAATGACGGTGATGCCAGCATGTGGGAACTGATCGAAGCGAGTCAGCAGTTCGGCCCCTTCCGCCAGTGATACCGTGTTGCTGATCAATTGCTGAGGTTGTAGTTGGCCAGTATCTATCATTTGCAACATCCGCGCGTAAGCATAGGCTTGCATGCCGTGGCTGCCATAAACTTCCAGCTCATTGGCAATCACGGCTGCCATTGGTATTGGTGGAGCTGCTTGGTCCCCGAGCATCAGGCCGACTTGCACATGCCGGCCGCGTTTCGCCAAGCAGGCGATGGAATTCCAGCAAGTGGTATGGCTGCCGAGCGCGTCGAGCGATAGTTGGGCGCCGCGGGTCGTGAGCTGGCGTATCCGTTTGACAACATCACTCGTGGTGGCGTCAATCAGCTCGCACGCTCCAGCTTGTTTGGCCGCCTGCAAGCGTTGGGGCTGAGTATCGATCGCGATCACATTTGCACCGACGGCGCGGGCGATCATGATTGCTGATAACCCCACGCCACCGCAGCCGTGGACCGCTACCCAGTCGCCAGCCGAGGCACGGCCTTGATCGAGGACCGCGCGGAACGAGGTGGCAAAGCGACAGCCCAGGCTG
>CAZHTX010000427.1:0-5256 GCA_964535475.1 uncultured Pirellulaceae bacterium
GAACACACCGTCTGGCAACACGTTGACCGCACCAATGGCGGTGCCAATATTGAAGATCGCGTCACTCTGGTGAAAGCGTGCGGGCTGCATCGCACCGGTTAGAACCACGCACTTCTGCGGCACGCCCAATAAACTTTTTGCCGTCTCCACCATCGTGTCTGTTCCGTGAGTAATCACCACCCGTCGCTCCGGACTGGCCGCCACGGCCGCCCGGACCAAATCGCGGTCGGCGGAGGTCATGTCCAAACTATCCTTCCGTAACACCGGTTCGATCACCCAACCGACCGCCATTGGCAAGCCCTCGAGAATTCTCGCCACCCCCGGGGGGCCCACCTGATACTCACTCAATTGATCGAAATATTCTTTGTCGATTGTGCCACCAACGGTAAGAAAGCGGATGTTCATCTGTATTCGTGAGCCTCGGATGTGAAGTGTCAATCTGCCGCTGTCTGTGTTCGTACCGGTTCGCTAAACTGTGGGTTTGGCGTCCCGCCCGCCTGATCATTTGCCCAGGCGGAATTAGTCAGACACAGATTCCCACCTATTGAGTTATCCTCAAGTCATTTAGGAGCCGTTGGCCGATGTTTCGAAATTGCTGTCTACTGTTGGCACTCTGCTTTTCCCCCTGCGTGTTTAGTATGGCCCCCGTGCGGGCACAAGATGCCGACGGAACAGTGGAGGCGGAGCCGCAGAGTGTCAAGCCGGGCATTAACGAATCGTTCCTCGATCCCGACCTGGATGTGGGCAGTTTTGTCGATCGCTTCGAAGTGGAAAGTCGTGAAATTTTTTCCGCTCGCGATCGCGTGATGGAGAATCTCAAGTTGCAACCAGGCGACAAGGTGGCCGACATCGGCACCGGGACCGGTTTGTTCGTCGAACTCTTCAGCCAAGCGGTGGGAAAAGATGGTTGGGTCTACGCCATCGACATCGCCCCCAAGTTTATCGAACGCGTGGGCGCGATCGCCGAAATGAAGAGCCTCGTCAACGTGACCCCGGTTTTAGGTGGGCAGAACGATATTCGCCTGGCGCCAGGCTCGATTAACGCAGCTTTCATCTGCGATGTTTATCATCACTTTGAATTTCCCGCCGACTCGCTGCACTCGATCTTTACCGCGCTCGAACCGGGGGGCCAATTGGTCGTGATCGATTTTGAACGGATTCCCGGCGTCTCCCGTGATTGGTTGCTCGGCCACGTCCGCGCGGGAAAAGAAGTCTTTCGCAAAGAAATTGAATCAGCAGGTTTTGAGTTCGTGGAAGAAGTCAAAGTACCCGGCTTTCGCGAAAATTACTTCTTGCGCTTTCGCCGCCCGGAAGCCGCCAACTAGCGGATTAGCTCATTGACTTTGCAGGGGCAGCGTGAATTGGATGGCCAGGCCGGGGTCGCACTGTTCGGCCCAAATCTGGCCACCATGATCTTCAATGATCGAACGACTGATCGTCAGCCCCAGTCCTAAACCTTCGCGGCGCGTCGTGCGAAAGGGTTCGAAGACGCGCATCAATTCACCAGCCGGCAAGCCCGGTCCGTTATCACGAATGGTGACCTTCACAAGAGGGGCTTGAAAACTCGTTTTGATCTCAATCGTATGTTCGGGACGACTTGTCATGTGAAAGGCTTGACAAGAATTGCCAATCAAATTGATCAGCACTTGTTCGATGGGGACGCGGGCCAGTTCCAGCATCGGGCATCCGCTGGCAAGTTCTAAGCGAACTTTCACTTGGTTGGTCCGCAATTCAGACTGCATCATGATCAACACGCACTCAATGATCTGGTTGATATCCAACGGCTCAACGCGAGCGTTCGAGCGTTGGGCATAGCTGCGGAGATGGCACAGAATCTCCTCGGCGCGTTTCACCTGTTGAATGATTGCCAAGTTCCAATCACCAACTTTATCCAACGATTGATCTTGTTGCTTATCTAACAAGTTCGCGGTCGCAAAGGCAAAATTGGAAATTGAGTTCAGTGGCTGACGCAGCTCGTGAGTGATACGAGCCATCATCTCTCCCAGCGAAGACAACTTGGCGAGGTGCCGGACCTCAACGTCGCGATCCAGAAGTTCTTGCTGAGCTTGCTGCAACGCGGGCTTCAGCTGCTCCAGCTCGGCTGTTAATTCGGCTACTTGATCAACAAGCTCCGCAACTTGCAGTTGTTCCTCTGGCTGTTTTTGAAGCGGTTCTACTGACAATGCTTCGCTATTGGCGGGGCTACTGTCCGGGCGGTTGGCAACACCATGTGCAGGGCCTTGAGACTCGCTGTTGGAAGGCACGCCGAGGGGGGCTTTCCTACCTCTGCGGTACCGCATTGTTATAATGCTACCCGCCACCAATAGTACTAATAAGACCATTAGCAAACTAGTTGTTATCAGATTGCCTGGTGCACCAAGAAAGGTGGCTGCGAAGCCAGCCTGACGGCTGCTCAACATCACGATCACGCAAGGGAGCACGGCAACCTGTAGCGAGCTGCGACGACAGGCAGCGAAGGAGAAAATCTTGACATTGCACTGCGGCTGTCCGCAAAAAGATAGCCCCAGCGACCACTTTCCAACATTTCGACTTAGCCCTGAAAAATTAAGCTCTTGCTCGCGCACCGTTAAACCGAGAATGGAGTTGACTGAATCTGGTAATCATCGAGAGTATTGCACCCGAGATTTGGAAGTTTGTAAATGAAGTCAACAGCACCGCAAGAAGCCATTGCCTATGTTTTGGACGATGACCCGGTATTCTGCCAAAGCGTTGCCGCCTTAGCGTTCAGCATTAATTTGCGGTGTGAATCAATCGACCTCATTAATGATGACACCGCGTGCTCGAGAATGCGACGCCCCGGTTGTTTGATTTTAGACCATAAATTAGGGGATTCTCTGAATGGCCTCGCAGTGCTTCGCGTGCTGAAAGAGGGGGCACTAGCAATCACGACCATCGTCTGCTCAGGATATGCCACCACCGCGTTGGCGGTGGCCTATTTACAAGCGGGCGCGCTCACCGTTGTGGAAAAACCAGCGACACCCCAGATTCTTTCCCAGTGGATGCAACAAGCAATCAACCTGGACCGCCAACAATTGGCTGCCGAATCACGGGTCAAGTCATTGATCGAAATTTACAATGATTTGACTCGTCGCCAGAGGCAAATATTAAGCCTTTTAATGCAAGGGCGATCAAACAAATGGATTGCCATTCGTTTAGATGTATCACGGCGAACCGTAGAGATGGATCGGGCAAAAATATTGCATCAATTCAACACCAGCAACATGATTGAATTGTCCAGCATCGTGACGGAGTCATTGGTTGCCGCCCAGCATTTGGGAATACGGGTTGTCGATCAGATTGATAAAATGTCGTCATCCGACGGTCGCTCCGAGAGTTTCTCCAAGGCGTTTTACAGCCCGTTTGGCGGTCCCCACAACCGGCGCGATACCAACTCCATGTAAGCTGTTTCCGGCAATTTCCAGCCCGGGCAGCGTTGCCAGATCTTGCTCGATCGCCTCGGCCAATTGGCGGTGCCCGACGTGGTACTGTGGCATCGCGCGGTTCCAACGCTGCACGGCCGACCAAACGGGCTCGCCCCGCAAGCCGATCAAACTAGCGAGTTCATCCCGGGCGATTTGCACCAGGGCTGCATCGGTTTGCGATAACAATTCGGGTTGCAGAGCACCGCCGATAAAAACTCGAATCAGCGTGTGGCCCTCAGGAGTCCGCTCGGGAAACTTGTGGCTGGCAAAACTGGCAGCCAAAATTTTCCGACCATCGATCGCGGGAACAACAAAACCAAAAGCTTGCGGCATCTTTGCCACTTGCGCGTCGGCAACCGCCAACAGCACGATCGCGCTGCTGGCATATTCGATCTGCCGCAGCTTCTCGGCAGCTGCGGCATGCACAGGTGTCAATAACTCTGCCAACTTGGGTGCCGGCAACGCCAGCACCACCCCGTCGGCCACCAGCGACCCTTGATCGGCCGTGGTCAGTTGCCAGTTGCCTTCCCCTTGCCCGGCGAGGGAGTTTTGCCGGGTGAGGGAAGTGACTGCTTTGCCGAGTTGAATGGTGTTAGCCGGTAATCGCGATTCAATCTCCGCGAAGAGGGCTCCCATCCCCCGCGGCAGCACCCGAAATTGTCCATAACGGGCTCCGCTGCTGGTCCGTTCGAGTTCACGCTGGGCTTTCACGGCCGCGTTATCGCTGGCTTGACCGCTGGAGAGGGTTGCCCCGATGAGGCTACCGTGTTCACGTTCCATCTTCACGAACTGGGGCATGGTGGCCTGCATGCTCAAACGTTCCGCGTCGGCCGTATAAATGCCACCGACCAGCGGTTGCACCAACCGTTCCAACGCCTCATTGCCGAGCCGGCGGCGAACAAAGCTGGCGAGACTTTCGTCGCCGGTGTCTGGTCGACGACGCACAAACCGCTCGGCAGCCAAGCGAAGTTTGCCACGCCACGACAGCAGCGGTGACTTTAAGACTTGCCCCAGCCGCGTCGGCCGCATCAGCACAAAACCTTCCGGCACAGGCCACAAACGGTCGCCTTGGGAAATCATCGCTCGGCGGCCGTGGGGCAACGGTTCGATCAGCTGGTCGGCAACCCCCAAGTCTTGGCAAAGCTGCAGGGCGTCGGGCGGAGTCACCGAAAAACAGTCCGCTCCGTGCTCGACTAACCAACCATCCCGGTGCTCGGTCTCAATCACGCCGCCGACGCGTTGGCTGGCTTCCAGCAGGGAAATGTCCGCCTCGGGCCAGTGACGGTGCAGGTAATAAGCGGCCGTCAAGCCCGACAGCCCGCCACCAACAACAACCAACCGCATTTCTCGCTCCCCACTGAGTTACCAGATCGCTCGACACGCCCCTACCAGCGGCACTATCCCGCGGCACGGTCCCGCAGTCTATCTAGATTTCCGTGGTGATGTCAGCGACGCGACGAAAAGTCTCTGGGGCTGGCTGCGACACCCCCTCCGCAGCGTACCGCGGTACGCTATGCTGACGACTGGCGGACGTCCGTGCTGCCTTCCAGAATATTGCTTACTCTTCAGTTACTCACCAGTTACTTTTCGGCCCTCAATAATCAGAGTATCACGGCAATGAGCGATCTGTCTCCACAATCATCAGAATCAACTCCGGCGGACGAACTCGCTGTGGCCACCGCGGCCGCACAGCGCGATCCGACCACGATGCGTCGCTATTTAGAGCGAGCGCTGACGGTGCTCGACAAATTTGGACTCTCCGCCCGCGACGACACCCCGCAAGAGATGATTCACTTGTTGGAAAGCGTCAAGC
>CAZHTX010000428.1:0-5247 GCA_964535475.1 uncultured Pirellulaceae bacterium
GCAAAAAACCTGCGCCGCCTGCGGGCGGCCCTTCGCGTGGCGAAAGAAGTGGGCCCACTGCTGGGACGAGGTCAAATACTGCAGCCAGAGGTGCCGGCGGCAAAGTGGGCATGTCGATCCGTCGCGAGAACCAGCTGGCGGCAACGCGGAGAATCAAGCATGAACAAGCCTGCCATCAGGCTGGTGTGGTTGAAACGCGACCTGCGGCTGAGTGACCATCGGCCGCTGTGGGAAGCGAGTCAACTTGGCCCCACTGTGGCGCTGTATGTGTTCGAGCCGTCGCTGTGGCACACACCCGAGATGGATCGTTCGCACTTTGACTTTATTGTCGCCTCCCTTGCCGAGCTCTCAGGGCGACTGCGCGCGATCGGAGGCCGCTTGGCGGTGCGAGTTGGTGAGTTCCCCGAGGTGTTGGAACGCATCCATGATGACTTTGCCATCGCCGGGCTCTTTTCTCACGAGGAGACTGGTAACGCCTTGACTTACCAGCGTGATCGGCGGGTTGGCAAGTGGTGTCGGGAACGCCTGGTCCCTTGGATGGAATCCCCACAGAACGGAGTCGTTCGCCGTTTGCCCAATCGTGATGGTTGGGCAAAGTTGTGGCAGCAGCGGATGTCGCAACCAAGCGTCCCCACGCCAACAACGATGGTCGTTCCGGAAGGTTTTAATTGGGGGCACCCACCATCGCCCGCTGAATTGGGATTGGGCGCAACTGAGAAAATTGAGCTGCAAATTGGCGGGCAAACGGCTGCCGAGGAGACGTTGGGGGCTTTCTTGCAGACTCGGGGATTGAATTACCGCAAAGGGATGTCGAGCCCAGTTTCCGCGTTTCGCGAATGTAGCCGTCTGAGTCCCTATTTGGCCTGGGGATGCATATCGATCAAGACGGTCCATCAACGGCTACTGGAACGACAGCAGGAGGTGCGGCAAGCACCGGCGGGGACCTTTGATCGACGTTGGCAACAGTCATTGAAGTCGTATGCCTCACGATTAGCTTGGCATTGTCACTTTATGCAGAAGTTGGAAGATGAGCCGGAGTTGGAATTTCGCAACCTCAATCGAGCATACGATGGATTGCGAGAAGAGGAATTTAACGAAGACTATTTCGCAGCTTGGCAAGCTGGCGCGACTGGCTATCCGATGATAGATGCCTGCATGAGAGCCTTGCATCAGCACAGTTGGATTAACTTCCGCATGCGGGCGATGTTGTTATCGTTTGCCGCGAATCATCTTTGGCTACATTGGCGGCAACCGGCGGTTTACTTAGCCAAACATTTCTTGGACTTTGAACCGGGAATTCATTTTTCACAGTGTCAGATGCAATCCGGCACGGCGGGCATCAACACGGTCCGCATTTACTCTCCGGCCAAGCAAGTGATGGATCACGACCCACGCGGATTGTTTATCCGCCGTTATGTTCCCGAGTTGCAACAGGTGCCGGATGAATATCTGCCCGAGCCACAGCGAATGCCGCTGGACGTGCAACGACGCGTGGGCTGTCTGCTGGGCAGCGATTATCCTTGGCCGATCGTGGATCACCGCACCGCTTATCGAGCCGCTAAGCAACGGATTTTTGCCGTGCGTCAATCTCAAGCTGCGATCGATGAGTCCCAGCGGGTATACCAGAAACATGGCTCGCGGAAAAAACGCGATCCCCTACCGAAAAAACGCCAGACCCCTAAAAAATCAAGCAAAGCGGTCCGCGAGCAGAGTCAATTATGGTTGTTCGACACTGACGATGGGCAGAACTGAACTGCGTAAAACGGATAAACTCTGGCCGGACTGAGTCACACAGAGCGGAGCGTGATTAATGCCAGTTCCGGTGGACAGTTGATTCGCATTAAGTGCACGCCGCTGAGTCCGCGACTGACGTGCATCGTCGTTTGCGGCAGGAAAAAAGTGCCCGAGGCATAGCGGCTGCCATAGTAGCTGGGTGACAAAACGGGGCCGATCCAGGGCAGCCGACCTTGTCCACCATGCGTATGACCGGCCAGCATTAAGCCCACGTTGTGACGGCGTGCCCAATCAATTTGGTCAGGGGAATGGCTGAGCAGCAGGCGATACTTGCTGACATCATTCGCTTGCTCGCGAGTCAACTCGGGGGAAGGAAACCAGGGGGACTCATTGCCCATCAACTCGATGGTCACTCCCTCGTGCTGGATGTCTTGCCGCCGGCCCCCGAGATCAGTCCAGCCAATCGCCTGCATGCGGCGGCGAACTTCTCCCGGATCGGCAATTCGCAAATCATGGTTGCCCAGCACAAAATAGCAACCATGCTTGGCCCCCGCAGTGGAAAAACAGGCCGGCAGCCAATCTAAGCAATGAGGTTTGTCGATCACGTCGCCGGTGAGCGCGATCATATCGGGTTGCCAAGCGACCGCGTGGTCGAGGCAATATCGATAAAATTGCGGCGAGACATGCCCGGTCAAATGCACGTCAGAAAAGTGCGCCAACTTGAAACCATCCAACCCAGCTGGCAGACCAATCACCGGTAATTGCTTTTCTTCCACAGCCAACTGAAAGACTTGGTTCATTGGCAACCGCGACATCACGCGACACTTTGTTGTCATCGCCAGCGGTGTGGGGCTGGCCGCTTGCACGTCGTAGAGATTGACTTCGCTGGGCGTTGCGAACGCGTCACGATTGAACGCGGGGCGTGACATTAACCAATTGGGACCACAGGCTACCACATATCCCAAACAGAGCAGACCATATAAAAACAACGGCACGGGGATTTGACTGGCTACCACGTTTCCTCGATAGATCGAGATCAAGGTGGGGCTGGCCCAGATAGCAATAGCAATGGGAATGATCAAACAGGTCAGTTCGAAGAAATACTTGATGACTTTAATTACCCATCGCGGCAAGCCGGTGGCGTTAATCCGGTTATAGATCCACAGATGCAGCGCAAAGTGACCGATGATCACGAACCCGGTAAGCATCCACCATGAAAACAATGCCATCAAAATTTACTTCCGTCTCGTTCGCCGCAAAGAAAGGTCACGCGTCAACTCGTGGTAATGCCTTTGGGAGTGCCAAAAGCGGATAAGCGAGCTGGTGTGGAGTGTGATAGTTGCGTCCAATCGATGTTGTCAAAGTCAAAAATTGCGATCGCCGCCGTGGGAAAGTCAAACTGTTGGCCAGCCAGCTGGTTGGCCAACATCTGCAAGCCTGGATTGTGAGCCACGATCATCACGCGCGACAATCCCAGCGTATCTGTCTGCAACGTGCGGAGGATGGTTTCGGGCGCAGCCAAGTAGAGTGATTCCAAGGGGTGAACCGGCGGTTGGCTGGGCCAGCTGGTCATCAACAAGTCCAGCGTTTGGCTTACGCGCACCGCGGTCGATGCCAAAATCAACTCGGGTAACTCGGTTTGTTGCAGCAACCAAGTCGCCATCCGGGGCGCGTCGCGGCGTCCGCGGTCATTCAACGTGCGATCATGATCGGTTGCCGCGGCATCGTTCCAGTCGCTCTTGGCGTGCCGCATTAAAATAAGTTGTCCCACGAAAATATCATGCCTCTCTCATTCACGGAATGAATTCTGTGCGTGTAAAGCTCAACCTAGCCGGTACCTCGCGGAGAACCGGAGGCTCGCAAGTTGGGCCCCAGCCGGGATGGAGAGTACCGCGAATCGGGGACACTGGAAAGGTTCCCCACCGCGAGCACGACAATATTATGGCGTCAAGTGGTGCGGCATTCGACCCGCCGACGGTTTGGCGTTATCGAGCCCATGCGGATATTGGACGAGAAACCGCCCCGTTAGTGGCGAATTAATGGTCAGGAAAATTGCTTTCGTCGATTTGTGCCAGCGTTGATGGAGCGGTATGCTGAGGACGTTGGCTTTCCCCGTCTTTTCCACCTGCTCCGTCGCACCCCATGCAAACTCGTCGGTTTCTGACCTGCCCGGGCAGCCTGTTGTGTTGTGTCTTGTTCTGTCTCCCACTCTGGACGGCGTCATGGCAAACGGCGAAGGCCGCCAGTTGGGTGGCACAGGAAGATGCCGAACCAGCTGTCACAGCGGCAGAGGGCACAGCGTCAGAGGGCACAGCGTCAGAGGCATCCGCGGCAAGTTCCGACGATGGGGACCTTACCGTGTTGACCGCCGGCAGCCCGATGGGAGTGCGATCTTATACGCCGGGCCGCTGGGGATTAGTCCGCGTGGTGGCGCGAAACTCGAGTGATCAAGCCGACACGGTGGGCGTTCGCGTCTCGGTTCGTGATACGCCCGAGTTGCGTTACAGCCGAGAGATCTGGGTACCAGCGAAATCGGTGCGAACCTCATGGCTGCCAATCTATTTGCCGGAACGCAAAGAACTCAGCGGCCGCGATAACGCTGGAACGGCCCAGCAGACCTCGCCCCCGCCTGCTGGAATCGAGCCCACTGCAGTCGCATCGGCTGGAGCAGCAGAAAATGCTCCCGCCGCGGCCGGACATGCCGCTGCCGCTCCATCACAAGTGGGCGGGCAGTCGCAAATGGGTGGGCAACCGCGATTTGCCGCGGGCACCAACGAGGGTCGGGTGTTGGCTGATATTACGCGAGAAATCGTCGGCGAGGTGCTCGACAACGGTAGGTCATTAGGGGCTGGTGACGCGTTTTTAACGAAACAGACTCCCCCCGGATCGATGGCTTACATTGATAACAACGTCAGCCCCCAGATGCGGGCAAATGAGAAATACTTGCCTTACGAAGCGATTCTAGCGCTCCGCCAATCGCGTGGGCTCAACCGCACGTTGAACATGATTAACGAGCGGTTGTTGCCGCCGACGGTGGAAGGTTGGGACGCGCTGAAGTACGTCGTGATCGTGGGGGATCGCCTTAATCGTGATTCAGCCGCCATTCGCTCTTTGCGACAATGGTTGTCCGAGGGGGGACGCATCTGGGTACAACTAAATACCGTTGATGAGATGATGCTCCGGCAGTTGCTCGGCGGCGCATATCAAGTTGAAGAGATTGATCGTGTCGAGTTGACTGAATTTGCCATCAAGCTGACCGGGTTTGCGGTAGCGAGCGAGCCGTTTCGGCGAGAGCTGGAGCAGCCCGTGGAGTTGATTCGCTTGATGGTGGATAACGCTAAAGTTTTATTTGAAATTGATGGCTGGCCGGCGGCGTTCGTGATTCCTTTTGGTGAGGGCGAAGTGATTGTCACGACGCTCAGCGCTGGCGGCTGGATTCGCCCCCACGACGCGAACGACCCACCTTTCTCGGACCCGCGAAATTATACCGACTTTATGGCCACCGAACCGCTC
>CAZHTX010000429.1:0-5223 GCA_964535475.1 uncultured Pirellulaceae bacterium
GGCGATCACCAGCAGCAGGGCCAGCAGTAACCATTTCAACAGCGACTTGAGGGTCATGAGCACTTAAGGGGGCGATTGCGAATGTTCAGGCGATTGCGAGTGTTCAGGCGAAATCTTGCCGCATGTGCGATCGGCGTCTTCCTGGTTACGATAGACAGTTGATACGACATGATAACTGGCTCGTGAGTTGAATGCTGCGGGTAGTACACCGATCTGCCAGCCGCCACCCTGTATTGCCGCACTGTATTGCCGCACTGTCCTGTTCCGTCCATTCCTCTGTTAGCCCTTGCTGTATGTTTCGATTTGGTCGTTCCGCGGAAACTCCACCCTCTGTGCGCTGGTCTCAGCTGCTGCCGCTGCTGGAGGACGACGATCGACGGGCGGCGGTTGAGCGCGAGTACCCGGAGGCCAAACGCGAGAGTTTTCTGCAGGCGCTGCAGCGAGTCGACAGTCAAGCGGCCGTCAATGCGTTGGCGGCCGGGCGGCAATTGGAAGCGGCCGAGCCTCTTTCTCGGTACCCCACGATCGCCGTTGCCGGGATGCTCAACAGCGGTAAGACCAGCTTGGTGTCAACTTTTTTGAGTCCACAGGGGCGAGCTCGCGTGCTGCGTGGCGAAACCAATGCCCAGGGGACGCACCGCTTTGTGCTGTGGCTGCCCAGTCGTTGGCGGGAAGACAGTGAGCTGTGGAGTTTGCTGATGCGGCGGATTGGCGAAGCCTTGGGGCAGCCTCCCGAGATGCTCTCCGCGGAAGTCGACGGCGCGCATCGTCAATACAATAACATTAGTGGCGGCGAAGCGGCGTTGGCCGTGCCGCTGGTGGCCACTGATGAGGGACTCGATCAGCACGGCGTGGGCCTGCTCGATTGTCCCGACATCGTTTCTGATGCCGCCTTTGGCCGCGGGGCGCCGGAGTTAAGGAGAGAGCTGTTGCGGCGGGCGGCCACGCTGTGCAGCGCGTTCGTGGTCGTTACCGGGGCGGAGTCGATTCGTGATGCCACGCTCGGTGATCTGTTGCGAATCGCCGCTGAACTGATGCCCGGTGTGCCCCGGTTGTTGGCGGTCAATAAAGTTCGCCCCCGGCAAACGCCCGAT
Organism: uncultured Pirellulaceae bacterium; assembly: GCA_964535475.1. Lineage (GTDB taxonomy): Bacteria > Planctomycetota > Planctomycetia > Pirellulales > Pirellulaceae > Laterigemmans. Next base: position 1,095 of record CAZHTX010000429.1, read on the forward strand.
TCCGTGTGGAGCAACACCCGCGAGTTGGTCAATCATCATCGCGTCGATGGGCTGTATGCGGCTTACGATTACGAAGTTCCCGGGACCGAGCCGTTTATCCCCAAGTTGATTGATCAACCCCTGCCGGCCGACGAAGAACCCTTGCCAGTCTTTTTTCGCGTGGCGGAGGATCCCGATGACAATCCACCGGCGGCCATCCCCGAAGCGGCGATGCGGGAACGCTTGTTGATTGCGCTGCCGACTGCTTTGGATCACGCCGAACTTTTCAATCAAGTCCGCGTGGCGCTGGAAAATCGCCTCCGCGTGGCGCTCTGGGAGCAAGGAATCGATCGTTTGACCGACGCCGCTCAGGCGAGCCAACAGGGCGCTCAAGCAATTCGTCAGGAGTTGCTGTTGGCGATCCTCGACTTCTTTGCGCGTCGCGAGCCGGGGGGCAAAATTGCCGAGCTGCGGCTGCATCAATCGGCCCGGATTGTTCGTCAGTTGAGTCAAGCCTTCGCCGACGCGGCACCCTGGTACGCTCGCTATGGGATGCGGCTGAATTCGCGGCTGCGACGGTTTTGGGGCAGCACGAATGATCTCGTGCGACGCTTTACACCTGGCAAAGTCGCCGAGGATGCCGCCGAGGGCATTCGCACTAAATTCCGGGAAGGCAAACAAGGCAGCCTGCTGACACCAGTCCGCCTCTGCGACGCCATCACGGCTCGTCTTGACTTGACCGATCTTCCCTCGGTGCAGACCGACGAACAATTGGCCGCTCGCGGCGAGCGAGCGATCGACCGCTTTAATGATGAGGATTTTACCTCGCTCGACCCGCAGCGATTGCAAGCGGCCGTGGAGGAGGTTTGGCAGAAGATGCCGGTGGGCAAAAAAGTCAAAGCCGGGCTGACCCCCTTGGCGATCGTCTTCGCCGCCTTCGGCGCGGCGCTGATGGTGCCGATCGATTTTGGCGGTTCGGGCGTGCTGCTGGCCGCTTCGCTGAAAGAATTATTCTTGGCGGCGGGCGTCTCGCTGGCGGGAGCCGCCTGGGGTGGTGGCTTGGCGATCGTTGATGTGGAACAGCAAGCGGCTCGCCAGCAAGTCAGTAACTTCTTGGCGGTTTTATCGGACACCCTCGGCGTTCCCCGCTGGGAAGCCAAGCAACAGCCGTTGCAGCTGACCGTCGGTTCCCAAACGGTGGCTTTGCCGCCGCCCACGATTGCGCAACGCGTGCTCCCCGACGAGACGCTGGTGCTGTGGCGGTTGCGGGATCCGTTTCTTGCTGAGCTGTCCCAGCATGTAGCCCGCTAGTCGCCACTACCCGCAAAGCAGCAAAGACAATAGCCAGCCGTGAGTGCCAGCCCAGCCATGAGTGCCAGCCATGAGTGATATTGACGATTTCGAGGATCTCTCCGCTGCCGCGATCCGTCGTGCGGCGCGGCACGTGTTGGGCGACAGTCCAGCCGGGCGGGCGATCAGTGATCTCTGCGACGACCATGCCGAAGCGGTGCGTTGGATCCATGATCAGCGCACTCCGGACGCTACGATGGTCGCCGTCGTGGGAGCCACCGGCCAGGGCAAAAGTTGGTTGGTGCGTCAGTTTATTGACGACCAAGCGGTGCGGCGGGCGTTACCCAGCGGCGATACGCAGTCCGACGCCACCCGGCGGTTGGTGTGGGTCGGGCCGCAACCACCGGCCGGCATCGATAGCCAATATGAGACCTATTTGCACTGCGCCGCCGAATCGATGACCGAGTTGGGCGGTCGTTATTTGTTGGTCGACACGCCCGGAGCGACCGATCTCGATCCGGCCACGGCACAAGCCGCCCAGCGTGCCGTGGCCATGTCCAGCGTGTTGGTGATGGTGATTCGCCGGCAGCAATTGCGGAGCGAGGTGCCGGGGCGTTTGGCGGCCGCCGGCGAGGGCACGCTGGTGTTGCCCGTGATCACGGCCATCCGCAGCGACTTGCAAGATGCTAGCCTGCGCGGCGACGTAGACGCGTTGGTCTCACGGCTACGATCCGCAGCTCCCCGCGGCGAAGTCCTATCGGCGGTGCTGGTCCCCGATTTTGAACTGGGGGATGCCGATGAAGCGACGATTGGCCAGCAAGCGATTGCCGAAATCCGCGAGCTGTTGCGTCCTCACTTGGTGGTCGGCGAACTGGGGAATCGACGCCGGAGTTTGCGACTGCAAGCGGCTCGCGAACGGTTTACCCAGCAGATTCGTCAACGGCTGGCCGATCAACTGCCGCGACTTTCGATGGCGCTGGAGCACTTGGATTCAGCGACCGATCGTTTGCCCTACGACGTGGCGGTGGAGTTAATTGGCAGTGGGCAAACGTTGCGGGCTGGAATTCGTTCGCGGTTGCGGGCCGAACTGATGGTTGGCACGGCGGCGATCTGGTTTCCCTATCGCACCCTGTTGGGGTTGCTGAATCTCACCCACGGCGCTTGGGATCGTCTGATTTTGGCCCTCTCCGGCAGCTTGCCCTCGCTCGTCGGATCGGCTTGGGCGGGGCTGAAAAATCTCCGCGAGGGACAGGATGCCAGCGAGGCCGCGATGGGAATCCGCCAACGCTCCGCCGCCATGATCGCTGACAGAATTGTGCCGCTAGTGAATCGTTTCCACACCGAACTGGCTCGCTTACGCCCAAATCAACCGCTGCCCCACGAGGGCGAAGAAGAGTCGGCGACCAGCCCACCGGTGCGGCTGATGGGCATCGATAGCCTGCGGGAACAAACGCAGCAGATCTTTGACGCCGAAGTCGTCGCCGCCGCGCCCCGTGGTGGTTCGGTGCAATTGTTGGCGATGCTGGGAACGGCCATTTTTTGGCTGCTGCTGGCCGGCCCAATCGTGGCCCTCTATCACGCGTACGGAAAAGCCAGTTTGCAGACGCTCAGCTCGCTGGAAAGCAACTTAACCGAGTTTCCGCATCCCGATTTTGGCATGGTGTTTACCAGTTTGCTGCTGTCATTGTTACCCACGGCGCTGTTCGCCATGTTGGTGATCACTTGGGTTCAGGGGCGACGCCGTCAGGAGGAAGCTGCCGCTCAGATCGAGCAGCGGATCAAGTCGTCGATCGATCAATTGCAAGCCGACGGTGTGTTGCGGCTGGAGTTTCGTGATCCGTTGGTCGCCGACGCGCGGCGGTTGCTCAGAGCGGGTCGTTCGCGTGGCGAACAAGCGAACTGGGACGTGCAGTGATGGCGGCCGCGCTGCAAGGAATTCTGAACTGTTACAAACCGGTCGGTTGGACCTCGCGAGACGTGGTCAATCGCGTGTATCGCCAATTGAAACCAGCCAAAGTTGGCCATGCCGGCACGCTGGACCCGTTGGCCGAAGGCGTGTTGGTGGTGCCAGTTGGACCCGCCGCTCGGCTCGTCCCCTACCTGCATTTGTATTCCAAAAGCTATCGAGTGCGGTTTCAGTTGGGCAGCTCCAGCGCGTCGGGTGATTTGGAAACGCCGCTGGTCGCAGCCGTCCAGCCGCCAGTGCCGAGTCTGCAAGCTCTTGTCGCCGCCGCGGCCAGCTTGACGGGCACCATCGAACAAATACCGCCGGCCCATTCGGCCGTAAAAATTGCCGGTCAACCCGCCTACAAAGCGGCTCGCAAAGAGCAGGCCGTGGTGATGCGACCGCGGCAAGTGGTGGTCGAACAGTTCACGATCGCCGCCTACGAGTACCCGTTTGTCGACGCCCAAATCACTTGCGGCAGCGGGACCTATATTCGCAGCCTGGGAATCGATCTGGCCGCCCGCTTGGGAACCACGGCCGTCATGACTCACTTGATTCGCACGGCCGTGGGCCCGTTCGGTGTCGAGCAAGCGGTGGCGATCGACGGCGATCCGGCTGAGTTACGGCAGCAATTGGTCGCCGCCTTGCGGCCTTTGGTCGACGGGGTCGGCATGCTGGGGCGGTTTGACTTGGAGGAGAGCGAAGTCGAAGAAGTGATCCACGGTCGGTCGATTCGCGACGGTTGGCAGCCGCCTGAGGCAAGTCCTGGAGGCGAATGGGCCGGCATTGATCGGCAAGGGACGCTGCGAGCGATCTTGATTGCCCGTGAAGGCAGCTGGGGCCCGAAACGGGTCTTCCCAGCGGAATCGGAATCGCCTAAAGGCTAGACACCAGCGCACGCTGGTGTCCCGGCTT
>CAZHTX010000430.1:0-5223 GCA_964535475.1 uncultured Pirellulaceae bacterium
CCCGACTCGCGGGATTCAGTTCGGCGTCCATCCGACCAACCCGTTTGCTCGCGACCCATTTGACCGTGGTGGCTTGCGTCCCGGCCAGTTCGATCACAGCTCGTTTCGTGACGGAGTGTCAGGGCGCGGAAATCGAGGTCATGGCTTCGATGACCGCGGCCGCAGAGATGACCGTGATCGCCGAGGTCAGCTTGATCGCAACTTTGGCCAAGGCAACTTTGGCCAGGGCAACTTGACCCCCGAATCGTTCCGCGACGCGATGCGCCGCATGATGCGAGGTGGACCACGTCGCTGAGTCGTTGATTACGAGGCGGCGTTACTTACGACGCGTGAGCGATTGCCGAGGATTTAAACTTCGGCAATCGCAGCTTGTTGCGCTGGAACAGGAAAACTTTGGCACATCGTTTTGACTTGTTCACGGATTTCGGCGAGAGCGGCTGGTTGATCGGCATGCGTGAGGGCTTGGTAGATCCAGCCACCGATATTTCGCATTTCGGCAACTCCCATTCCGCGAGTGGTCAGCGCCGGGGTACCGATACGAATTCCGGAGGGGTCCATCGGTTTGCGTTCATCGAAGGGAATCATGTTCATGTTGACCGTGATTCCGCATTGATCCAAAGCGGCTTCGGCTGTCTTCCCACCGATGCCGATGGCGTTGACGTCGACCAGCATGAGGTGATTGTCCGTGCCGCCGCTGATCAACCTGAGGCCATTGGACATCAAGGTTTCAGCAAGGGCCTGGGCGTTGGCCACGACGTCGCGTCCGTATTGCTTGAAGCTGTCGGTGTTGGCTTCGGCAAAGCAGACCGCTTTACCGGCGACGGCATGCATCAGGGGACCGCCTTGGGTGCCGGGAAAGACGTTGCGATTGACCAGTTTGAGATGTTCTTGCCGGCAGAGAATGAGACCGGCCCGTGGTCCCCGCAGCGTTTTATGCGTGGTGGTGGTGACGTAATCGGCGTGCGGAACGGGACTGTTGTGAATCCCCGCCGCGACGAGCCCGGCATAGTGTGCCATGTCGACCAACAGTTTGGCCCCCACGTCGTTGGCGATTTCGGCAAACCGCTCATGAGGAATCTCGCGTGGATAGGCGCTGGCCCCTGCCACGATCAACTTGGGACGATGTTCCTTTGCCAGTTTGGCAACTTGATCGAAGTCGAGTCGGTGGTGTTGGGGGTCGACACCGTAGTTGATGAAATTGTACAGCCGACCGCTGATGTTTAATTTCATGCCGTGGGTGCGGTGTCCCCCTTGGGCCAAGTCGAGGCCGAGCACGGTGTCGCCGACTTCCAAGCAAGACAGGTAGACCGCCGTGTTGGCTTGCGAACCGGAGTGGGGTTGGACGTTGGCCGCTTCGGCACCGAACAGTTTCAGGGCGCGGTCGATCGCCAAAGTTTCCACGCGATCGACATGCTCGCAACCGCCATAGTAGCGTCGGCCAGGATAGCCTTCGGCATACTTATTCGTGAGGATGCTGCCCACCGCTTGCATCACTGCGGGGCTGGTGTAATTTTCGCTGGCGATCATTTCCAAGCCATCTTGTTGTCGCACAGCCTCAGCCGAGATTGCGTCCCAAATTTCCGGATCTTGTTGTTGCAAAAAATTCATGACGCCTGCTTTAACTTTAAGGAATAAGGATTACTGGCAAGTCGCCGGTTAGGCCCGCAGCTGACGCCGTCGGTTCGCCCCTTTAACAACTTGCTGGCAATACAGTGTAACGAAATTGATCACGATTCCGAGGCGGGGCTGGGCTCAGCGGTCGCTAGGTACCTCTGCGGCAACGATGTTGAGGGCCGCGGCAATCGGTACCTTGCGGGGCTGGCGGTCGACAAAATAAGTAACTTCTTCGTAGCCGATTTCAGCCAACAGCGCGAGCGCCTCGGGATAGCCTTCGCCGACTCGCGTGGGCACGTGGGCATCGGCACCGAGGACCACGGGGATTTGTCGCTCCAGCATCATGCTGAGCATGCCGGGGAACGGATTCATTTCTGGAATCCGTTTCAACCGACCGCTGGTGTTCAATTCCATGGCGATCCCGGTCTGGGCAATGCGGTCGAGTGCCGCAGCGATAACGTCGGTCAGACGCTCCGGTTCCCACGCGGTGCTGGTTACATTTTTGATCAAGTCGGGATGCGATAGACAATCGAACAGACCGGTCTCGGCGGCGTCAGCCAACATCGAAAAGTAGGTGGATTGATCGACGACCGGGTCGGGGTTGCCAAAGCGGATGCGGTACTCGGCAATCTGCGGATGCACCGACCCCAGCACGTAGCTTAGCGGAGCCGAATCGATTTGGTCTTCCAGCCATTTTTCATAGCCGGGGAAATAATCGGCCTCCAGTCCCAACCGCACATCGACTCTACCTTGCCAGTGTTCGGCCGCATCCCGCACGATCTGTTGATACTCGTCCCATTGCTCTGGGTCCATCCGCACCGCAGCCGAGAAACCGTCTGGCATGGGGTTATGGCAAGTGATTGTAATGCCGGCCAAACCAACTTGGTAAGCTTGCGAAGCGTATTCGATTGGTAAACCTTGAGCGTGTTTGCACAACGGCGTGTGGCTGTGTGATTCGTATAACTCTGGCATGCAATCGGGTTCCTCAGGGAGTTTGCCGCGCCTGGTTGAGGGCGACGATGGCAGCCTGGCGAGGCGAGCCGGGGAGATTGCTCAAGCCAAATGCTTTTGCAACGCGTTCGCCAGGAAGCGATATTGATTCAAGTCGTTGTATTGTTGGGCCGCGATTCGCAAAATTCGCAGCTTGGGTGATGGCCAATTAAAGACTGGTACTTCAATGGCATCATCCCGCCATAATTTAATTTGCAAGGGATCAAGCCCCAGTCGCTGTTCGATCGTGAGCTCATGCGTTGGCCGTTCCGCAGGGGGCAATTCAGGCAGGATTAAACTGGCAATCGAACCCACGCACTGTTCGTCCTCCACGGTTGCTTGCAGTTGGCAATGTTCCAGCAAATGGCTGCGGGCTTGCAGGGTTAGTTGTCGATTTCGTTGCATCACTTCGTTAATCCCACCAGGCATTCGCTGGAGGAAATCGATCGCGTCGGCGACGCAAATCCAGGGGGTTGGATCGCCGGTGCCGGTCCAGTCGAACTCCAAATGCAAACGACTGCGATCGGTCCGCCGCGAGTTGGCTCCGTGACTGATCACCAGAGTTCTTAACCGCTCTCGCCACTGCGGGGCAACGTGCAGAAAACCGGCACCTTTGGGGGCGCACAGCCATTTGTGGCAGTTACCCGTGTAAAAATCAGCACCAATCTGCTCCACATTCAAGGGTAGCATGCCGGGCGCGTGCGCGCCGTCCACGATCACGATGATTCCCCGCTGGTGCAGCAATTCTACAATCCTTGCGAGCGGAAAAACTATTCCCGTCGGGCTGGTCACGTGGTCAATCAGGGCCATTCGCACCGTCGGATCGAGGCTCTGTTCGATCGCTGCGACGATTTTGTCAGCGGCCGATCCGCTGCCGGGAGGCCCATCCACGAGTGGGCAGGGGATGCGGGCTACCCGCACTTGGGCTTGCCAGCGAGCGGCGACAAATTCGACCGCGTTGCGACAGGCGTTGTAGCCGTGATCGGTAACGAGCAGGCTTTCACCGGGCTGGAATTGCCAGCTGCGGAGGACCGTGTTGACACCGGCGGTGGCGTTATTGACGAACACCAGTCCGGCGGTCGAAGCGCCGATCAGTTCGGCCAAAGCGGCTCGCGATTGATCGAGCAGCGTTTCCAGCTCGCGCTGCAAAAAAGCGAGCGGTTGGCTTTCCATTCGCGCGCGAAGATGCTGCTGTTTGGCCAGGACCTCGAGCGGGCAAGCGCCGAAGGCACCATGGTTCAGAAAGTCGATGTCGTGCCGCAAACCCCAAGCTGATTTCCAGGGGGAGTGTGAGTGATTCAAAACGTGTTACCCGCCGATGACGGCTCGGCCGACCCATGGTTGCAAGACTTGAGGAACTCGTACCGTTCCGTCCGCTTGTTGGTTGTTTTCCAGCACGGCAATGATCGCGCGGCTGGTGGCGATGGCGGTGCCGTTGAGGGTGTGTACCAGTTCGGTACCTTTCTGCCCGGTGGTTTTAAATCGCACATTGAGTCGGCGTGATTGATAGTCGGTGCAATTGCTAGTGCTGGTGACTTCGCCCCACTCGCCCGCTTCGCCGCGACCTGGCATCCAGGCTTCCAAGTCATACTTTCGATAAGCCGGTCCGCCCAAATCGCCGGTCGCCGTATCGATCACGCGGTAGGGAATCTCGAGGGCATCGAACAGTTCACATTCGAGGCTGCGCATCTCTTCGTGCATCGCTTCGCTTTGCTCGGGATGCGTAAAGGCAAACATTTCGACTTTGCTGAACTGGTGGACGCGATAGAGTCCTCGCGAAGCGCGTCCGGCCGCGCCCGCTTCGGTGCGAAAACAGTGGCTCAGCCCGCACATTTTTAGCGGCAGTTCGCTGGCGTCGAGCGTCTGACCGGCCAGCATGCCGCCGAGCGTAATCTCGGCGGTGGCGATCAAGTTCAGCTCGGTGTTTTCAATGCTGTAGATTTGCGTTTCGGGGCCGCGTGGGGAAAAACCGGTGCCGTGCAGCACGCTGGTCAGCGCCAAATCGGGTGTGCTGACGGGGATAAAGCCACGATCGGCCAGAAAACCGACCGCAAATTGCTGCAACGCCAGGTCGAGCCTGACAACATCTTTCTTAAGGAAGTAAAAACCGGCTCCGGCGACGCGGGCCCCCGCTTCGAAATCGATCCAGTCCCATTTTTCGCCCAGCTCCAGGTGGTCGAGCACCGGGAAATCAAAGCTCGGCTGGGGCGTTTTCCCCAGTCCCAATTCGACCGCGTCCTCCTCGCCACCGATCGGCGCGGCGGGGTGCGTCAAGTTGGGAATCAATTTCTGAATCGCGGTGATCTCCTCGTCGAGGCGATCATGCAGTTGTTGGGCGGCGTCTTTGTCGGCCCGCAGTTGCCGCCCTTTTTCAATCATCGCTTGACGATCATCGGCCGATGCGGCTTTGCTGATACCTTTGCTCGTTTCATTCGCCAGGCGATTCAACTCTTGAGCTTGCCGCAACGCTTCGAGCCGTTGGTTTTCCAGCTCCAACAATTGATCGATCGCCACCGTGACGCCGCGGCGTTGGCAGTTTTCTTGAACCAGCTGTGGATTCGCGGCAATGTACTTACGATCGAGCATCGGGGGAGATCAACCTTCGAATAGTTCTGCGTC
>CAZHTX010000431.1:0-5208 GCA_964535475.1 uncultured Pirellulaceae bacterium
GTGTTTGCGGACTACATCAATTCGATGTTTAGCCCCGACCCTGATTCGCAGATCGAGCTGGTCTCTTATAACTTTGGCCCTCCCGCGGCCGGTTTGAGCAACAGCATCACCGATGAGATGAAGCAGCGCGTTCGCGAGGCGCTTGATCTTTGGAGCAACTACTTAGGCGTGCGTTTTGTTGAGACCAATTCGGATGGATTGGCAATTGCCTTGGGGACTCCCACGGCGGTCAACGGGGCGAATGTGTTGTTATTCAATGGGGATCGCGCAGCGGTAAATCCGGATCCAGGCTTTGAGAACGGTGTGTTGGTGCTCGACGCGCTGTATCAGTGGCAAGTTGGCTTTGGACAAGACTTCTTCCGCACCGCTTTTGCTGGCGTGGGTGCCTTATTGGGCTTGGGACAAGCAAACGATTTGGGCAATTCGACGGTGATGGCCCTGTCGGACGCTTTCCTGAACGGCACGATTAACCAAAACTTGTTTAACACGGGTGACTTTGATCGTCCGATCTACAATCAAGTTGGGGCCGAGTTTAGTAATCGTCCGCTGGAGCCGATTTTTCCCGGCAACTATGACATTCAGCACGGTTCGTTCCTGCACGGCCAGGTCGGCAGCGATCTCGATCTCTATCGATTTGAAGTCGATGTCACCACAGGGTCGAACACTGGTATTTTGACCGCTGAGACATTTGCGCAGCGGTTACCTGATAGCAGTCCCCTGGACACTTCGCTGCGATTGTTCCAAGAGTCGCAGGCTGCGGTCGAGACCAGCTTTTCGATTCCCGTTGCGCCGATTCGCATCGAAGCGATTGCTCCCGGCAAGCTAGGCAATCAAACCAAGATTGACTTTGTCCGTTCGTTCCGCGATTACAGCCCGCCGGACAGCTCGCTGACGGCCGCGGAAAACGACCAACGTAAGTTGGACAACCAAGCAGCGTTCCGCGTCATCATCGTGCAGACGGGGATCAATTCTTTCACCGTCGACATTCCCTTCTTGCCGAATTTGGATCTGTTAGACGAAGCCGATCAAGCGGCCGAGCTGGAAGATGTGGCAAGAACACCGCGCGATATGCTCAAGGCGATTGAAGCCGATGCGTTTGCTTCCTCCTTGGTGCGAGTGATTGACGTCCATGGCGATGATTTCGGGTTGTTGGACGACTTCGCCGAATTCGAGCCGATCTTCAATTTGCCCGAGTTGCCATTCAAGCAGTTGGTGCTTAGCGGCGGTGACATTGAGCCGATCGCTTTCAATGACAATTACTTCGGCACCGACTCGCGTCTGCAATTGCCACTGGGCGACGGTGTCTATTACATCGGCGTTTCGGCGTCCGGAAATGATCAGTACGATCCTGTCATTCCTGGCACTGGATTTGGTGGTGGCAGCGAGGGGGATTATCAGCTGTTCGTCAAGTTTGAAGCCGACACCGATGGTCGCGACTCCTTGCGGGACGTCGATGGCGATGCGGTTGGGATTCCCGGCACTCCGGTCGACGGAGACGGCGATGGGATTCCCGGCGGGGCGAACAATTTCTGGTTCCAGGTTCGGCCCGACGCTCGGCAGGTGGCCTTTGCCAATGGCAACACCGTGGTGCCAGGTTCCACAATGACCTTGGTTGCCGGTCCGACGGCGATCACGCGAACCTATCAGTTCGTCGAAGTTGATGCGTTCAACAACGTCGTTCCCGGTCAACCGCCGCTCAGCAGCGGTAACATTGCAATTCGATATCGAACCAGCTTCTCGTCGAGTCAAATGGCCAACTTGGTGGCCTCGTTGGTGAATTCTCAGTCGGGTTCAACACAGGTCACAGCAAACGTTGGTGTGGGCGCCGACGTGGCCAACTTGCTGACGTTCTCCAACGAGCGGTCCGTCAGCTTCAGCCCGAATTTCCGTGGTGCGACGGTTTATGGTCGCACGATCTTTGTCGACAAGTCGGCCAGCGCGTTCCCTGATGGAACCACTGACCAACCATTCAATAACATTGCCAGCGCGGTCGCCCCCAGTGCGTTCCGAGTCACGCATCCCGGTGACATTGTCCGGATTGTGGGCAACGGCGGTAATGACGGTTTGTTGGAAACCCCCATCGACAACTTTGCTTACAGCATTGGTTTCGGTGAAACGGGCGGTGCCATCTTGGAAGATGGTGCCTCGATGGATGTGCCATTGGGCGTGACGGTCATGATTGATGCCGGCACGATTGTCAAGTTGCGGAATGCCAGGATTGGAGTCGGTAGCTCCAATCTGCAGCTCGATCGCAGCGGATCGGCACTGCAAGTGTTAGGAACTCCGCGGTTATTGAATGCCGCCGGCGAGCTGATGCTGCGGGGGAATGAGCCGGCAGCGGGCAGCGTCGTCTTTACAAGTTCGCGCGATCGGACAGTCGCTCAAGGCTCACCAGGCACCACACTGCCTGGACAGGGTGACTGGGGCGGGATTGTGCTGCGTCGCGATGTGGACGATGAGTTTGGACGGTTTAACCTTGAAGACCAAGGTATTTTCCTCAATCACATCAACTTTGCCGATATCCGCTACGGCGGTGGCAGCAACGTGCGGGTGGATGCGACTCAGGTAACAGTCAACCCAATTCAGATCGTCGACACGCGTCCCACGATTACCTTTAACCGCATTACGGACAGTGCCGATGCGGCGATGAGCGCGGCGCCGAACAGCTTTGAGGAAGTCAGCTATCAGGCACCCCGTTATCAAGCCCCAGGAGCTTTCACATCAGACTACGATCGCGTCGGTCCCGACATCCGTCGCAACGTGCTGACGAACAACTCGCTTAACGGCTTGTTTATCCGCGTGGAAACCCAACCGGATCAAGATCCGGTTCAGCAAGTGGTCAGCGGCAGGTGGGATGATACCGACATTGTTCATATTTTGTCGGAGAATCTCATCCTGGCGGGTAACGCTGGCGGGGCAATCCGCGATGGTTTCCGCCCCAGTCTCAGCTCGGTGACTCAGCAAGTCATCAGTGATGCCGGTGCGGTAGAGCCGGGGACTTATTCCTATCGGCTGACCTTGGTCGATATGTTTGGCTTTGAGAGTTTGGCCAGTGACGCGACGCCTGAATTCACCGTGAACGGAGATGACAGCCAAATCCGCTTATCTGGCTTGCCGCAAGTACCAGCTAGCTCCGATTATCGGTTCCGCCGGCTCTATCGGTCGGCTGATGGCGTTAACTATGCGTTGGTTGCCGAACTGAACGCAAACGCCACTGGGCACGTCGATCGTTTGGCCCAGGCGGACGCCACCAGCATGTTGGATCTGGCTCGCACGGGCGAGCGTGGTCGACCGACATCGTCGCTGGTGATTGATCCGGGGACAGTTGTCAAGATTCAAGGTTCGCGGATCGAAGTCGGCTTTGGTGCTCAGCTATTGGCCGAAGGAACGGAAAGCGAAGAGGTTATCTTCTCCAGCATTCAAGATGATCGCTTTGGTGCTGGCGGTAGCTTTGATACCAACAACAACGGTACGCCCACGACTGGTTTCTCCGCTCCCGCAGCGGGTGACTGGGCTGGATTTTATGCGAGCCCAACGTCCCACTTGAGCTTGGACCACGCAGTGGTCGCTTATGCGGGTGGTTTGTCGCGAATTGAGGGAACGTTCAAAGCCTTCAATCCGATTGAGTTGCAACAAGCGACCGCTCGGATCCTCAATACGATTTTCGAAGACAACGCGGACGGGATCGGCGGGCAAGGTCCCAACGGACGGTTTGGGCGTTTGGCAAACACGCCCGCGACGATATTCGTTCGCGGCAGTCAACCAATCATCGTTGGTAATAGTTTTACCGGCAACGAAGGTAGCGTGATTGACATCGACGCTAACTCACTGTTGGGTGAATTCAATCTGGATGTGGGACGTCAGACCGGCTACGCCGAGCGTCTTGAAGGGCTTGACGACAATCGTGGTCCCTTGGTGCGTCGCAACGCCTTGGACAACAATGAGCTGAACGGAATGGAAATCCGTGGCAACACGTTAACCACCGAAAGCGTGTGGGATGATACCGATATTGTGCACGTGCTGTACGATTCGATCGTGGTCGACAACTTCCATGGTTCGGGACAGTTGCGTCTGCAAAGCAGCCCGAACGAGAGTCTCGTGATCAAGTTGCTCGGAGCCGGTTCGCCATTCAGCGACACCACGGGAACTGGCTTTACGGTTACTGGAACTGAAAACGGTATCGTCGACCGCATCGGTGGTGCCATTCACGTGCTGGGGCGTCCAGGATTCCCGGTTGTCATGACTAGCCTGTACGACGACAGCGTCGGTGCAGGGCGGAAACCGGACGGAACGGAGCAAACTGACACCAATAATGACACCTTTGCCACGCGGCCCTCGCCCAACGATTGGCGCAGCTTGTTCTTGGATCAAACCAGCAACGATCGCAACGTGGCAGTCGTGCAAGAGTTGGAGCTGCAGACCGACCAGGCACCTGGTTCAAATGGGAATGCATCGAGCGCCCAGGTTCTGGGGGACTTGGCTGGACGAGTGGTCCAAGGCGACGACTTGCGCCGGATCGGTTTGGAAGTTGAGGGTTTCCTCAGCCAACCGTCCGACGTGGATGTTTATCAATTCCGCGGTGAAGCGGGCAGTGAAATCTGGATTGACATTGATCGCACCAGCTTTGCGTTGGATAGCGTGGTTGAATTACTCGATGCCCAGGGCACGGTGCTGGCACGCAGCACCAACAGCGGCAACGAAGTCTTCGACTCAAGCATGGTCGAAGTCTTCAGCGAGCAGGTCGATGGCCTGGTGGGCTCTCTCTCCAAGGGCCCCTTGGGGCTGGCAACGCTCAGCTCTGGTAATGAGTACTTTGACTTTGGCTCGACCAACCCGCGTGACGCGGGGATGCGAGTTGTGTTGCCCGGCGCGGTCGGTTCGCGCGGACCCTACTTTGTGCGAGTTCGCAGCAATTCGGTCGATATTAACGATGCGGCTGGCGGTTTGACCAGCGGTTCTTATCGATTCCAAATTCGCTTGGGTGAGCAACAAGAGTTTCCCGGATCGACCGTTACTTTTGCCGACATCCGGTTCGCAAATCACGGCGTTCACGTGAAGGGCTTGCCTGGTGAATCGCCGTTGTTGGGCGAGGCACAAGAGAATGAAGGTGAGAGTGCGGTCAGCAACAACAACTCGATCTTCCAAGACGCCTTTGCCAGTGGTAATCGTCCTCAATACCTCGGTAATTTGTTAACTGGCAATGATCGC
>CAZHTX010000432.1:0-5201 GCA_964535475.1 uncultured Pirellulaceae bacterium
ACCTGACGCACCATCGTCATGTGCTCTTCGAGCATTTGACGGTCTTCGGCGCTGATCGATTGCTTGACCGCCTTCAGTTCGGCCGTGATTTCATCCAGCACGCTCGACAACAACTTGCGGTTTTTGGTTTGACCGTACAGCTTGTCAAACATTTTGTAAGGATTATCGATCGGCGCGACCGGCTGGTTTGGTCCCGCGTACGACATCCGGGTCCAAGTATCGGCGCGGTCCGGCACCATGACACCGAACTCCAGCGACCCGAAGCGAGTTTGCGACTCGGCGTCGGCCTGCAAACAATTCCGCAAGTGCTGATCGACGGAGATCCCTTGCGACCAACCTGCGGGCGTGTCGGAGCCACCCTGCACATCCCCGGGAAACAACTCGATGCCAGTCAACAAGCAACCGATGCCCCGCATGTGGCCATCGCCGTCCCCTTTGATCTGATTGCAAACACCATGCAAGGTCAACGTCCGTTCGCGAAGATCGCTCAGCGGCTGGAGGATGCGTTTCAGTTCAAAATCTTTCCCTAGCGTTTCCGGCCAAAAGTGTTGGGGGATCACGCCGTTGGGGCTGAAGACAAATACGATGCGTTTCTTCGGTTTGCTCGTCGCCGCAGCGGCCCACCCCAAGCTGGGCAGCCCCATCAACAAATTCGCCGCGGCCGCACTCAAGCCGGTTCGTTTCAGGAACTCACGTCGTGAAGATTGATAGTGTTGAGTGTTCATCTTAAGATTCCTGCAAGTCCGGGGAGTGAGGTTGACGAGCCGCGATAACCGCGACTTCGACGATCAGCTCGCGGATGTTAAAACCACTAGCTCTAAACTTTTCCACCAGCGACGCTTGGGTGTTTGGCCCAAAAGCGGCGATTGGCTGTTTGACAAAATGTTGGAAAACACGGTTCACGAAAGCTTCTAAGGCATCATCGCTATTTGCCAAGTAGTCCGCCAACTCGGCTGGTCCCGCAAAGTTTACTAAATTTCCTTGGCGGTCGGTGTACTCACCTGTGGCGTCCACTGGTTTATCGGCATCCACGCCGCGATAACGCCCGATCGGATCGTAATTTTCCAGCACAAAACCGAGGCCGTTAATCTTGGTGTGGCAAACTTGACAGCTCTCGGGGCTGGTTTGCAAAGCCACCCGTTCTCGCGTGTTCAGGCCGGGATGCAAATCGGGACTGAGCGGCGGAAAGACGTCGGCCGGCGGTCGCAACGTGCGACCGAGTAAATGCCGAATCAGAAACACGCCGCGATGAATCGGCGACGTCGTATCGTGGTACGACAAACCACTCATCAACAGCGGATGCGTCAGCACCCCAAAGCGGTGCTCGGTATCTGGCTCACTACGTCGCGGGCCTTGCCCTTCCTCCGCGGGCTGCCAATCCTCACCGTAGACCTCCGCCAAGCGATCGGTGGTAAAGGTCCATTTGGCTTGGAACAATTGTCGATAGTCGCTCGCTTCGCTCCAAACCACGGCATCGAGAAAGGCCATTAAGGAACTCCGCAAATCGCTGACCACTTGATCGTCAAAACCTGCGAACAATTCCTCATCCTTCGCGATCTCACCAAAGTGGCCGAGGTCTAACCATTCGCTCAGCATCTCCCGCGTCTTCGCTTGCGCGCGATAGTCGTTGATCATCCTCGCCGCCGCGCCGCGAACTTGATCTTCACTGGTTAAGCGATCCTTTTCGGCCGCTTCAATTAACCAGCGATCAACGGGCAGCGAATCATATAACACCAGTGCCAATCGATTGGCCGCTTGTTGCGATTCGCTACGATTCAGATCGATGGTGGGATATAAGAAACGCGGGCTCTTGAGCGTTAAAATGATTGAGCGTTTAATCGCTTCTTTGTCATCTTCCGTCGCATCAACTTGTTGGTCAACATACATTTGCCGTTGGGCATCGGTCAGCGGACTGCGGAACGCGCGGCTGGCGATACCGGCCAAAAAGTCACGTAGTCGTTGGCGATTTTCATTCGGATCGTCGCGATGTCGACGCTCGTACTGCGGCCACAATTCGCTGGTCGCGATGGCGGCAAATTCCAGTGCCGCAGCCGTTGTCGATTCGTCCCATTGACGATCGATGGCAATCCCACGCTCAAACCCGTAGCTGCGATCATCCGGTGGCAAATCGGTTTGTAAGGTATAAACCGACGGAGCCCAGCCAGGCAGGAGGTTATGAGGTGGGATAATCTGTTCGACTTGTCGAGGAGGCACCCAACTCAAAGAAATGCTGGCGGGCGGTTGCTCGGTGGAACGCTCTCGCTGCGTAAAGTCGATCTTGAAAGGGTAAATGCGACCGGCGGTGAGAAAGATCGTTTCACGAAACTCACTCTTATCACCCGATTGCACATGGTTATTAATGAATTCTCGGCCGTGGTTACCAAACCGCATCACAAATGAGCAGGTGCTGCGAACCACAATCTCATACTTGCCCGTTACGTCGGCCCGGATGCTACCCTCCCAGTTGATCGCGAAAGATTTCGGCTCGATCCCTTCGGCGGGGCTTTCGTGACCAAAGTCAAAATCGATCACCGGATCGGTGCGTTCGACTTTAATGTTTTCTTTCTTGCGGCGGGCACCGGCATAATATGTCGCCTTAATGCCTCGTTCTTGCTTGATGTTGGCAACTTGGTCGTTCGCCGCATAGAGGTCAGCCAAGCTTTGACGCAATTGATTCGCAGTCAAGCGAGCGAGGGCGACGCGGGGTGGCCGTTTTTTCAAGCGGGCCGCTTCGCTGTAAAAACTATGGTGGATATAAGCGGCCACGGCGGCGGCGTCTTCACCCTCGCACAGTTCAGGATCGTCCTCGGGCATCGTTTCGGCGATCGTCTCGGTCAATTGACCAATCGAATCGTCACCAACGAGCCGATCTGGGTAGTAGGCATCGACCCCTTCCCCCGACTCGCCGTGGCATTCCGCACAGCGGTTGCGGTAGATCTCTTCACCGCGGGCCCGCAACTCTTCGTCTGAAATTTGTGGACCAGCAGCGATCGCGTCAGCGGTCAGCGGCGCAAATATCGCGGTCAATAAGAAAAACCAACCAGTGCTCGGCGGGGCGAGCGAGCGGTTGCCGGTTCGATTCGGCCTATCCAGCATCAAAGTGGTTGCTCCAAAGAAGCAAGTGGAGGGTGGTCGCTTGTTTCGATGCCAAGTAATCGGCAAGCGAAACCAAAAGGCGGGAGTGTGGAAACGTGTGTTTCCGCAACGTGGTGGGCGGGACTGTTTGGCATCATTGTAGCCGATTGTCGACCCAAAGGAAAATGAAGTCCACTGATTCGCCTGTAGCGTTTTGTCGCCTTTCGCTCCGCCGAAAGCTCCGCCGAGAGCTCCGCCGAAACTCCCGTCGACGGAGCGAAAGGCGACTGTTTCCAACTTTCGACGGAGCGAAAAGCGACTATACGGTGGCGAATCAGAGAGCGGCTGACAATAATGACGGAAACAATCATCCCCTCGGAGTAAACCAATGCTGCGCTATCAAAGTTTCGTTTTCGCCTCGCTATTCGCGCTCACCGCAGTCGCTCAGGACGCGGACCAGAAGGCACCCCCCGAGCCGGAAGGCATGCAATCGCTGTTTGATGGCGAAACTTTAGCGGGTTGGGACGGCGATCCCCGCCTGTGGTCGGTTAAGGATGGCGTGATCCACGGCCAAACGACCGAGGAAAACAAAGCCAACGGAAACACGTTCCTGATTTGGCAAGGGGGCGAGTTGGGTGACTTCGAGCTGCGATTATCATTCCGCTGCACGGCGTCCAACAACTCAGGAATTCAGTATCGTTCGCGGCATATCACTGAAGGCAAGCCACGGAACGCTTGGGTAGTGCGTGGATATCAGCACGAGATCCGCAACGAAGAGACACTGCCGAACGTTTCCGGCTTTATCTACGACGAAGGTGGCAAGCGGGGCCGCATCTGCTTAGTCGGCGAGCAGGCGGTCTGGACAACCGAGGGCAAGCAAGTGAAGGGCAACTTGATCTCGAAAGCCGAGTACAAAGAGTTGTTCAATGTCGACCAGTGGAACGACGTCATCATCATTGCCAAGGGGAATCGCCTCAAGCACTACATGAACGGCCGTTTAGTGCTCGATTTCACCGACGAGCACCCCGAGTTGGCACTCGGCAGCGGAGTATTAGCCCTCCAATTGCACGCCGGCAAACCAATGTGGGCCGAATTCAAAGACATTCGGATGAAGTAGAAGCTAGATAGAAGTGGCTAGTGGCTAGATGCTAGTGGGGGGGCGTGCACGGTGCTCTTTCGATCCAACTTGGGTTAAGTGCCACCCCTCCAGCCACTTTCTTTCTTCTCTAGCCACTAGCCGCTAGCAACTAGCCACTTCCGTCTAGCCACTAGCCGCTGGCTTTAAACCTCTTCGTTCACTGCCGCGTCGTGCGCTTGATCGTGGCTGGCATCCCATTCCACGCCCAATCTTTGCACGGCGGCGTGCAGGCGGCTTTTTACCGTCCCCACGGGGATCCCTAAAATCTCGGCCGCTTCGCGATACTTCAGCCCCTGGTAATAGACCAGGTGAATCGCCTGCTTCATCGAATCGCCCAGCGAATCGACAGCGTCACGGACCCATTGCCCGTGCTCGCGGCTGGCCGCTTCGGCCAACGGATCAGGCCCGTCGCCGACCAGTTTTTCGGACCAATGACCGTCGGAGTCGTCCGTCGTCGCTGTGCGGTCCAAACTGGCCATGCGGTGCCGCTTGTTCCGCCGCTGGACGTCGATCGCTTGATTCGTCGCGATGGCGTACAACCAAGGCCGAAAACGACGCCCCGCATCGAACTGGTCACATTTTAAATGGACTTGCAGAAAAGCTCCTTGAAAAGCATCCTCGGCCATCTCGGCGTCACCCAAGTAGCGGCGCAAGTAGCTGAACAACTCTCGCTGGTATCTGCGCATTAATATTTCGAAAACCGATCGATCACCGCTCACCTGATACTCGAGCAACAATTGCTCGTCGGTGGCGACGTCAAAATTCGTGATCTCGGTATTGTTCTGAAAAGTTTTGCTATTCACGCGTTTCTATCTCGTCAACAAGAGACGCTCGGGTTACTTGCTACGTAGTCTATCCGCCGATCGCCCAGCGGTCAAAACATTGACCGAATATTCCCCACCCGGATTAACCGGTACAAGTGTCTTCACTGGAAAAAAGTGCATTTTCCCTCAAGATTGCCAGTCTGAGAAAATTTGTCAGTTCCAGC
>CAZHTX010000433.1:0-5201 GCA_964535475.1 uncultured Pirellulaceae bacterium
CCTCCCGTCTCGCGGTGCTGGAAGAGGTCTTAACGGACGAGCAAAACTGTTTATTATGCGATCCGATCGACATCGATGATTGGGCAGCCAAAACCACAAGGTTATTGAGCGACCAAGCGCTTGCCGCGAGCCTCGGCAAACAAGCTCAAATTGACTTGGAAGATAAATACAGTTGGTATCAACGGGCGGTCAAGATTTTGGCCACAGGCATATCACACGAGCGTCAACAATGATTAAGACGTTCGAAGATCTAGAAGACAACGTCAATTATGATGTGTGCATTATTGGCTCTGGCCCAGCAGGCGGCACGCTTGCGAATGAACTATCAAGCAGTGGCCTGCGAATCTGCGTGCTGGAAAGTGGCAAATGGGATAGAACCAGCTTTTGTGATGAGTTAAGGGACGTTGAAAGCGCAGCACTGCAAATCAAGGCCTATTCACGTGAACGTCAGGTTGGTGGGACGTCTAACACTTGGGGTGGTTTGTCGAGTCAATTAGATCCGATCGATTTTGAAAACAAACCGTGGTTAACCGTTGAAGGCTGGCCGATAACTTGGAACTGCTTACAACCATATTATGAATCAGCCACTGCTCGATATCGATTCCCCCCGCTAACATGTTACAACGGAGAGGAATGGGAGAGAAAAATCAAATCCGGATGTTTGCAGCCTGAATGGAAATCGTTGGAATGCAAAAGTTTCTTGGCCCGAGCTGAACCTCAAAACTACAGGCAAGAGTTTCACGCGGTTTATCAGTTACCAACAGTGGACTTATTCACCGACACCACGGTCACCGCTCTTGAGTCATCCCCGGAAGGTGGCTCGGCCAACTCGGCAATTGTTCGCAATCAAAATGGGGAAAAGCAAGTCCGAGCAAAGATCTTCGTGTTGGCCGCTAACGGAATTGAGAACGCCCGACTACTACTACTTTCGAAATCGTTCGGGCCGGCAGGGCTGGGGAACGAATACGACCAAGTCGGACGATACTTCATGAACCACCCGAAAAACTATTACGGCACGATACAACTAAGGACCCCGATCAAACGGTTGCCAGCATATTTTGGATTTCTAGCTGACGGAATGGCTGGGTACTTAGGAATGAGACTACCCGAAGAATTACAAAGATCCCAATCGCTGTTGAATTCATACGTTCGTTTCGAGCCAATATTTGAGTGGTCAGGCTCACCCGGTGTCGAATCATTCATTTATTGCACCAAGAGCATTCGCTTTTTCCGTCGCACCTTCCAGCGTGTCAACCAAAAAAAAGTGATTGAATTAAGACACTACGCGGAGACGGGTGACGACAGCGATCTGCAAAACTCGGATAAATCCTATACGGATTACGGCAGAATTGCATATAACCTGATCAGATACTCTCCGGATATTCTTCATTATTTGTCAAAAAGGCTATTCAATCGGCGCGCGGCTCCGGTAACTCGTATTCGGGTCCGCAATTTTATGGAAATGGAGCCATTGGCGGAAAATCGGGTTACGCTGTCTAGTAAACTAGATCACTTCGGCAATCCCCTGCCTCGGGTCACTGCCGATACTTCGCCGCGAGACAGACGAACCCTTGAAGAACTGCATAAACAATTGGCATCGGAAATAAGCGTGCAAGGCTGGGGGCGGATGGAAAACTTAATTTCAGCCAACATAAATCCTTGGCCAATTAACGGCGACGCCTCTCACCACCTTGGAACGACACGAATGGGTACTGATCCATCGCGTTCAGTAGTGGACTCGGAATGTCGAATTCATACTTGCGAAAATGTTTACGTCGCCGGAGGCTCGGTTTTCTCCACCAGCGGAAACGCGAATCCAACGTTCACGATCGTGGCCTTAAGCATCCGTCTTGCGGACCATTTGAAGCATTCCTTGAAAACGAACACGTCATGACCTCACGCACACCAAGCTCTAATCGAGTCATCAGAAAACTATATCGATTTAATTTAACCAAACGAAAACTGTCGACACGTAATTTGGAGAGATTATGCCGCGAAACGGCAACCACCGAAAAAACTCTGGTCGTACACAGCGAAGACGTTGACCACCACGATCACTTTCCCAACGCATACACCGTCACGAAACGCGCCGATTGTCCAGCGGATATGCATGTCGATGTCTACTACCGAGAGCTATCAAAAATTGAAGACAGTAGCTATCCAGTGATTCTCTGCACGGGCTTGCTCGAACACATTCCTGACCCAGAGAGGATCGTGGGGGAATTCCATCGCATCTTAGCACCGGGCGGGCGTTTAATCATTTCCGCCAGCGCTGTATTCTCCTTTCACGAATGCCCCGACAACTTTTTTCATTTCACTCCGTACGGATTTAGACTTCTGTTTAAGGATTGGAATCACTTCGACATGCTGCGCGGCTCTTGCCCTCCATTTGAAACAATCTCGATCTTGCTGCAGCGAATTAATCTGCAATGCGACATTTTTCCACCAATCAGGTTTCTGAACGAGGCGCTCTTCCATTCCATCAAATGGTTGGATTTTTTCGTAGTTCGCCAATACGAAACAAGACAATTCCGCAACGAATCAAGCCTGACCGATTCGATGCTTCCCTCAAATATGCAAGCAGTTGTTGTCAAATAAATGCGGCAATCCAACCATTATAATTTCTAATTGCTACACACCCACATAGTTGGCATTTGAATAATGAACCTCAGTCACAACATCAAACGCATAGCCAAATCGCTTAACCCGGCTAGCAAACAATCAATAGGGCCTGCAATCGCCTCGCATTTGGAGTCGACCGACCACTGGATGACCATCGCGAACTTCCGTGGTTGCAAACTATGGGCAGGTCCAGACAATAAGATAGAAAAGAAAATCCTCTGGCGAGGGGATAACTATGACCTGCTGAACTTTGAAGTGATTCACGAGTTAGTGTTCCCCGGCAGTATCTGCTTTGACATCGGTGCAAACATTGGTGTTTACAGTTTAATTTTTTCAAAGCTTTCAGGCGGTAGCTGCAATGTACATTCATTTGAACCGGTGAACCATATTCGTGATAAGTTAGTGGCTAACGCACGTCTAAACGGCTACGACGGATTGAACGTCAACGATTTCGCGCTCGGCGAAGCGGCGACGACGATTGACATGTACCAAGTCAAGGAAGGGGTGTTCCGAAGTGGAACCAGTTCCTTCTTGAAAAATGAAGCGGTTGATGCAATTGGTCCTGACAATTTCGAGGTCAAACCAGTAAGCGTTTCCACACTCGACAATTACGTGAAGGAACGTGCGATATCGCGAATCGACTTTATCAAAATAGACGTAGAGGGGTTTGAGTGGAACGTTCTTCAAGGTGCTGTTAATTCGGTAGAGCAACTTCGTCCCTCCATCCTCATGGAGTACGATGATATTCGCCACAAACCCGTTAGTTCAGAAATGCGCAATTTCTTCGAACGAGCTCGCTACACAGTCTATGAAGTTGCGCGAGTCGGGGGAAAAGTTTGCTATTTACCTTGGGATTTCTCAAAGAACCCCCGCTGCCGCAACATCCTTTGCAAAGCACGTTAAATACAATTTCTTCGCGATTAACGATCGCTGCAGCAAGGCTTGATTGGATTTGCAGGCCCTCTGCGAAACGCTGTCAACAAGTTGCTCGACATCGATTGCAAGGCCACGCAAAGGTTTTCTTAGGTTGATTCGCAAACTCGCCAACTCAGCTTTCTGGATATTGCTCCTGAAAGTCATTCGTCAAGCGTCTGCACTTGCTACAGCAATGGTGCTGGTGCGCACGATGAGTAAAGAGCAATTTGGTGACTACCAGTTTGTGCTGACTTGCATCATGGTTTGCAGCATCTTCGCGCTGCCCGGTTTGCAGAATGTTGTCATCCAGAGCGTTGCACGCGGGTTTCCCGGAACCTATTTAGCAGCTTCACGTCTGAGCTGGCGTTTCAGTTTTTTAGGATTGCTGGTGTTGGCCGCCCTCGGCCTGAGTTTTTTTTCGCTCGGTAATGGAACGCTGGGCTTTGCGTTTCTCGCAGCAGGGGCGCTATTTCCACAGTCTAACGGAATCATCAACTGGCAAGCGTTTCTGAGTGGCAGCGAAAACTTTCGCCGGACGGCGGCTATTCAGGGTCTAAGCTTAGTTTCAGCGAATTGCGCGGTAATACTGTTTGCTTGGTATGGGCACACTGATTTATGGTTACTGATCACCGTTTACTTCGGAATATTGGCAATCCAAAATATCGCCATGACCGTTTTGCTGCGGAGATCTATCGATGCCAGAAATCAGTCCGAACCAAACGCAATTTCATACGGCATACGAGTTAGCTTTTATTCGATTGCCAACATCATTGGTAATTATTTGGATCGTGTCTTGCTTTTCTTTTGGATTGCTCCGGATGCACTTGCAATATATGCAATTGCGGATCGATTTCCGGAACTGATTAAAAAGAATGTTCAATCCCTTACGCACGCTATCATTCCTGGCTTATCTCGCAAGCAGCAATATACACCTGCATTGAACAGCAAATTCAACCGAGCGGGGTTAACGATCGCCGGCTGTATTTCAATTTTCGCTTTTGCCATTGTTCCTTGGTTGTTACCGCTGGCTTATACGAATGAGTTCAGTGAGGCGGTGATTTATTGTCAGATTTTACTACTTTCAATTTGCGTTGGCATCTTTTCGACCCTCAAATTCTCATACATTCAAGCGAAAATGGACGAGCGCGGCTTTCGAGAAATTACTCTGGCAATGTCGGGCTCTCGAATCGTATTTTCACTCATCATGGTTCCACTCTGGGGTGCCATGGGCGCTGCACTTTCAACCGTTGCTTACCGACTTGTGACGCTCGGGTTGGTGGAGTACCACCTCCGACGGTTCCACAGTGTCTCCGATGATCACTTTTCGACTTCTCAGGCACCTAAGCCACCTGTCGAACTGGCAACACAACTGCCCCCAAAAAACTAGTACCCTAGCTCAACCACCTTTTTCGGAATCACACAAAGCATGAGTAGTTTCGCTAGTAGTCTGCTTCCAACGCGTTTACGAAAATTCGCATCTGTGTCGCGAATACTCAAACACAGTTACGAACGCGACCAACGCATGAAGCAGTTGTATCCGATTGAACTGCAGACGAAGCATCTGGAAAACTTGCGAGTAGTTCCATCGCGGGTCGAAATGCTGGAGGCGATGCCTAAAGGGCTAGTCTGCGCTGAGGTTGGTGTTGCCCAGGGTGAGTTTTCAC
>CAZHTX010000434.1:0-5198 GCA_964535475.1 uncultured Pirellulaceae bacterium
CTTCCAGATCGATAAACTTGGTCGGCTGACCCGCCGCGTCGCGGCCAAAGCGAGCTTGCAGCAGCCGCACACCGCCCGCCGGCGAAAGCTCGCGAACAAAGGTCTCCAGCTTGCTGGTTGGTGTGCCGAGTGGTGTTAGCGCAGCCACCAATGACTCATCGATCCGAGCCACCCCGTCACCGGCAACTTCAATCCAGTGCGGTTCGCTCGAGTCGGGTGGGGCAATTTGAAACGAGCAAAGCAGACTGGCGTCGCCGGCGCGGCACATCAGATTATTCGCGCGGGCGATCTTGTCCTGGAACTGGACGCGGCCGCGAATGTTTTCCACCGGATAAGGAAACTTATCAATTAATACGGAGATGCCCTGGCACTCAATGTCACCTTCGAAATCCCAGTTGAGCAGATCAAATTTTGCGCCGCCCGCTAAATCGATCATACCGCGGGGACGCAGCTTTTCATCCAGCTCACGTCCCTTTGCCGGCAAGGCGGCCATGATCGCATCGGTTAAGGTCAAGCGTCTGGCGGCCATTTGCAGGTCGACGGCAAAGGGCCACTGCAAGCCACTCGTGGTACCGCTGATTTGGCAACTGGCTCCATCGACCGTAAAGTTTGCTGCACTGATGCTTAGGCCGCCGGGAGCCACTGTGAAGCGACCTTGCAAGTCCTCCAAGGCGGCTGGCAAGCGTTGATCCACGAAGCGTCCGCGGTGAACCTCAGCGGCTGCTTGCCAATTGTCTCGCAACTGGTCCGGTTTACCAGCCGCAGCCCAGGAAATATCGGCAACCGTTGTCAAACCCAGCAGAGGACCGAGGTGAGCGGAAAGCGTCGGCGGCAAACGATCATAAACTCGCGAATCAAGACTCAGACGTTGCACGCGTCCCCGCAGGTTGATTTGGTCTTCCCCGCTGATCGTTCCTTCAATCAGGCAGTTGTCGAGAAATCCACCGGTGCCGGTGAGTTGAAAATTTTGCTCAGTGATTCCCGCGGCGTTCGCGGTTCTGCGAATTTCCACTCGCAGTTGATTCAGCTCCAAGGCTGGCGAGTTGACTGCGGCACTCTTGTTGAGCCGCAGGCGTAAATCGTTAATCGTGATCCGCGGGCAACCGGGGCCCAGCTTGGGTAACGGCCAAAGTTTTTCCAGTGACCAATGACCGGGCGCATCATTGCAAAGGTTAGCCGTCACGCCTTGGACAATGATGCGATCCGCGCGGAACGGCGACTCGCCCGCTTTGATGGCGGCCAAGTCCAAGTGCGACTCCAGCAACAACCGATCGATCTTCAGCAACAACGTGGCTCCGGCGGGCAGCGTGGGATCATGAAACTCGATGCCCGCCAAGATGACGCCGCGCCCAGGATCATAACGCCCTGAGTCAACGAAAATCTCAATCCCCGTATAATGCTCGCTGAGCATTTTGATAAACGTGCGGCGAACTTGTTCTCCCACCGCGTCGGGTAACAATAATCGCACGGAGAGCACTAGCGCAGCGGCCAGCACCGCGAGGGAAATCCACCACGAACGTCGCCGGCCTGCTCGTGGCGGTCGCTCAACGCGGCTCATGGCGGACGTCCTTGTCCTGAATGGCTCGGCGATCTTGCCAAGCTTGCCGGCCAGCTTGCAGCCACACCCAATACTGCGGAGCCGCAACGATAATCATTGCCAGCAAGGCGGGTTGGCGATAACGGGCTGAGCCGACAAAGATGGCGTGCAATAAAGCAAAATAAAGTGTGGGTACCAGAAAGGGGAAATGGACATCCCGCCAGCCCCGCGCTGCATCCTCAGGGGTTTGATCTTGCGCGGCTGCGTCCGATGGATTGTTAGCCTGTTGCCGGCGCGAGAAAAGTTGTTGGAATCTCGGAGCACCAATTCGCCAAACGGTCGGCAACACAATCATCAGCATCCCGCAGGCAATTGCCCAACGCGTTAAACGCCCGCCCGGCATCTGGTTGCCAGTCGGCCAAGGCCACCATGTTCGCCACAGCTTGCTGACGGCCAAGCTGAGCACTTCTCCCGGATGTTCACTGGCCCAATCGATCGCCGCGGCGGCTAAGCGTTTATTGAGCCGATATTCGAAGGAGTCCAAAGCGGGCGGTGGCGAACCGCTGGCAACCGCCGCCTCGACTGCGGCGAGATCTTCCCTCTGCAACTGCTGGGCAAACTCAATCGAAAAATTCATCCCCGTGTCGCTGGCTCCAGTCGCCCCCGGATGAAGCCCGTCATACAGGCTGGCACCGACTTGCAGCGTCGTGGGAACGAAATGACCGGTCACCTGATAATTCCTCAGCCACCAAGGCATAAGCACAATCGCCATCGCTAGCCCAGCAGTTAAAGCGGCGCAGAACTGGCGTCCCCGCTGTGGACCGAGCAAAATTCGCAACGCAAAATAAAAAGGTAAAAACAATAACCAACTGGGTCGCAGCAACGTCCCCAGCGCGGCCGCACAGCCGGCTAACCCGGCGGTGAAAAAATACCAGCCGCTACCCCCTGCGAGTTGGCCGGCTGCGAATGGGCCCCCTGCGAATGGGCTTGTTTTCAGTGGCAGGTAATGCTGGGCTAGACAACCGAGCGTTAGCATCATGCAGAGCTGAAACGGCGCTTCGCTGAGTACCAAGATGCTCATCGCAATCGCTCCTGGATAGACAGCTGCCAAAACTCCCCCCAGCAAGGCCACTTGGCTGCCAGCGAGTTGCCAACTGATCAGCATCACCAAGCCGACGGTCAGCGTGCCAAACAGACTGCCCAGCAAGCGGGCCGCTAAGATCTGCGAATTGGACGCAGGTTCCAAGTTGGACGCAGGTCCCAAGTTGGATGCAGGTCCCAAGTTGGATTTGGGCGAATCAACCAACCATGACAAAATGTAAGGATACCCTGGAGCACGAAAGATTTGCGCCTCGGGGCTGTGGTACTGATAAGGTTCTCCAGCGGCGATCGTGCCGGCGAGATGCCAGTAACTATCGGAGTCCCCCATGGCAAACTGTTGCGAATTTGCCGCCAGCCGCTGCTGCCACCACATCGCACTCCCGGCGCGAACCGCAAACGCAGCGGTTAAGACCAGCAGGGCGAGTGTCAGGGGGTGGCGAGACGACATGCAGGAAATGTTTGATGCTGGGTAACGCTGACGAAAATCAGAGGACCGGAAATCGGTCTGGATAGTAGTCGGCTTAGCGGTGCGCAATCCAGCCCAGATTATCGAGCAGGCGGTACGCCCATGGGTGGGTCCAGGGGTTCTCCAGGGCGGTGGAGAGCGAGAATAGGCTGGCAACCAGCAATAAACTGCAAAGCACACGCCCAGACCGCGTTGCGGCGAGTCGGTCGCAGGCTGCGATGGCTAAGAAAATCCACAGCGGAGCCTGCCACAGCAACCAGCGAAACGCCACGCTGACGCCCCCGTAATTGCGGTCGATCTCAGGACGGGCAACGTAAAAAACCAGGCAAACCAACGTCACTAACATCGTCGCCGCAATCACCGCGTAAGGAAAGCTGGGGTAATAAGGGTGTGCTTGTTCCCGCGGTTTTCCTGACCTCCCTGCCCTTCTTGGCTCCACTGGTTTCGCTGGCTTGCCCGCCTTGTTTTCCCCGAAGTCACCAAAGCTGCCGGAGCTCCCGGCATCGGCCGGTTGCCGCCAACGGCGATACCAGGCCGCCACCCCCAGCAGCGATAGCCACCAAGCGGGAGTGATTAAGAAAATTCCGTGGTGGCCAATCAGCATGTGCAGCGTGTAGGTCAACCGCGAGGGTTCGCCCAAGTCGATGCCGCGGCGGTTGGTATCGTTCCAATAGGTGCCTGGATAGTCATACCAGTCATCCCAGCCTCGCAAGGTAAATTGTCCTTCGCTGCGATCGACCGCGAAAGTTTCAGCCGGGGTGTCGATTCGCAACCGGTTGGCGGTCCGCGAGGCCGTAAACTTCAATTCGTCGGGTGTCGGTTGATTGTTAGCGGCCAAGGCTGCCGAAATTGTCGCTTTTAGTTGGGGGCTAACTTCCTCGGGATCCCAAAATCGGTCAGTTGCCGCGGGGGTGCCGAGCAGATCGCCGCTGGCGATCGTGGGGCCCACGCCGCGATGCATGTAAGGAGGTCTGAGACTTTCGTGGGCCAGCCAATTGGTGGCAAAAAACGCGGCCGCCACCAAGGCAATGCCAGGTAAAAAACCAAGCAACGTGTGGCGGATGCTGAGCCGCAGCGCGATCAGGCCCCACAGCGGGAGCAGCGACAAGCCGGGCAATTCGTTGGCAACCAACATTGCGATCGCCATGCCGGCCAGGAACATTTTCCCCAGCGAGGGGCCAAATCTGGCTTGGCGATCGAGCAACCACAGCGATACGGCCGTGGCGGCAGCAGCTGGTAAATGATTATTGAGGGAGATCGCGAAGGCGGGCAACATGGTTCCCAAAGTGATCGCCACCGTGGTTGCCACCGCCGCCCAAGGTTGTCGACAAGTTCGCAGCGTTAAATCGATCAAGCTGGCGAACAGGATTGCTAACAACGGCAAGTTGACGATCGCCAGCACCAGTCTGCCAACCAGCATCGGATGCGTCTGCAGCCCCAGCCCCGTGACACTTTTGACCACCCCGTAGACGACCGCCACCAGGGTCGCCAGCAGCGGAGGCTTACTGCTGTAATTGCGGATTTTTCCTGCCGCGTCTCGGTGTTGCACGCGGTCGATCGATTGCCAAGTGCGACGTTTGGTTTGCGGGTCGCGCAACTGTTGGAAATGGTCAATCACGTAGGTGCGATAGTCGACCAGCGAAGCGACGGTGGCCCAGCGGCTGCGATCGTTGGCGCTGAGAAAGGGGACCTCGCCCGTTTGCGAGCGAACCACGGCGATGCGACCGGCGACTAAGGCGAGCGAGAGGCCCGCCAGCAACCAGCAGATGCTGGCCGCCGCACCGCCGATGCGCCTGGTTTGTGGGTTGGCTGGTGGGTTGGCTGGTGGGATAGCTGGTGGGTTAGCAATGCCGGGCGCTTGATCACCCGCTGCTGGACCAGCCAGTGAGCTGGTGGGGGCTGATGCTTGGCGGCTCATGACGGTAGGGCTTTGGACTCGGCGGCGGAATTGCCGGAATTGCTAGATATGGTGTCAGGGTGGGCAGCGGTTTCGGCGGTTTCGGCGATTGAATAGGGCGAGTTACTGGGACGCACCACGGCGGCTAACATTTCCGCTAGCAGCCCGGCCACTAGCAGTTGGGTGCCTAGCAGCAA
>CAZHTX010000435.1:0-5194 GCA_964535475.1 uncultured Pirellulaceae bacterium
CCAGGTACCCCCGGTTCTGGCTTCTCGTTCGACATTGATTTTGGTGCGAACTTCACCACGTTGCAAACAGGCGATGCCTCACTGCCTGGTATTTTCAACGAGGTAGGTGCCACGCAAGCTGGTTTGGGAACGCCTTTCGACGGTCAAGCCGAACTGTTCACGATTACGATGATGGCGGTCAATCCAGGTATTGCTGAGTTTGTCGCCGATCCGGCGAATGAATCTTTCAGCGACGTGGTCTTCCTCAGCCCCGCCAACCCAGAGCTGGAGCCCAATGATATTCTGTTTGGTCGCCGCCAATTGACGATCGTGCCAAACGATTCGGACTTCGTCTTTGCGGTCGATGATTCCTACCCGGATCAAAGGGATTCGGCCGGTCGGCTGATCGTGGCGGGCCAAGCGGCAACGCTCGATGTGTTGGCTAACGACAATAAGGGACCGACCGGTGACGTTGCCATTGTCAACGTGGGTGCTGCCGCGAATGGTTCGACCTCGCTGTTTGACAACGACACGCCCAACGATTCTAGCGATGACTTGGTGATCTACACGCCCAATGACACCTTTGTCGGCGTTGATCAGTTCAATTACACGATCCTCTCCGCTGATGGCGTTCAGAGCACCGCTCAGGTAACCGTCACTGTGGGTGATGCGGCCGCCGACGACCTCGTCGAGATTGATGTGCAACTGCTTGACGCGGCTGGCAACATCCTGACTGAAGACCAAACGATTGATGTGGGTGCGCCATTCCAAATTCGGCTGGTCGTGGACGACTTGCGGGATCCTTTCTTCGGAGAGCCACGCGGTGTGTTCGCTGCTTACATGGACTTGTTGTTTGATTCGATCTTGGCCGAGCCGGTGAACGCGAATGATTCTCGCTTTGGGTTTGATGTCGAATTTGGGGATAATTTCGATGAAAATACAGCAGTCGGCGATGCCTTTGTGCCAGGTTTAATTAATGAGTTTGGCACATTCCAAACTACCTCGCAGGGCTCGGGCGATCCTTTGCAGGCCGATCCGGTGCTGTTTGCCACGATCGATATGATTGCCAAGTCACCCGGGATGTTGCGAGTTGTCGCCGACCCGGCCGATGTTCAGCCCGATCAAGATACGTTGTTGTTCCAGCCACCCGATGTCGTTCCGATCAGCCAGATTCGGTACGATGTGGCTTCGGTCAGAATTGTGGGTGCCGGAGAGGGCGAGTCCCCCAACCAAAACGATCGCAACCGTTGGGACGTCAACAACGACGATCATGTTTCACCGATTGACGCTCTCTTGGTTCTTAACCGATTGAACCGTGGTGGCGAAGGCGAAGATGGTGACGATAGTGGACGCAAGGTTTACTGGGATGTCAACGGCGACAAGAGGATGAGCCCCATTGACGCTTTGCAAGTCATCAACTTCCTCAATAACAATCGGGGCGGTGGTGGTGAAGGCGAAGGCCCCGCTTCGCTGACCGGATTTACCATGGGTGGCCCGTTGGCCAGTTCGGCCAGTAATGTGGCGTCAGGTATTTCTGGTAACGAGTTCGCTGATGCCGTTGATTCCATCTTTGGCTCGATAGGAACGGCCGAGGGCGATCAACTCGTTGCCGATGGTGGTACTTCGGCGGCACGACAGTCGGCCCACGGAGGGCAGTCAGTGTGTTTGCCGGTCACGCCATCGGATAGCAGTGACGACGACGATGATGACGATCGTGAACTCGGCTTGCTAGGCGAACTCTAGCAAGCAATCGGCTTGCGGTCAGCTCCGCAGCGTTTGAAAAATCTGAGGCGAACGGCTCCGGGAAAGATAGTTTCCCGCGAGCCGTTTTTTATAGTCTCCTCTCGCTCCGCTTACAGCCGACAGTTGGCGATTGCCGTTTGGATGATTGCCGAAGCCCCCAGCGTTTCCAGTTGTTCCATGATGTCGATGACCTCTTTGCTGCGAACCATCACCCGCACCGCGCACCACTGAGAGTCTTCCAGCGCGCTGATCGTCGGCGAACGGAAGCCGGGCGTCAGCTGTTCGGCCTCCGCCAGCTGTTCACGGCGAACGTTGTATTCCAGCAGCGAGTAATCGCGAGCGATCACCACACCTTCCAGGCGTCGCACCAACCGCGCCGCGGTCGCTTCGTCGCGGACTTTCCGGTTCCGAATGAGGACCGTTTCATACTGGCCAATCTCATCGAGGATTCGCAGTCGGTTGGCCGCCAGCGTGCTGCCTGTCTCGACGAGGTCGACAATCGCCTCAGCCACTCCCAACTGGATCATCACTTCCACCGATCCTGAGAGGGCGACCAGATGAGTCTTCGCCCCGTGTTTGGCAAAGTACTGATCGGTCAGTCTGGGAAAGCTGGTGGCGACCGCTTTTCCATCCAAGTCGCTGGCTTGTTGTACGGGAGAGGATTCGGGGACGCAGATCGCCAACCGGCAATGGCCCATCCCGAGCGATAGGCTGCGGTCGACGTCGGCTCCCGCTTCCTCGATCAAGTCGCTGCCGGTAATCCCCATGTCGATCGCTCCTTCGGCGCAAAGGGTGGGGATATCGTCGGTGCGCAGAAAAGTCAAATCAATATCGAGGCCTCGCACGCGTGCGAATAGTGCTCGGTCTTGACGGCGAAACTGCAATCCGGCCTCTTTTAGCAGTTCGGTTGCCAAATCGCTCAGCCTGCCCTTGCTGGGGATGCCAATTCTCAGCCGTTCATTTGTCGTCATCAATGGTTTCCTTGCGGCGTTGTTTCTCTTCCAGTCCCGAGAGCCCCTCTCGGCGACCAAGTTCCAGGGCCACGTCGGCCCAACGGACCTGGCGGTGGGCCATCATGACCATCGTGTGGAAAATCAAATCGGCGACCTCGCGAGTCAAGTGTTGACGTCCCGCCTCCCCCTCTTCGCCAGCCGCTTCCACCACTTCAGCTGCTTCTTCCGTGATCTTTTCGCCGATCTTGTTGACCCCACCAGTCAACAGGCTGGTCGTGTAGGACTTGGCTGGCATTTCCGCCGCTCGCCCCTCGATCGTGGCCATCAGTCGTTCAAATATCTCAGAGGTTTGGCTCATCAGCGATCTTTCCTTCGCGGTTCGTGCAAATCCGCCCGCTAAAGCGTGAAACTAACGTACTTTACCGCGAAACAGGGGTTCAGCTGTAGGGGTGGCAGCGAGAGTGTGATCGTCGTGCTTCGTGAAGATTTCATTAGAAAAGGGAGTTACGGCTTTCTTAGTCTGATGTAACTAAATAACTTTTCCGTGTCACATTCCTGAGAGTACGAAGTCCATCAAAGTAGTTGTGCTAATGTCCAAGAAGCGAAACGCGTTTACGTTGGTTGAGTTGTTGGTGGTGATTGCCATCATCGGAATTTTGGTGGGGTTGTTGCTCCCCGCGGTGCAAGCCGCCCGCGAAGCGGCTCGTCGCATGAGTTGCAGCAACAACATCCGCCAAATCGGTTTGTCGATGCACAATTATGAGTCGGCATTGCAAGTGTTGCCGTTTGGCTGGAACGACCATGGTACGCTCTGGTCGGCGATGGTCCTGCCATACATCGAGCAAAACAATCTTTACAACACGTTGCTGTTCCAAGAATCGGGTCTCGGCAATTGGCGGTCCGGCAGCGCCAACACGGTCGCTTGTGAGACGGCGATCAGCACCTTTCGCTGCCCCTCGATGCCAATTGGCGACACGTTCAATTACAACGGCTTCGCCGCTCGCGTACCGGTGAGCTATCGCGGCAACGGGGGCAACGAAGTATCTTCGGACGACACCAGCACCCGCCCCGTGCCGAACACAAAGTCATTTGAGATGTTGGATCTTAACGGTGTCTTCTTTGCCTGCAGCATGATTCGTTTTGCTGATATCCACGATGGGCTCAGCAACACGGTCTTGATCGGCGAATCCCAAACCGATCCGAATTTTGTCAAAGATGGTCAAGGGATGGATTTCTGGCAAATCGGTTCTCCGCAAGCCGATCCTTGTCGCTGTGATGGTGGCACTGGCGGCACCGAGTTCACCGAAGCGGTCGGCAGTTTTCTCGTTCAGCCGAATTTGCGTCTCCGCGAGCCGGCCATTTCTGGGCGTCTGATGGAAGTCGCTTTCGGCAGTTGGCACCCCGGGGGCGTCTCGCTGTTCACCTTTGGGGACAACTCCGTGCGGCCAATATCGGACACGGTCGATCTGCAACTCTATCAAGCGCTCGGTTCCCGCAATGACAATGAAGTTGTCGATATGAGCAAGCTGTAGAGTGTCCCGTCTAACTTGATAAATGTTCTTTGAGGATTTTGGGTTGATGAATCGTACTGTAAAGCCAGTTGGCTGTCTGTTTTCGCTCACCGTCTGCTGCTTGTTCCTAACCGGCTGCAACGGAGGTGTGCAAGCTGATTATGAAAAGTTAGGTCTGGTCGAAATTTCCGGCAACGTGACGCTCGACGGCCAACCGCTGAGCGGCGCCGTGGTGATGTTTGAAGCTCCCGATACCACCTTTTGCTATGGCACCACCGATGCCAGCGGCCGCTATACGCTCAAGCTCAACTCGGAGAAAACCGGCGTAGTGCCTGGCGAGAAGATCGTTCGCATCAGCACTACCGCTCGCACCGGCGAGGAGGCAATCAATAACGGTGACGAGGAGGATCCTGATGAAAAGCCAGGCGATGGTGCGGAAAAAGTGCCCGCCTGCTATCATGCCGATTCGAAAATCATGGTCCAAGTCACCGAGTCGGATGCCAATTTCAACTTCGACTTGCTTTCCGATTGCTCAGTGACCGGCCGCAGCTAATTTCACGCCCCCTTCGCTGGTTTTAACTTGGCAAACTCTGTGTTCCCCAGCCGCACCTACGGCGGCTTGATTTTTGATTGTGATGGCACGCTGACCAACTCCATGCCAGTCCATTATTTGGCTTGGAGCGAAACCATGAACCGCTACGGTATCGTCTTCGACGAACAGCGGTTCTACGCCTTGGGAGGGATGCCAACGAGCAACATCATCGAACTCTTATCGGGCGAACAGGGAGTCCAAATTGATGTTGCGCAAGCGGCCCAAGAAAAAGAGTTAGCCTTTCTGGAGAGGCTCGATACGCTGCTGCCACTCCCGCAAGTTGTCGCCGTCGCCGCACATCATCGGGGGCAAATTCCGATGGCGGTGGCCAGCGGCGGATACCGCGACGTGATCGATCGTCAACTGGCCAAGATCGGCTGCTTCGACTGGTTCGACGCAATCGTCACGGCGGAAGA
>CAZHTX010000436.1:0-5180 GCA_964535475.1 uncultured Pirellulaceae bacterium
CCGTCGCCAATCCTTCAGACGTGTTGGATATCAACGCGTAAGTATGCGTGTCACTGGTATCGGTGTCGGTCTCAGTCAGTTGGCCTGTCACAACCGAACCATCCTCAACCGCCGCGTTCACTCCTGACTGAGCCACTGGGCCATCGTTCGTTCCCGAAACAGTGATCGTTACGGTCGCTTGCGATGTGGCGTTGTTGTTATCAGTTACCTCGTAAACAAAGGTCACATCCCGTGTTTCGCCAACCGCCAGATCTTGGAAGTCAGTTCCCGGATCGAATGAATAGCTTCCATCAGCATTGACCGTAGCCGAACCTTCGGACGTGTTGGATATCAACGCGTAAGTATGCGTATCGCTGGTATCGGCGTCCGTTTCAGTTAGCTGTCCAGAGACTACCGAACCATCTTCGACCGCTGTGTTCACGCCGGACTGAGCCACTGGGCCATCGTTCGTACCCGAAACAGTGATCGTGACGGTTGCCTGCGATGTCGCGTTGTTGTTGTCGGTCACTTCGTAGACAAACGTCACGTCCCGAGTTTCGCCAACAGCCAGATCTTGGAAATCAGCACCCGGATCGAATGAGTACGAACCATCGGCATTGACAGTGGCAGTGCCTTCCGCAGTGTTGGAGATCAACGCGAAGCTTAACGAATCGCCGACATCTTCATCGCTGGCGGTCAGTGTTCCCGCCACTACCACACCATCCTCCACAGCTGCCCCCGTTCCGTCATCGGCAACTGGGGCGTCGTTCGTGTTGGATACGGTAATTTGAAAAGCTGACTGGGTTGCACTGCCAAGCACGTCCGTAGCGGTGACTTTCAAATTTAGCACGCCGACATCCGCATTGGTCGGCGTGCCGGAAAACGTTCGGGTTGCTTGGTCGAAGGTTAACCAAGTTGGCAATGGCGAATCATCAGATAGCGACGCCGTATACTCCAGCGTGTCACCATGAATCAGATCGTCGTCTCCGAACGTGGCACCATCGAAAGTGAACGAGAATGTTTCGTCTTCGTTGACCGTTTGGTCTGGAATCGATTGATTTAAGAAGGGGTCGTCGTTTGTGTTCAGCACATCGACATCAAAGGTATCCGATACCTCTTCACCCGCTTTATCCCGGGCGGTCACTTTGACAGTGACTTTGCCCACATTTGCATTGCGGGGGATCACTGAAAACTTGCGAGTCTCGGCGGTGAACAGGAGCCAATCAGGCAGCGCAGCCCCATCGGCCAAAGTGGCTTCAAAGGTTAACTCATCTCCGTTAACAATGTCTTCGTCGGCAAACGCGTTTGCCGAGAAAACATACTCGAAAGTGGCATCTTCATTGACCACCTGTGAGACGAGTCCCGCATCAACCGTCGGTGCTTCGTTGGTGTCGGTAACTGAGATCAAAAATGTGCGGCTGGTCGAGTTGCCGGTGGCGTCTGTCGCATCAGCCGTGATGCTGTATTGGTCTTGTGACTCATAATCCAAATCGGCCCCGGCTGCGACGCGAACCACCCCGTCCGCGTCGACCGCAAATAGACCACCCGCGTCGTCGCTGAGATTAAACGTAAAGCGGTCCAGGCGGTCGGGATCGCTGACGGACAAGGCGCCCACCGCCGTCCCCGCTGCCGAATTCTCCGCGATCGCGAGATTGGACATCGCAAGGTCATTGGGATGTTCCGCGGCATCAGTCACCTGAAACCGGAACACCTCACTGATTTGGGCACCCGCAGCATCCGTGCTGGTCACCGTCAGCTCAATCACCGGCTCGGCTTCGTGGTCCAGCGACTGGCCGTTCTTCAGTCGCAACTGCCCCGCCACCACCTCGAACCTAGCGTCAGACACAGTGTAAATGAAAGTATCAGTCGCGTCATGATCGACAGTGGAAAGCGTTGCAACCGCAGCCCAAGTCACGTTCTCGGGCAGCGCAGCATGATAAACCGAGGTAGCCGTTGGTGCGGTCAAAGTACTGAATTCAAGTCTACCATCCCAAGGCATGATTTCCTGCCCAGCCTGAGTCGTGCCGTTGGTCCGACGGTATACCGTGTCAACCGATTCCGCTTCGTATCGCTGACCATTTACTTCGATGTAATCGACTCGCAAGTTGCGGTCATCGACTCCCCCGCCATCGTTGAAATACTCAACCCACACCGAACCCGGCACTGCTCCAGCATGCCGCAGCGAGACGGTTCCCCAATTCCCGTCGCCCCAATCGGCCACGCCCTCAGCCACCTCCACACCATCGGCATAAATTCGATAGCGAGGGGGCGTCAGCGCGTTCGCATCACCTCCGTAGTCGGCCTGAATCCTGAATTGCAACAGATTTTCAATCGCATTGGCCGAGACGATGTCGATGTCAGTCGGATCGTCATTGGCACCCTGAATCGTGACGGTCAGCTGAGCCGTACTGCTCAGTCCGCCGCTATCTTCAATCGTGTAGGTGAAGACATCATCAAGTGTTTCAGCGGCGGTGCGCAGGGCTTGGACATCGGGATTATCGTTATCGACGACGTAGGTGTAGGTGCCGTCGGCGGCGATGGTGAGGCTGCCGAAGCTACCGGTGACGCTGGTGTTGACCGAACCGGCGGCTGAAACTTGGACACCAGCATTGACGCCGACCACCGTCTTGGCATCTCCTGCATCCTCGTCGGTATCATTGCTCACTACATTGCCGTTCGGATTGGTGCCAACGGTCGCGTTGTTTGCGCCACCCGCTTCGACGGCGATGGCGGAATCCGCGAAGGCAACTGGTGCTTCGTTGACGTCGGTCAAGTTGATGGTGATGACTTGATCGTCAAACGCTCCGCCAGTGTCGGTGGCTCGAATTGTGACCGTCTGCGAGGTTGCGGTTTCGTAATCGAGTAGCGCACTGCTTGCGACCGTCACTTGACCAGTTGTGCTGTTGATCGCGAACGCACCGGCAAAGGCTTGCGAGACAATGCTGTAGGTGAGCGTATCGCCAGAGTCGACATCATCGCCGACAACGCGGCCTATAGCAGTACCATTAGCGGCATTCTCCTCAACAGCTGGCGAGTCCGAAACGACGTAACGAAAATAGACCTGATTGTCGTTCGAATTGTCGGCGCTCCAAATCCAATTGGCGGTCTCCAAGTTTTCGTAATCGGGATCGGATGAGATGCCACCCCAGGGTCCACTGCTGCGAATTCCGAAAGTGGTCGCATGATCCCAGTGTGCATCGTTGAAAGCGCTCGTGTTCCAATCTGCTTCCAGCGTTGTCGAAATCCGCCAATCCGCACCAGTGACGACCCTCGCTCCATTGGCAAAATCAATCGCCCCGATCATGGCTGCCGATCCACCCGTGTCGGTCGCCTCGATGGCCACCACGTCACCGGCTTGCAACGTGGTCGCGTACGTTTCAATGTTCGGCCAATTCAAATCGCTGCCGACCAATGTTGCGTTCACATACAGGTTGTACGTGTTGTCCGCCGTGATCGTGATTGTTGCCGATTGAGCTGTCGCGCCGATCGGAGTGATGGTCGGCGCGTCGTTGACATCAGTGACGGTGATGATTGCGGAATCAGTCGTGTCACTGAAGGCTGTTGTGCCGCCAAAACTAGACGTGTCGACCTTACTGCCGACGCTGCCGCTGGTTTGATCCCAGGCGCAGAAGGTGAAACCGGCCGTGGTACCGTTTTGTCCATCAGGTATAAAACGGACCAAGTCGGTATCTCGCAGCAGTAACGATTCCGTGACGGAAACCGCGCCAAACTCGCCCCAAGTCGCTCCGCCGTCGAGCGAGTATTGCCACGCGCCGTTGCCACTGTCTGTCGCGGTGATGGCAATGCCGGTCAGCGCGTCGACGTCATCATCGCTGATCGCCGTACCGCCGCCGGAGGCGAGGATCGAGGCGACCGTCTGTCCCGAGTTGTTGCTGGCCTTTTCGTCAATGGTCGTCAGCGTCAGAGTGCCACTGGTCGCCAGCACTGGAGCGTCATTGACCGAATTGACGGTAACGTGCAAGGATTCGGTTGAGGAGGCATGACTTTTCCACGTCATCGCACAGCCATACTGGCGAGCCCCCCCAGCAAACGATGGCGTCAACTGCGCTCCCGTATCCAATTGATTCGACGAGACACTCGACCATCCATAAGAACCTCCCGATGCACTGACAAAGGGAATCGACCCGGAAGCCAACGGGGACCAATGTCCAATCAAATCGCCTGCTTTTACCACTGGAGAACCGATATCAAACGTCCGACTCAACGAGTCCTCGGCAAGAATTTGCTCCGGCGTAATGTGCATGCGATGGATTACTTGGTAGGGACCGCTGCCTGTCGGCCGCAATACAACGAAATGAACATCGATTGGAGAGTTATCCGAGTCGCGGCGAATGACTAAATTCTCTAAATAGCCATCCTCGAGAACTGGACGGTCCTGATGGACGAACAATAAGTTGGCCGCTCCGCCATCCCCATTATTGCTGGGAAACGTCGAGATATCAAAGCCGACGATTTCCGTTTGTTCCCCCAGTTCACCATTGTTTAAAACGGCGGTTGCTGTCACGCTCAACGTGAAGTCCGCATCGGAATTGGCTGGGGGCGTGATCGTTAGGCCGCTCAATTGCCCCGGCGTCAAGGTCCACGAGCCATCGCCGTTGTCGGTTCCTGCCGACAGAGTCGCACCCAACGGAACGCCACTGATGCGGACGCTCAGCGTTTCACTGCCGTCGATCGCCGTGCTGGCAACGGTGATATCGAGCGGAATCGCAGTATCCTCGTTGCCCGCCGCGGCCACGGTGATCAACGTCGGTGGATCGAGCGTATTGGCGATCGTCAGAGTGAACGTATCGCTGACCGACAACTCGCCGTCCGAAGCGGTCACGCGGATGTCGAGCGGTCCGACATGCTGGTTTTCGGGCGTCCCGGAGAACGTCCGCGTCGCGGGATCGAAGCTGAGCCACCCGGGCAATGGATCGCCAGTGGCCAGCGTGGCGGAGTAAGTTAGCGTCGTTCCAGCATCCACATCGCTGAACGTATCGGAGGCGAACTGGTAGGCAAACGGTACTTCTTCCAAAGCATTCTGATCACTCAGGACCGCGTTAACGATCGGCGCATCGTTGGTATCGGTCACGTTGATCGTCACCGTTTCGCTATAAAGATTGCCCGCCGCGTCGGTGACTTGGATCGTGACGTTGTGGGACGTGGCTGTTTCGTAGTCGAGCAGCGAACCGTCGGCGACG
>CAZHTX010000437.1:0-5178 GCA_964535475.1 uncultured Pirellulaceae bacterium
GTGGTGTATTCCAGCAGAGCCAGTTTCCAGCTGCGGATACCCGTGATGATGGGTATGTCCGTGTTTGGCGTCGGCGTGGGCATCGTCATTGGCGTGGGTGTGGGCGTGATGATGGCCAACCGAAAGATGGAAATGAGGGCGTGTTGAGTGCGGTGCGGAAACGCCATCCCCTGCGTGCACGTGGGGCACAGGCTGCCCCAGCAGGAACAAGAAAATCAGCAACCAAGATGGCAAACGGGCCATCGTTCCCTCAAAATGTGTGCGACGCGGACAAGGGGAAAACGGGCTTTTCGCAGGTGTTCTTGGAACATCTCGCAGAGTTGCGGAAACCGATTGTACATCGAATAAAGTTGTTGGGATACAGGTAATTTTCGAAGACCCCAACGAGCTTGCCTCGTTCGGTGAATCAGGTTGTCGGCTAGTGATGCCAGCCCTCTCGCCTCTTTACTTCGTTCCGCCCCGCCCGCCTGTGGCGGGCGGGGCGGAACGGGGAGCGCGGCGCAAGGCGGGGAACGTGCTAGCCTAAAACCTCCTTCACCGCACGAGGCAAGCTCGCGGGGGTCGTGGAGGGCATGCTCATGCTTGTGCTCAGCTCGCGATCGCCAGCGATGTTTTGGCGAGCATGAATTGCTATGCTTCCGTTCCGGGCTTGCCCCGGCGGAGCAAGCAAGTGGCAGCTACATCGCTCGACGCACATATTGCCTTTCCTGCCGCGATTCGCCGAAGGCGAATCGCGGCAGGAAAAAGGGGCGGTTTTCGGGGGCTCGCCTGGTAGCTTCCAGTTGTGATCCCGGCCGAGGCAAGCTCGACGGAAATCGATCCCGCCCCGCCTGCGGCGGGCGGGGCGGAACGGGGAGCGCGGCGCAAGGCGGGGAACGTGCTAGCCTAAAACCTCCTTCACCGCACGAGGCAAGCTCGCGGGGGTCGTGGAGGGCATGCTCATGCTTGTGCTCAGCTCGCGATCGCCAGCGATGTTTTGGCGAGCATGAATTGCTATGCTTCCGTTCCGGGCTTGCCCCGGCGGAGCAAGCAAGTGGCAGCTACATCGCTCGACGCACATATTGCCTTTCCTGCCGCGATTCGCCGAAGGCGAATCGCGGCAGGAAAAAGGGGCGGTTTTCGGGGGCTCGCCTGGTAGCTTCCAGTTGTGATCCCGGCCGAGGCAAGCTCGACGGAAATCGATCCCGCCCGCCTGCGGCGGGCGGAACTTAGCGATAAGCGTAGCGCACCTTGCGGGCTAGGAACACCAGACCAACGCAAATGACGGTGATCATCACGCCCCAGAACACATAGCGTGTCCCGTTTTGCTGCAGTTGTGCGGGCGGCGAATTCCTTGAAAGGTAGTCCACCCAATCTTCCCCCAGCTCGTGCCCTAATTTTTGCTCCTGCTCTGATAAGTGCCGCTCTACCCCATCGAATGTCACTAAAAATATATCTTCGGTTTCATTCGAACTATTAACACTATCTCTGATTACTGTTCCAGGAGGAAATTCCAAAGTAAAAGCTGAATCCGGAATTGCCGCTTGCGAAATACTATCAATTTTCAAAACAATCCTATCGAATTTACCCTTTGGCCCGCCATCTTCGATGTCTACGACCTGATTTAGCATAAGGGGAAAGTTTTCGCTTGAACCCCATGTGTAAACGGTCTCCATGGGAACGCGGCCTGTTCCTGAAAGCTCGCGCACCGAACGCCAATTATGTTTCCTGCTCAGCGTAATGGTTCGTCTATCGTCGACAGTTACACTTACGGTATCCCCTGAGGCGTCGGGCTTAATGTTATCCAACGTCATTGCAAAAAATCTCTGCCCGTTAGCTGTTGCAAGAGGATCAAGCCAATCTAAAACCAATCCAACAGTAAGAAGCGGGGTTATCATCTCCGAGTCAGCGGGATTTCGTGTCGCCCGGTAAACTGTCCGCCCACAATCCGAAACAAAACTACCATAGAGCGAAAAGTACTTGCCTCCATGCACGACGTAGAGCTTGCCAACCGGAGCAATACGCTCTAGCCGCATGCCTCTGCCTTTTTCTCGAGTTAGTCGCCAAGTTTCCTTGGTCAGTTGTGGCCGCGCCGACTCTTTGTTTGCGTCGACAGCGCTGGGGCCAAAAGGACCGTTATCCCCAAAAGGATCGTTATCCCCTGTTCTTTTCTTAATGGATGGTCGCAAGTAACGCTCTACGGTAAATTCGACGGTTACCGGATCGATAACCGTACGCTCCCACTCCTTAAGAATCTGTTCTTTAGTGACTCGCTCATTCGCTTGGCCAAAAGAAGCGATAGCAATGAAGACGGCCGCGGCGAGAACGGGCCGAAGCAAACCGAAGCGAGATAATGAGAAAAGCATGCCTATCTCCTTTTGTTTCAGCA
Organism: uncultured Pirellulaceae bacterium; assembly: GCA_964535475.1. GTDB lineage: Bacteria > Planctomycetota > Planctomycetia > Pirellulales > Pirellulaceae > Laterigemmans. Next base: position 2,369 of record CAZHTX010000437.1, read on the forward strand.
AAACCGACCGAAGCAATTCTGAATCATTGCGCGGCCGGTCAAAAAAGAGGGTCGTGTTAATTGATATGGGGGAGGCTAGTGGGTGGGAAGGATGGGGTTGGGGTCATAGCAGACTTTTTTCTCCATCTTTCCCATATACTTGCATTTTCGGCAATTTAAGGCGTTGCTGTGCCATAGCTGCGGACAAAACGGACTGCAATCTGTACAATGCCAGTAATCGTATTCGTCATCATTCTCTGGAAGTTGACACAGCCAACCTGGTTGAGTTCCCAAGGAGTTGTGCCAGGTATTCTTCGCACACTGTGGGCCATTAAACTTTACGCAGACATATCCATTCTCCTCTTCCGCATCTACCACTCTAATGCAAGATGTCGTGGAGCAACCCAAAGTGCAGGGTGCTGCTAACGAACGGATCGGATCATTGAGAGCGAACCCCAACAACGTGCCCGTAACCAATGCAAGTGAACTAAAGTATTTACTCATAGCGCTATTCCTACCTAAAACGTTCCAAACTTTTGCTTATGGCAAACGGTTTGCCACAAAAACTGCAACCCCAGAAACTTTAACAGATTTACCCTCATCATTCGTGAGATTGATGTCAAAACCACAGCGTCCGAATTCGATATCTTCAGCGTGAAAATCGATAATAACTTTAGATCCCGTTGATTCAACGGACACTATGGACAAACCTTCCGAGAAGGATGTCTCCACGCCGCGAAACTGAAAATCACCTAGCTCAGACATGATGAATTCGTGTCGCGAATTACCTGGCTCGCTGATGAAAGTGTGAACCGGGGAAATTCGTGGCATGATCGGCTGACTGAAAATGATTGGAACGCGGCCTTCTGTCCGTAGACCAACATTGTCATTCAGCAGCGCGAATTCAATCTGATTCGAGTGTTCAATTGTAGGCGACTCCGCACATTTTACCGATATAATCCAATTAGCTTGAGCATCATCACGAGCAACGCGAACATCAGTCCATTCAGGCTGCCCCGTGATGACCAAAGTACTTCCTGAAAAGTCCGTCGGGGTTACTGAAATACTAACACTGTCATAAATTCCCGATAAGAAAATAGGATAAGGATCGATTTTGTATGATTCCTTGAAATTAAAACTCAATGGAATCGGGACACCCAGAAAAGTTTCCTGCTGATCATTTTTGAACACCGGCGCAATCTCGAAATTGCCCCCTGTTGGGTAGTTCTCGAACATTCGTATCGTGTCAAAAAACACCTCAATCTCCATCAGTGTGCTTGGCTCAACCGTTACTTCGGTGAAATCTGGCTCAGCACAAGTGCATGGGGTCTGAAACCCAACCAAGGTTCCAGGAGATTCCGAGGAATTCACCACCTTTAGAGTCGAACGTGTCCGCATTGCGGGAACGCATAACAACTCAGCGTGCAAAGTCTGCTGACGTTCTACCAACGGCTCGAGGCTTCCCGCATTGTACGCCGATATTAGGGCGATGGTCACTACAAACGCTAAACAGCTGATCGCAAAGTATTTCATTGACTACTCTCGCTAAACTAGCACAGCGTTCGGAAAAATCGGCAAAAAACACTACCTGACGGTGAATCTGTATACCTTGTAGGAATCTCCTATCTCCTTTACCGGATCACCCAGCCCAATCCTTTCGTGGGCTGCTTTGAACGGGATGCTCTTCAGTCGTTTTGAATGCACAATTACATACGCAAAACGCGGCAAGTTCTGTTCTTGTGTAGTAACGCGGTACGATTCAATGTCCTCCAAGGGAAGACAGGATCGACACATCAAAATGGGGTCTGTTGAGCGAAATGCCAGATCGGTAAAAAGTGTCGAGTTGCTTGGCAACGTATCGACATACTGTCGTAACCGCGACAAATCTTGCCCCCACTCAATATTGCTGAAATCAAGCCACTTGTACCCTACGCTGGATCCCCCCACGAACATGGTAAAGTGTGAATGCGGAAAGGGCATTGAGTAACATCCCGTGGCGACCGCCGCGAAGATGGTGGTTGCTCCCAAGCGCCTAAGCATGTTGCCACATTTTTGCAGCCTCGAAAAGCAAACCGCCGCACCAACGATTATCACAATATAAGCGGGAAGCACGTAGCGAAAATGATGATTAAATCCTCCCGCCGCACTTAACGCAAAAAACAAGACAATTTGTGGCAGGAAAACAATAATCCACTCGCGTCGAGTCCAGCTAAGCCAAACTAAACCGGCGACGGCGAGCACAAAAGTGGCCGCCGGCGTTTTCAGGAAAAGTGCGAATGCGTAATAGTGTGGCCAAGTTCCTTTTTTTGATTCGCCAGCCAAAAATGAAGTATTTTCTAATCCCCGTTCGTAATCCAAATAGCTTAGCCCCCGGATTGCCTCGTCTGGCACTGGTAGCGGCACCTGCAATACCAGTCCGTTCAACCAGGAGCGTACGGATTGATTTGGGCCATTAGTTTTTTCAGATTTATTGGCAAGAGGAATCTCGGATAAAGATTTCCCCACGCCTCGGAAGGCGTAGCCGGCGTTGAAGATCAACAATGTCGCAATCATCCAGATGGCAATCATTCGTAACCGGTGTGTGTAAAATGCCTTGCCAAAAAATTGACGATTTTCTCGCTTTCCTGGTAGGATTATTGCCAAGGGTACCGAGAGCGCTAAACTCAGCCAGCTGAACTTCGTCAATACAGATAAACCACTAAAGGTCGCGATATAAAATGCGTTGGATATCGAGTCATGGCGGCGGAATCGTAGGATGCTGAGCGAAACCAACACACCGAAGGCTGTCGCCCCTAAATCAGGATTTATGGTTGCGGCGTTAGAACATATGT
>CAZHTX010000438.1:0-5164 GCA_964535475.1 uncultured Pirellulaceae bacterium
ATTCGCCCCCCTCCTGGCTAAGCAGCAAACTGACCCTGCCGTTGGAATGATCGCCCACGCCATAGCTGCCAATCTCTCCGACTAATAAATCATCCTGACCATCCTGATTCCAGTCACAGAGGGTCAAGCGGCAACTGTGCCGCCCTCGTCCAATTTGCTCTGACGTCAACTGCCCGTCTTCGGCGATCGTCCAGCGGTGGATCGCTCCCTGACGCATGTCGGCCGAGTAAAACTGGGACGGTTTGCTGCCGCGGATTAGATGCGAGATCGAACTTGTTTTGCCCAGCCCGGCGATTTCCAGTGGGGAACGCTCAAATTTAATCGACGTCTCATGCACTGGGAACGAATCCGCGCGGGGCACAAATACCGTATCGGGAGCAGCGTCCGTGTAATAGCGAATCGCGTCCTGCCGACTGGGCTCGACTAAGTCAGTCCGCTTGGAAGCAATGTAAAGGTCATATCCCTGAATCACTTCCTCTTCCCAGTGCTCGCGGGGAAAGGTTTCCGGAAGCGGCAGGGGATGACAATCACCGCAGAAACGCTCGATCTGCAAAATCGTTTCAGGAGCCAGCGGACTGGGAACACTCGCTGATCGCACCTCAGGTTGCTCCGCCGAGGGGACCGCGGTGGATGGCGAGCAACCAACCAAGAAAGCAAGGCATGCGCCGCCCACGGCAGCGGTTGCTAGGATGCGTGCTGCTGGGATGCGTGCTGCTGGCTGCAGGTGGTGTGTCATTGATCGTCAGTCATTGTGGGGCAATGCCGCGCATCACGAGTGTATGGCGAACCGCTCGGTGCGGCCCAGCGGACACCACCAGCCAGGATGCGACGAATTTCGGATTGGTAGTAAATAGGATACGTCTCGTGCCCAGGGCGAAAGTAGAAAATTTTGCCTTTACCACGGCGAAATGTGCAGGCGCTGCGAAATACCTCTCCCCCGCTGAACGAACTGATCATCAGCAACTCGTCCGGCGTGGGAATATCAAAAAATTCGCCATACATCTCGGCTTGGGGAACCTCAATATGGTCAACCTCAAACCCGTCGAAAATCGGGTGGCTGGGCTCCACAATCCACAGTAACTCGCGCTCACCCGCTTCCCGCCATCGCAGCATGCAACTGGTGCCCATCAGGCGTTGGAAAATCTTGCTGCCGTGCCCGCTGTGCAGGACCAACAAGCCCATGCCATCGAGCACCCGTTGCTGTACCCGTGTTACCACCTCGTCGGCAACTTGATCGTGGGCGGCGTGTCCCCACCACAACAGCACGTCCGTATCTGCTAAAACCTGTTCGCTGAGCCCATGTTCCGGCTGTTCCAGCGTGCACGTTTGTATCGTCACCGCTTCGCCCATCTGTTGGCGAAGCCCCTCGGCGATGACCATGTGCAAACCATCAGGATAGATCGCACGCACGTCCTCGCGGCTCCGTTCATGCACGAATTCGTTCCAAATGGTAATGCGAAGTGGTGATTGCGCGGATGACATGCTGTGCTCGGATGACAAGTGGTCGAACTAATAGCCGCTTGGGAAAACGACTGAACGTGGCTCTCTTAGAGCCTATCCGAAAACCCAAAAGAACCGCAGGCTAGCGCCAAAGCGGCTAATGAACCGCACGCTAGCGCCAAAGCGGCTAATGAACCGCAGCCTAGCGCCAAAGCGGCTAATGAACCGCACGCTAGCGCCAAAGCGGCTAATGAACCGCAGCCTAGCGCCAAAGCGGCTAATGAACCGCAGGCTGGCGCCAAAGCGGCGAATGGTTTTCGGATAGGTTCTTAGTATTACGATCCCAGTCTGGCTGGCAAAGGGTTGCATGGCCTCATGCGGCCGGTCGCGCCGCTTGTTGACGCGACCGGTCCAGCGCGTCAACATTGCGTCCCCCCCCCCTTCGCGAATTAAAAATACGGAATTCCACAAATGACAGCTACTTCCGCCGTCCACTTGGCAATCGATCTTGGTGCATCCGGCGGTCGGGTGTTGGCTGGGAAAATCACTGATGACAAGCTGCAACTCGAAGCGATCGCGAGGTTCCCTAACAACGCGGTGCTGGTCCAAGACGAAATGTGCTGGAATCTGCTCGGTTTGTGGAGTGACATTTGCCACGGCTTGTCGGCGGCCAATGCGTCTGGCGAGGTTCGCTCGGTCGGCGTGGCCACTTGGGGAGTCGATTACGTGCTGTTGGATCGTGACGACCGGATGATTGGCCCCGGCGTGCATTATCGCGACGGGCGGACCCGGGGCATGTTGGACCAAGCGTTTGCGCGAATTTCCCGCGAGCGGATTTTTGCCGAAACCGGGCTCCAGTTCATGGAGATCAACACGGCCTACCAGTTGTTTGCCGACGTGATGCGGCAGTCCGCGCGATTGCAAGCGGCTGAGTCGTTTCTGATGATTCCAGACTTTTTTCATTGGTTGCTGAGTGGTGAAAAATCGAGCGAACTGACGAATGCTTCCACGACACAGCTGTACAACCCGACCAGCCAAACATGGTCCAGCGAAGTGCTGGACGCGCTGGGCATCCCGCGGAAAATTTTCGGTGACATCGTGCAACCGGGCACACAGCTGGGGCACGTGCAGGCCAGCGTTGCCAAACTGACCGGTTTGGCGGATGTGCCCGTGATCGTGCCGGCCACGCACGATACCGGCTCGGCCGTGCTGGCGGTTCCGGCGACAAATTTTGCGCCCGCCAGTCCCGACTGGTGTTACATCAGCAGCGGCACTTGGTCGCTGATTGGCTGCGAGCTGCCACGCCCGCTGATCAATGAAAAATGTGCCGCCTACAACTTTACGAACGAGGGGGGTGTGTTTGGCAGCACACGATTGCTGAAAAACATCGGTGGCCTGTGGATTTTCCAGCAGATTCGGGCCGCACTGCAGCGTCGCGGCGAGGAGATCGATTGGGAGACGATGGTCCAGCAGGCCGAGAAAGCCGCTCCCCTGAGCTTTCTGCTCGACCCCGACGACCCGGCTTTCGTGGCTCCGACTGACATGATTGAAGCAATCACCGAGTCGGCTCGCCGCACTCAGCAACCGTTGCCCGCCAGCAATGGCGTGTTGTTCCGCGCGGCGCTCGAGGGCTTGGCGCTGCGATATCGCCGCAGCCTAGAAATTCTTGAAGACTTAACGGGCGGTTCGATTGAAACGATCTACGTCGTTGGCGGCGGTTCGCAAAATCCGCTGCTCTGCCAGATAACGGCCGACGCATGCCGACGTCGCGTGATCGCCGGACCGGCCGAAGCGACCGGGATTGGCAACGTGTTGATGCAGATGATCGGGCTCGGCGCGCTCGGCAGCGTCGATGAGGCCAGACAGTTGGTGCGAAATAGTTTTAATCCGCTGACCTACGAGCCCCAAAATCCCGCCCCCTACGATCAGGCGGCGGAGAAATTTAACAGCCTCATTCAGTAGCCGCGGCGATCATTCACCGTCGTTGGAAACGTTGCGGCTGAGGATGGCGGTGACTGGGAAATGATCGGAAGGATAGCGCTGTTCGACATGATACCGGTCGATCGCCGCCTCTCGGACGGTGAAAGGCTTGCTGGCCAACACCCAGTCGATGCGGGCTTTACCGGCGGTACCTTTGAAGCCATTAAAAGTGCCTTCGTTTTCTTGCTGCTCGGGATAGCGCGCCCGGTAAGTGTCGACTAACAAACCATCCGCCGTGATCGCTTGATAGGGATCCGAGCCTTGGTCGCAATTAAAGTCACCCGTGATGATCACCGGTTTGTCTCCACGCAGCTCATTGACTTGCTGCAAAATCAACTTGGCCGCTTCGAGACGAGCCACTTGCCCACGATGGTCAAAGTGCGTGTTGAGGAAGAACAGCGGTTCCGCTTCGGCCGCCTGACGATCTTTCAACACCACCCAGGTTGCCACGCGTGGTAACGAGGAATCCCAACTTTTGCTGAACTTTTCGGCCGGGTTTTCACTGAGCCAAAATTGTCCAGCGTCAAGCTGTTCGAAACGTTCGCTGAGGTAAAAAATTCCGCACTGCTCCCCATCAGGGTTAGCGTCGCGCGACCAGCCCACGTACGTGTATTCGGGTAATTGCTGGCCAATGTAGGCGGCCTGAAAAGGGAGCGTTTCTTGAGTGCCAAGCAGATCGGGCCCGTACCGTTTGATCGTCTCCACAACCAACTCGCGCCGCGCGGGCCATTTGTTTTCCCCATCATTGGCGGTGCCAAAGCGGATGTTAAAACTCATCACTCGCAACTCACTGGAGTCGGCCGCCAGCGCGGGAGCAGCGAAAGCGGGCGCGGCAAGCAGAGTCAACAGGAGTAAGCCACGGCAGCTTTTGGGAAACAACGTGAACATCGGCGGTACCTCGGTGGGAGTTTTGCGGACAAGCAACTTTGACACCGCATTATGACAGCTTTGCCATCGAGCGTCGGCCCGCAAATGGTGAAGTTTCGATTTGTATTCTGCGGAAAACAGTGCGGCGGAAAATCGTGCGACAAAAAATCAAGCGGCCGGTTTGCGAGCCGTGATCGCGCCATACTGCATGGCCCCGCTGCGGTAAGCTTTCAGCAACGCGTCGAAGCCGTCAATAAAGTCGACTTGCTCGCGATCAAGCAGTTTTGCCACGTGCCGCACGCCGGTGCGAGCGACCCGTTTTTGGCAGATTTCCCAGGTGCGTGCGACTTGCTCCGTCCAATCGGTCTGCTGGCAAACCTCCAGCCCCGCGGCGGTGATCCAGCCTGCGTAGTCCGAGGGAGTGGCCAACGATGGACAGACGAATCGATGACAGACCTCTTCGACCTGTTGGCGATGCTGGGGCACGCTGTTGTCTTGCCCCTCAAACCACACGCAGATCGCCAGTCGCCCGCCGGGCCGTAACCAGTCCGCCGCTCGTTGGAAGAAGCCCGGCTTGTCGAACAAGTGCTCGGTGCATTCAATGCTCCAAATCACATCAAATTGTCCGGCATCAAACCGAGCCTGATCGGCATCGAGCGCGAGAAACTCGGTGCGTTGGCCAACGCGATGCCACTTTGCGGACATCGCGGCCCAGCGACGTTGGACGGGGCTGAGCGTAATCCCGGTGGCTCGGCAACCGCGGCGTTGGGCCAGCCGAATCGAAGAGCCTCCCAGGCCACAACCGACATCGAGCAGATGATCCTCTGCCGCAACGCCAATCAAGTCGGCCAGCGTGTCGGTCAGTTGCTCTTGCGCT
>CAZHTX010000439.1:0-5158 GCA_964535475.1 uncultured Pirellulaceae bacterium
GCCCGCCACGCCAGCAGACGCTAGGTATCAAAACGAGCAAATATCATCCGCCCCGCGTTCGTCTGCAAGGTGCTGGTGACGACCACCGGGACCTCCCGATTGATCGCTTCCCGCCCCCCCTCGACGACTACCATGGTGCCATCGTCCAAGTAGCCCACGCCCTGCTCCTGACCCTCGCCAGCTTTCAAAATCTTCAGCTGGAACATCTCGCCAGGCAAATAGGCGGGCCGCAGCGAATTGGCAATTTCATTGAGATTGATCACCGGCACACTGTGCAATTTGGCCACTTTGTTGAGGTTGTAATCCCCCGTGACAATCTTGCCCTCCAAATGCTTGGCCAATAACACCAACTTCAAATCAACCGGATGCTGAGTCCACTCGGGCAACTCGCGATCAAAAATCTGCAGATCGACCTTGTCATCCGAACGCAACCGATTCAGCACGTCCAAACCACGACGCCCCCGAGCCCGCCGCAATTTATCGCTGCTGTCAGCGATCCCCTGCAGTTCGTTGAGGGCAAAACGGGGAACAATTAATTGATTGTCAAAAACCCCCGTGGCGACCAAATCCTCAATCCGACCGTCAATCGCCACGCTGGTGTCGAGCACCAACGGTTTAAAGCCCTTCACTTCCCGCACGAATTCCACGTAGGGAATCAAAAAGCGGAAATCGTCCTTGGTTTGCAGCAAGACGCTGACGCAAACGTAACACAACAACATCCCGGTCACTAATTGCACCGCGTTGGAGTACTCAAAACGCTCCAACAAGGGAATCGTGGCGATCGAGAGCACGTAAGTCAGCAAGACGCCAATCAAGAGGCCGAAATAGACCGCCGTAATCGTGGCAATTTGCTTGCGACGTACGTAGATATCGGTGACGATCACGGCCAGCGCCAAGCCAACCACGCCACCAAACACGGTCCAGGGTAACCAGGCCGGCTTTTGCGAACCAAGCTGCGAGTTGACCAACGCGGAAATTCCGCCGGCCACTAACAGAAAAATACAACGAAGGATGATTAAGGCCATCGAATGGCAACGCCGCCTGAGCGTGAAATTGAGAATCGAAGAGACTGACTGGAATCCATTTCTTCACAAAACAGTCTATCCAAGTCCGGCGACGATTGTCAGTGGGCGAACCGTCACTCTGGGGGTTCGGTGAAAATTTACCAGAAGGCCCTGACGGTTATGCCGGTTTTGACGCAAATTCGGCAGGTAGCTACGCTCCGGTGAACGTAGCTACGGAAAATGAAGATGCGTCGGCAGGTGGCCCAGGGAAAACTAGCTGCAACCCATGCTGTTACCGCAGTTGTAACAGAGGTAACAATTGCCGTTTCGCACGGTGATCATCCCGCAACCATCACAGCTGGGCGCGTCTCCTTGGAAATTGGCAAACTGGCTTTCCTGGTCGCGAAGCGAACCGGTCATTTCGATCGGTAACGCATGCCCGTTGCCATTGCTGCTGCCGTTACCATTTTCCGGAGCGGGCGTTCGCAGCACCAAACCGGCTCGACTTAATGCCTCGAAATCGACCGGTGGCAAGCCTTCGCCGGTGAACCTTGCCAGCGTGGCGGGAGCTTCGCTGATTGGCCCGTTGCCACCAAGCGTGGCGGTCGGAGTCTCCGTACCAACCGCACTGGGCGCGGCGGTGTTGGGGCCAGCGGCTCCGGTCGGCGCCTTGCGACCATACTCGGGATGCCCCGACAGGAAGGTCAAACCGAGCCAGCGAGCAATGTAATCGACAACGCTCTTGGCGATGCGGATATCTTTGTTGCTGGTGTGACCCATTGGCTCAAACCGCGTGTGGCTGAATTTGTTGACCAACACTTCCAAAGGCACGCCGTACTGCAGAGCGATCGAAAGCGAAGTTCCGAAGGAATCCATGATGCCGCCGATCGTGCTCCCTTCCTTGGCCATCGTGATGAAAATTTCCCCAGGCCGTCCATCGGGATACAGCCCCACGCAGAGATACCCTTCGTGTCCGGCGATCGAGAATTTATGGGTCACACTTTGACGCGTGTCTTCCAAACGCTCACGACGCGGCTTGAAGACAACTTTCTCAACCGTCTTGGTGATAACTTTCTCTTCGCCCGCTTCCGCACCCTTGCCGTCGGTCGTGTTCAGCGGTTGCGATTGCTTGGAACCGTCGCGGTAGATGGCGATCGCCTTGAGGCCTAATTGCCAGCCCCAGAAATAAGCATCCGCGATATCTTGCGCGGTCACGTCGCTGGGCATGTTGACAGTTTTGCTGATCGCTCCCGACAAGAATGGCTGAGCAGCGGCCATCATGGTGACGTGAGCTTGCCAAGGAATACTGCGAACACCACCGGCCGGCTTGAATGCACAATCAAATACCGACAAGTGATCATCTTCCAACTCGGGAGCCCCTTCGATCGTGTCGTTTTCGTTGATGAACGCCACGATGGCTTCGATTTGATGTTGGTTATAACCCAACTTTCGCAGCCCATTAGGAACCATGTTGTTGACAATCTTCAACATCCCGCCGCCGGCCAATTGCTTGTACTTGACCAAGGCAATGTCAGGCTCGATGCCGGTGGTGTCACAATCCATCATGAAAGAGATGGTGCCGGTGGGTGCCAACACGGTTGCCTGGGCATTGCGGAACCCATGGCGATCACCCAACTCAATGACTTTGTCCCACAACTTGCGAGCCGCGGCCTTCAATTCCGCCGGCCCGTCATCGTTGACCTGCTCGACCGCATCGCGATGCATCCGCATCACTTTCAACATCGGCTTTTCATTCTCACGGTAACCGTCAAACGGCCCCACCACCGATGCCAATTCAGCGCTGGTCAAATTAGCCGTCCCGTGCAACAGGGCGGTCAAAGAACCACACATCCCCCGCGCGCCGTCGGAATCATAAGCCAAACCGTTGCTCATGATCACGCTGCCCAGATTGGAATACCCCAAACCAAGCGGCCGGAAACGATGGCTGTTGGCGGCAATCTCACTGGTCGGATAACTGGCGTGATCGACCAAGATTTCTTGAGCAATAAAGAACAATCGCGAAGCCGCTTGGAAACGCTCTACATCAAACTTGCCATCCGCATCGGTGAACTTCATCAAGTTCATGCTGGCCAAATTGCAAGCCGTGTCGTCCAGGAACATATATTCCGAGCAAGGATTGCTGGCGTTGATCCGCCCCGAGTTGGGACAGGTGTGCCACTTGTTGATCGTGGTGTCATACTGAATGCCGGGGTCGCCGCAGTGCCAAGCACAATCGGCCATCTGGTTCAGCAGTTCCTTGGAGTCATACTCAGGAGGCAATCCAGTCGCCTTGTCGCTGACCCACTTGGTTTGCCAGCGTCGTCCGTCGCGAACCGCTTCCATAAAGGGATCCGTGACACGGACCGAAAGGTTAGCGTTCTGGAAACAGACCGACGCGTAAGCTTCGCCGTTAAAGTTCGAATCGTAACCCTCGCGGATGAGCGCATGGGCTTTCTTCTCTTCACGCCACTTGCACTCAATAAATTCCAAAATGTCCGGGTGCCAGACTTTCAAGGACTGCATCTTGGCCGCCCGCCGCGTCTTGCCACCCGATTTGATCACCCCGGCGATCGAATCATAGACTCGCATGAACGATAACGGTCCCGATGGCGTCCCGCCCCCCGAAAGTCGCTCGCGCTGCGAACGGATCGTCGACAAATCGGTTCCCGTCCCCGAACCAAATTTGAACAACATCGCTTCGCTGCAAGCGAGTTGCATGATGTCTTCCATGTTGTCATCAACGCTCTGAATGAAACAGGCAGACCCTTGCGGATACTCGTAAGGATTCTCGGGCTGCTCGACCGTCTCCGTCTCACGGTCCCAACGCCAATTGCATTTCGTGCCGACCACGCCGTACTGATGGTGCAAGCCAACGTTGAACCAGACCGGGCTGTTGAACGAACCATGCTGGTGCAAACAAAGCCAAGACAGATCGCGGTAAAATGCCTCGCCATCCTCGGCCGAGTCGAAATAACCGTCTGCCAAACCCCAGTCGGTGATCGTCCGAGTCACGCGATGGATCAACTGACGAACACTCCGCTCTCGCTCCTGCTTGTTCTTGGGATCGCCGTAAAAATACTTGCTGACGACCACGTTCGTGGCTAACTGACTCCAAGCGGCGGGAATCTCACAATCTTGCTGCTCAAATAAAGCCGCCCCGGTTTCGTCTTTAATCGTCGCCGAACGCAACTCCCAAGCCGTGGTGTCGAACGGCGAGTCGACATCGGTCGGACAGAAAGTAGGACCGACCTTCAAACCATCACGTTCGCCACGCAAGGCTTGGGTGAGTCGCTGACGAGCGTACTCCACGCCATGATCCAATTTTGGTTGGTCGGCACCGGGAGCTGAAGTCTTGGTTTGAGGGGCAGCAGTCGTAATCGTGGGAGCCATGAATGATCATCCTTGGGCCTTGACCAACCGACAACCTGAGCGGATGCGGGCGAGCCAACAGGCAGTTTCGAGAATTAGAGAACCAGTCGCGGGAACTGATGAGCCATGAACTAACGTATACCGCATTTCCTAGCGATGTGCAACGACAAATCTGGGTGGTTCCATCCGCCTTGTTCAAAGCATGTCGGTGGAGATATGTAGCGGTCACGCAAGTCGCATGCCTACTACGGCTAGTAGCGACCTGAGCCAGACAGCACTACATCTTGTACGCCCGTGATGTTAGCGATCCTCAGCGGCTTGTCAATGAAAATTAACAATTGGACCTAAGTCGCTGTTCATAAACGAGTTACGCAACGGCCCCGAGCTGTTAAGATAGGCAAAATAGCTCGCCGGCCGAGTCGCAACTCGAGTCAGGTCGGTGAGTTACTGAAATTGATCCAGCGGTCGACAGGGCGGGGGACAACTTGTCGATTTTTTCAAATTTCTGCGAACAACCCGCGGACTCGTAAATCGCTTCCCCAGGGATTAAATTGCAGGACCGTGCGAATGCCCTGGAACGAGAGATTGCGTGGATGGCCCCCAAACCGCCAGCGTGCGCTGGTGTTTAGCGTTTGGGCGATTCCGGGGTGCGCTTGGCCGGCTAAAGCCGGGACACCAGCGTGCGCTGGTGTTTAACCTTCAGGCGATTCTGATTGCGCTTGGCCGGCTGAAGCCGGGACACCAGCGTGCGCTGGTGTTTAACCTTCAGGCGATTCCGATTGCGC
>CAZHTX010000440.1:0-5148 GCA_964535475.1 uncultured Pirellulaceae bacterium
AGCGGAAGTCATCGAGCCGCTGCAGAGTTCCGCCGGGGCCCAATTGGCTCTGCGGAGTTCACAGAGTGGCATCATCCAAGTCACGCCGGATGACACCGAGCAATCCAGCCGGCTGAAGGTGACGGTTGAGTATCGGTTGCCCGCCGGGGAATATAAACCGGAGGCTCCGTTGGTGTTGTCGGCGGTTGAGGTGCCGGCGGCGGTGCGCCAGCGTGGTGACTTAGAGATTCGTACTGATCGAAATTATCGCCTGCGTTGGTTGCAAAGTTCCGCCGTGCGGTCGGCTTGGCGAAGCTCAGCGGCCGACACCTCGGATGCTCGTGTTTATTTGTTTCAGTATGACCGAGCACCGTTCGAGTTGCCCATTTGGTTGACCGCCAAGACGCAACCGTTGCGGATTGACCATAACTATACCATTCGAGTCAGCGAAACGGCCGCCACGCTGGAGGCTGAGATTATGGCGGCCGGTACGATTGTGGAAGGTTTGCCTCTGCTGGTGGATGCTGCTGGGTGGGAGACGGTTGATGTATCGGATCTGGAGACGGGGCGAAGTCTGGATGATTCATTTGGGGATCGGCCCGGTCAACTGGAATTGGAGTTGGGCGAATTGACCCCGGCCTTAAATGGTACGGTAGGTGTTCGCTGGACTGCCGCCCGGCGTATCGAGGCGACTGAGAACGAAACTGTCGTGGAATTCCCCTTGCCTCGGCTTGGCACCCTCGACCAACGCACTGTGATTCTGGCTCCCGGGCAATTGTCAGTTCAACCCGACGCTGGGTTTTCCTTGATCACGGACCTCGTCGCCAGCGAGGGCCTGATTCGATTACCTCGCGAGTCGGGCGAAGCGATCAGCCCGGTGGCCTTTCGTTATCGTTTGCAAAGTGTCGGGCCACCGCCAAAGTATCGAGGATACTTAAAAGAAACGTCCCCCGAAGCAACCATTACTGGCACTCTGGAAATGGTTGCCGAGGCATCGAGCTTGCGAGTTACTGCCGACTGGTTGGTCACGCCGCAAGGCAGCTTGCGGGGACAATTGCCCATTGACAACGTGGGCGATCAGGGGCAGCTGTTGTATGAGTTGCTAGATTCGTTTGATGCTGATGCGGCTGGCCAGCCAGATGCGGCGGGCCAGCCAGATGCGGCGGGCCAGCCAGATGCGGCGGGCCAGCCAGATGCAGCGGGTGGGCAACCCAGCACGTGGAAGGTCACCGTCAACGGGCAACCGGCGGTGATTCGTCCGGCCTCCGGGAGTGAACTCAGCGCGGGAGTCAACGCGATTTATTCTGAGCAACTAGCCAGCCAGCCATGTCGCATTCGATTGCTTGGCAGCCTGCCGCTGCGGTTGGCAGAAGCTAGTTTGGAAAACAAGCGTCCGCGGGCTCGCGCCGAGATGCGTTTACCGCGGCCAAGCCTGCCGAGTGGCTCGTGGCAACCGGAGTTGGGTTTGCGGATTGTGGAGTCGCCGGGTTTATCGTTGATCGTTAGCGGTGCGGAGCAGACGCCCAGCGAACCTCTCGACTTAAGCACCAATTCGGTCGTGATGGTGACGGTGGAATCGCGTGTTGACGAGTTGGCGAGGGCCCCGGTGATTGAACGGGCGCTGATGCGAAGCGAACTGGGACGAGGTAGGCGATTTGACCGTTTGGTGGCTAATGTTAGCGGCGGCAGTCCAAGTTTGCCCATTGCTTTCACGGCCGCCGAGGAGGAAACACTCAGCGGTCCGCAAGCATCCGAACAGCCAGTGGTGAGAGTGTACGTGGATGGCGAAGAGCGGTTTGATTTCGAGCAGAGTTCGATCGGTTTGGAAATTCCCTTGGAACCTGCCACGGAGTCGAGGTTGATCGACATTCGCGTCTGGAGTGCTCATGATGGCAACGGACCGGCGACCGCGATTCGGCCGCGTTTGCAATTGCCGATCAGCACTGGCAAAACATACTGGGATGTGGTCTTAGCCGCTGACCGGCATTTGATTTGGAGCATGTCGGGTGCCAGCGAGTTGATGGTGTGGCGCTATGATCGATTATTTGTCCGCCGAGTACCCATTCGTTCGTACGCCGACCTGTTGGACTCGATGGATGCTGGCAGTCCCCCGGAAACGCAAACCGGAAATCGATATTTGTTAGTCACCTCTGACCCGGGAGCTTTGGAGTTTTACGAGTCGGGGCGGCCGTTATTATGGCTGACAATCGCTTCGATCGTGTTGGGGGCGACTGCTTTTCTGTTGTATTACCCCGTGCTTCGCCATCCGGTCGTGGCCGTCGTCGCTGGTTGTTTGTTGGCTGGCCTCGCCTGGGTCGCACCCGATTTGGCTGTCATCGCCGGCCAATTGGTGATCGTGGCAATGTTGTTAGTGGCTGTCATGATGGGAACGCGGGCGATACTCACCCGGCGTCCCAGAGCGACAGTGCTGGGAGGTTTGGCGGATGGTTCATCGGTACGAAGCGCGGCGGCTCGTCGCAACAGCGGCTCCAATGTTGAGCCGAGGACGACGCAAATTCAGGACGCGGTCCCCAGCGGCAGCGCGGCCGGAGTCCAGTCGTGATGCGCTGCTTAGCTTGTTGGTTGTGGGTGTTGGGGCCGTTGGCGGCGAGTCTATTCGGCCAACTCGCCAATCCCGCCGCAGAGCCAGTTCCGCCGCAAATTAGTTTGCCAACCGAAAGTAGCCCAGCAGCGACGGAGCCGAGCGCTCCGCCGAGTCGGTTTGGTTTACCCGAGTCACTTGGCTCCAGCCCGATTCGGCGGATTTATTTTTACCAGTCACAAGCTTCCAATCTGCTGCCACGTTCTTATTGGCCAGTCGACATTGAGGATTTGGAAGCCGCTTTGGCTCGCAACAGCGAAGTCGCCCGACCGGGACAGCAACGCCCGCAATTGGTCAGCGCCGTTTACGTGGCCCGTTTCGATGGTCACGCCTTGATCAGCGAAGCGGACGCATCGCTGCTGGATATTACTCATCGTGCCACGACTCCTGGTGTCTTGCCGCTTGGCGAGATTAATTTAGCGATCCAAGATCCAGGCTCCCCGGCCACCAAGTCCCAGCTGGCCAGATTGCTTTCGCAGCCCGATGGCCATTTGCAGGCATTGGTCTCGAAAGCTTGTCGCCTGCGTTTCGGCTGGACCCGCAGCGGCATTTTGGGCCCTGACGGACGCCATCAATTTGATTTAAAAATCCCAGCTTGCGGTCGCACACGACTGTTGATCGGCATCCCCACCAATTATCGGCTTACCGCGCAAGACGGGGTCGTGACGACGCTGCCGAGTCCGCCACCAGAAGCGGCTGGTACCACGCTGGAAAAGCAACACATCTGGTATGCCATCGAAGCTGGCGGCTTGAATCGTATTCGCTTGGCGATCGGTCCCACCGCGGTTTCCCGGAGTACGCTCAAGCATTTTGCGGTTCGCCAATCAGGGCTCGATGCGACCGCCACCGTAAACGGCTTAGACTGGACCGCGAAATTAGTGCTAGACGTGCCGGAGGGCGAGCCGCTGCCCGATCTGTTCGTAAGTTCCGGTGGCCGGCTTACCGCAATCCGAGTCAACGGCCAGCCGGTGCGTTGGCAAGAGATTGCCGCCGAAGATGGTGTTCGCGTGCAGTTTAACCGCACCAGCTCCAACGGCGGAAATGGATTGGCGACTGGCTTTGAGATCTCGGGAGTCAGTCCGCTAAATTTACAATCCACTTCCGACAGCAATCCCCTCGCCGAGACGCTTCCCTGGGTCCGACTGGACAGCGCGTTTAATCAATCGATTTGTACCGAGAACATGATTTTGTTGCGTGTGCAAAGCCCGCTGCGAGTGGCCGAATTCGGCAATCTGGGGAATTGGCAATTGGTCGACGATCGCACCGCGGAAAGCACACAGCGGAGTGAATTTCGACTTACTGGACCGGCCGATTTGCGACCACCGGCCGTTCGCCTGGTCGTGCCCAGTCAATTGGAGAATTCTGCGGCAGCTTTGAGACTGACTGTTACTGATGATGCGATCCAAGCCCGCTGGCAGGGAATCATCGCGTTGGGAGCGACGGGCCCGCGACCGCTGCAGTTGGCCCTCCAGCCAGGTTGGCGAGTGACTTCCGTCTCGATCCGCGAATCCGATCGAGTGATCGAACCACCCAGCCCCACGCTCAGTGAGGACCAATTTACAATCTGGCCAGAACCCGAGGAGATTCAGGGCGGGCAATTGCAACTGCGAATCGAGGGGCAGCTGGATCCCGAGGTACAGCGACAACCCTACGAGCTACCTCCCAGCTGGTTTGTTCGCTTGCTGGGCGAGCGCACCCAAGTGACCGCGGCGGTTGTTCCGCCGAAAGACTTTGAATGGGCAGCCGGCACGGCGTTGAAAGGGCTGCGAATCACGGCAGCGGAATTGCCGGCAAGCGTGTCCGAGTTGTTGGGAGCGATCAGCGAAGATACGTTACTGTTCCGCTCCAGCGGCTTGGCAACTCCCGCCTTAAGATTGAAACGCCCGCCAGCAGATTTTAGCTCCGACGTGGCTGTCGATGTCCGCGTCGAACAGGGGAAAATTCAAGAACGCGTGCAGCTTGCCATCCGGGTTCCGTCCGCCGGCGCGCCGCCGGTTCGGATTCGTCTGGGGGCCTCCCAAGGACGCCCGCCAATGCAGTGGGAACAACGCTTGGCGACCAACCAGAGTCAAAACAGCGGTATCGCAGATGGCGACTCCTGGCGAGCAACACAAATCGAGGACCCCGAGAGTGGCGGCGAAGTCTGGGAGTTTATCGCCGAGAACGTAAGTGGTGACACTCTGGTCCTGAGCGGTAGCCGACAGTATCCAATTCCACCCTGGCCGTCATCCGACGAAGACTCCCCGGCGGCAACCCAGCCTGGGCCTGGGAATGCTGCGTTGATCAGCGAACCGTGGGATTTACCATTGCCCAACGTGTTCGTCTCGTCGTCGGCCCCCGCCACAAAACATCGCGGAGTGCTCACGCTCGGTCCCCAATTGCGACTCAGTTCGATGTCGGAGAACGTGCTTAAAGTTCCCAACACTCGCACCGCAGCGATTCCGGCAAACATCTCAGAAACAAATAATTCAGCGGCCAACCGTTCAACGGCAAATAATTCGGCCGCAAACAGTTCAGCGGCCAACAACCGGGGCAGGGAGTTTGCGCGTGGTGCCCCCGAGACCGAT